>RPRC01000258.1 GCA_003857395.1 Geobacter sp.
ACGGCCGAGGAAGGGAACCAGCATCTCCCTCGCCATGGCTTCGCCACCACCGGTTTTAAAAACATCGATCGTTTGAGCACAGTGGGGACAGACAAGGCCGCTCATATTTTCGATCACCCCAAGAATGGGTAAATTGAGCTGGCCGCAGAAACTGATGGATTTCCGCACATCCGTTAGTGCGACATCCTGGGGCGTGGTGACCACTACCGCACCATCGATCTTCTCGAGGGTCTGAACCACCGTCAACGGTTCGTCGCCGGTGCCGGGAGGACAGTCTACAATCAGGTAATCAAGGTCCCCCCATTCCACTTCACCAATGAATTGTTTGATAGCACTTGCCTTTGCCGGACCTCTCCAGATGACCGCATCAGCCTCACCGGGGAGCAGGAAACCAATGGACATGACTTTTACGCCGCCAAAATCGACCGGAATCAGCTTGCCTCTCTCCGATGGCTGTATGATTGTCCCTTCCAGACCAAGCATCTTGGGTACACTCGGTCCGTGGATATCAATATCCAGCAGACCAACACGATAGCCGGCATTACTGCAGAGCGATACGGCAAGATTTACCGCGACGGTACTTTTGCCGACTCCGCCCTTACCGGACAGCACGACTATCTTGTGCCCAATTCGTTTCAAAGCCTCTTCGATCCCGGATTTTTCATTCATCTGACTCTGACTGCCATGGGCGGAATCGCCCTGGCAACCACTCGACTGCGCCATTTTTATGCTCCTTTTCCTGATTGATTTACAAACCGAGCGATTTCCACACCAGCCGGATATCCCCGGCGGATGGCGCTTCGGTCTCCACCACCGCTTTTCCAAGCATTTGTGCTGCTGTCACTCCATTATCGTAGCGAATACGCCCCGCGATGCGGGCACCGGAGCGGAGAGCCAGTGCTTCGATCTGCGCTGTCATGGCCGGATTCAGGTCCCATTTGTTCACGCACACCGAGGTTGGAATGCCGAAATGTTGCGCCAGTTTCAGTACCCGTTCCAGGTCGTGCTCACCGGAGACAGTCGGTTCAGTCACCACCAGCGCCTGGGAAGTCCCTGTCAGTGAAGCAATCACCGGACAGCCAATACCGGGCGGCCCGTCAACGATCACCAAGCCGTGCTTGTTCTCTTCCGCCAGACGCCGAGCCTCGCTGCGCACCGTTGAGACCAGCTTGCCGGAATTCTCGGCGGCAACACCGAGCCGGGCATGGACCATCGGGCCGCAGCGCGTCTCCGAAACCAGCCATTCGCCGCAAAGGGATTCCGGGAAATCGATGGCAGCGACGGGACAGAACCGGACACAGACACCGCAGCCCTCGCAGGCAACAGGATCAATGGCAAACGCTTCACCTTCGCCACCCGGCACAACAGCGCCAAAGCGGCATACATCAAAACATTTTTCGCAGCTGATGCAATCAGCCGAACGGATCACAGCCTCATTACCACTGCGAAACTCATGACGTTCCCGAATAGTCGGTGCGAGAATGAGATGCAGATCTGCCGCATCCACGTCGCAATCAGCCAATATCGGAAATGCGGCAAGGACGGCAAACGACGCTGTCAGGCTGGTCTTGCCGGTACCCCCCTTGCCGCTGATAATTACCAACTCCTGAACTTTCATTCCTGTCATGACTGACTTCTCCTACTATCCCTGATATTCCACAGCAGCGTCGCGAAATGAGAACGGTACTCCGGCAGCGCATCGACAACCAGTTCCCCCCGTGAATAGGCCTCAGCAATACGCCGGTCATCGGGAATTTCCAGGAGAATCGGTATTTCCTGCTCTCGACAAAACTGGTGGACCCTGTCATCACCAACGCCCATACGGTTGACCACAACGCCGAAGGGGATGGTGAGCTCCCTGACCATATCTACGGCCAACCGCAGATCATGCAGGCCAAAAGGCGTTGGTTCGGTAACCAGCAGCACGTAATCCGACCCGCGCAGGGTGGCAATAACCGGACACGAAGTCCCCGGCGGAGCATCAAGAATGACGGTCGCCCCCTTGCTATTCATGCGCGACTTGACCGCTCGGATGAGAGGAGGCGCCATGGCCACTCCGATGTCGATCCGGCCCTGGATCAAAGTAATGCCGTCAACCTCCTGCGTCTCAACCACGCCGACACGCCGCCCGATCTCACGAATGGCACCCCGGGGACACACCAAAGTGCAGCCGCCACAGCCATGACACATTTCGGGAAACACCAGCGGGGAAGCACCAAACGAGACAATGGCGTGGTAGCGGCAAAACCGGCCGCATTCGCCGCAGGCGTCACACAGCGACTCATCCACCTCCGGAATCGGAATGGTGACAATCTCACTGCCAGTCTTCAGCCCACATAGAAACAAGTGGGCATTAGGCTCTTCCACATCGCAATCCAGAAGTTGCACTGCGGAACCGGTAGACCGCGCCAGATTGACGGATACCGTTGTTTTTCCGGTGCCGCCTTTGCCCGATGCGACCGCGAGTATCATGACCAGTGCCCTTCAACATCGGCGGAATTTATGGTGGCAAGGGTGCCGGCCCGGAAGGCTTCAAGCGCCTCTGCGACTGTGGCTGCCTCGGTGGTGTAAATCCTGATCCCGGCAGCCGAAAGGGCCCGGAAGGCATTGGGGCCGCAATGACCGGTCACCAGGCAGTTCGCACCGTGGCGGACAATGGCTTCCGTTGCTTGTATGCCTGCGCCCTGGGCGGTATTAACGCTTTGCTGATTGTCAACCGGCTCAAAGGTATCGCTGTCGGTGTCGTAGACGAGGAATCCCGTGGCGCGGCCGAAGCGGGCATCCATGGGTGCATCAAGATTCTGACCTGAGGTGGTGAAAGCTACTTTCACAATTGTTCTCCTTTATTTGGTTTTTTAGCAGAGCATCCCGATTCCGTGGACCTGATTGCCGACCGCACTTACTCGTCCTCTTCAACCCCGCGCGTCATTCCACTGAGGCGCTTTTTGATGAAATCGAGTTCTGCTTCAAGGGCAGCAACCTGTGCCTTGAGAGCCTGTTTCGCGATTTCAGGATTTGGCTCCATAGCAGGATTCTGTGCAGCATAGCCGCCAAATCCGGAACCGCCGAAGCGCATCCAGCCCGGAAGCCCCGTAGCATTAAAACAATTCCGCCAGCCTCGACCGCCGCCGGCAAATCCACGGCCGCCGCCAAAACCCATTCCAAAACCTTGGCCTGGCACCGGATTGGCATAGCCCGGCATGCCGGAACCTGCGCAGTATCCAGCTCCGCGCCCGGTCATCTGTCCCTGTCCTCTTGGTCCTGTTTTGTCTCCTCGTGGCATGATTCAACCTCCTTGTACCTTGTCCGCGTCATCCGTTCGACTTGCTTCAGAGTCAACGTCATCTCAACCCTGCTCTATTCTCCCGGTCGATGCGGAGCAGAAAAACTCTTGCTGCCTCTAGCCGTTGCTATTCCCGTGTCATCGTTGCACTACACTTCAGACACTTTAGCGCGGAGCAAGGCACACCCCGCTGATGGGACTGATGGTGTCCACTGGAAGGACAAATACATGCCCCGCCAAGACCTGCCGCAGCGGGCCCAGCCATCCTTCCGCCCCAACCGCCACCCGAACCACCCATCCCTGGTCCCCTTGGCATAACACAATTCCTCTTCCACACTCAGGCGAAAACAGATTTCGCCTCTATGTGTATGTTACACCTATAAAATAGGAGTCGTTTCCCTGGCTGTCAAGAAAAAAATTGCCTGCCGATGCGTTTCCACACAGACAGGCAATTTTACTGCTGATAACGGATTGGTTGTGTTACGCGATTGTCGCTACAGCCCCTTCTTCTCAAACCAATAGAACAGTGCCAGCCCCCCACTGATGAACAGGGGTATGACCAACCAATGGCTGACACCCAAAACCTGCGGCAGGGTAATCTTGCCGTAATTCCCCCACGTCAAGACCGTCACCTTCATTAGTGGATAAGCCTCGGCATAGAGTGCCGCCCCGCAGAGCATCCCGAGGATACCCCAGGCTGAGTCCCAGCGCCCTTCGCCAAACGCGCCCAGTGAAGTACCGGGACAATAGCCGAGCAGTCCCCAGCCAACTCCGAAGATCAGCCCTCCCACCACGACCCCGCCGAGAATCATCGGCTTGATGGAAAGCTTGACTAAACCCAGATCGCTGAGGAGATAAACACCGACCATACCGACCAGTACCGCGGAAAGCATGAACTTGATAATAGTCATATCCTGCAGGCGGAGCGCACCCAGTTGCTTGTCGTAGCGGAGCACCCGGCCTTTCTGCAGGAGAAAACCAAACAGAATTCCCGTAACGAGTCCATAGAGCAGTGTCGTCATCGCTGGTCACCTCCACCATAGAGCAGACGGGCGACAATCATGCCGCCGGCAAAGAAACAGACCAAGGCAACAAAGCCGCTCACTGCTAACTGCATACTGCCGCTCAGGCCGTGTCCACTCGGGCAACCGTCCGCCAGGCGTGCGCCAAACATTCCGATCGTGCCGCCGATAAAGGCGACGAGCCAGCGTTTCCACCGGACAGGACCAAAGCGCGTCTGCCACATCTCGGGCAGCGCTTGCCAGCGGAAGCTGCCCGATGTAGTCGACGCAATCAGTGCACCGATGAAAATGCCGACGACAAACATCCACTGCCAGTCAATCATCGGCACCTCTTTCATAAAATAAGGCATCGCTGCGACCCGCTCAGGATCAACAGCCTGCTCCACCATCCCCGCAGAACGGACAAAGGTCGTCGACGCACCGAAATACTTGCCGGCCAGCCAGACCGAACAGATCGATACCAGCCCACTCAATGCCCCTGCCAGATAGGGGCTCCAGGCTCCGCCATCATTATCATTCATAAGCAAACCTCCTGTCATGATTTTTCATTAGTAGTTCTGATGGTTCCGGCTCCATAATCTATGGTAACCGATTTTCAGTCCTTGACAACAGTGCCTGCTCTGAAATATCGTGCATATGCACACATCACGAATAGAGGATACCGGCCATGAGAATTTGTTTTCCCATTGAAACAGATATGGGTCTCGACAGCACGGTTTCGGATCACTTCGGCTCCGCATGACTGTGCTTGAAACCCATGTTCCGTCCACAGAAAAGGATAGCGTCCATGTCACCACGCTGTAAAAAACCACGACGCTGCAGTTGCCCTTTCCATGGCGAAGCGGAACAAATTTTCCGACCGGCGGGCATCCCTTTGCACTGCCTTGAACTGACCAAGCTCAACCACGATGAAATGGAAGCCATGTATCTCTGTGATGCCGAAGGCCTGACACAGGAAGAAGCTGGAACCCGCATGGAGATTTCGAGGGGCACGGTGCAGCGGTTGCTTGCCGCCGCCCGGAACAAGGTCGCCAAAGCGCTTGTGCATGGCACAGCCATCGTCATCAAAACAAACGGAAGCAAAACCGACTCAGTCTAAAGAAATGAAGCAGGATAGTCGGCAGCATTCCTCAACTCGCCATGCGTTATGCTTTATTTTTACAGTGGCCCTACTCCCCGTAGACGATGCAGCGGGTGAACTACCATGCAGGAGAAAGGAAGAATAAAAATGGACATCCTTGAGCAAGCAAGAAAAAAACTTGATGAGATCTCTGTCGCACAGCATCTCGATCGCACTGAACGGATAACGATCCGGGTGCTGACACCCGATGAAGCCATTGGCGCCACGGCAGATGAAAACTTCGTCATCAAGAAAGGTAAGGAGCGCGTCATCGAGGCGGTGTACCGTGATGCGCGCGGTCAGGCCTTTACCGATGCGCCGGGTAACTGGGAGGGAACGCTGGAAGACCTCCTCTCACTGGACCTGGAGACAAACGGGTACCGAGCAGTGTTCACCGCCGGTTTGAACGCCGTGCTGCGCAATCTTGACCTGGCCGCCGGCACGATTCACTGTAAGGACGAAGAACCAACGAAGTGCGGCCAGGATATGCCGGAAAACCTCCACCAGCGATTTGGTAATCGCCGCTACGGCATGATCGGCCTGCAACCGGCCATCCTCAAAGATATGGTGGACGCATACGGCAAGGTAGGTGTGCGCGTGGCAGACCTGAACCCGGACAATATCGGTCAAATCCGGGAAGACCTGTTGGTCATGAACGGTGAACAGGATCTCGATGAATTGGTGGCCTGGTGCGATGTTGGTCTTGCCACCGGTTCCAGCATCGTTAACGGCACCATAAATGAAATACTGGAGAGGTTCAAAGCGGCAGGCAAACCAGTCGTTTTTTTCGGCAACACCATTGCCGGTGTTGCTGCGCTCTTCAATCTGGAGAGGATCTGTCCCCTTGGAAGGTAAACACCCATGATAATCAGTATACAAGCCATCGGTATCATCCACACTGACCACACCAGCAAAGAGCATGCGCCGATCCAGGGCGTCTTTCACCCGGACGCGGTCGGCACCGTGGAACTGTTCCACGAATTTGCTGAAGGACTGCTGGACATTGAGCTGTTCAGCCATCTCTACCTCTTCTATCATTTTGACCGGGCCGACCCCGGCGAATTGATCCGCCACCCGTTTCTGGATGACACGCCGCACGGCATTTTCGCCACACGGCATCCCTGCCGCCCCAACGGTATCGGCATCACTGTCGTACGACTTCTGGAACGCAATGGAAACCGGCTTACGGTAAAAGGCATCGACGTTCTCGACGGGACACCTCTGCTTGACGTCAAACCGTATGTTCCCCGTTTCGACTGCCACCCGGAAGCATCGGAAGGATGGTTTGCCGGCAAGAATAACCGGCAGAAACCCTCGGGAAGGGAATAACGCAACCAGGGAGCGCCCAGAGAAACGGGAACTCACCGGCCACAGGCTACCATGCTCGACTTTTTCACGTCGATGTTTAACCACTGAGGAGGCTACAAAAATGAACGGTAAGAGGGTATTTCAGATTGTTGTTCTTTTGCTACCGTTGCTGGCAAGCCAGTTTGTTGCGCCGAAACCATGTCAGGCCGATAACAAGATTGTGTTGCAGACACTTGCCGGTGCCGGACTTAAAGATGCCTTGAATGCGCTGAATACGGCTTATACTGCAAAAACGGGCGTGGAGTTACGGTGCAGTTTTGCGGCTTCCGGCATACTGCGCAAGCAAGTCGAAGAAGGCGTCCCCGCAGATCTCTTTTTCACGCCAGGAAAAAAGGAGATGGACGATTTGCAGCGACAGGGGTTGATAGCCCCGGCAACCAGGACCGACCTCCTTGCAAATGAGCTAGTGTTAGTTGTCGCACAAGAAAAGAAGAACGTGATCAGGTCTTTTGCTGATCTTGCCGACAAGGCACAGTCGATCAGTATCGGACTTCCAGAGACGGTTCCGGCCGGAAAATATGCGAGGGAAACACTGATAACCCTCGGGCTTTGGCAGCGGATCGAAAAGCGTATCATCTACGCGAAGGACGTGCGCACCGTGCTTGCCTACGTGGATTCGGGAAATGTTGACGCCGGGTTGGTCTACAACTCGGATACGGCCGCAATGCAAAGCGGCATCCTGGTGGCAACCGCACCCAAAGGTTCCCATGCGCCGATCCATTTCAGCGTAGCTGTCCTTGAATCAAGCACACATAAAAAGGAAGCCTTACAATTCGTGGAATTTCTCAAATCACCGCAAGCGTCAGCCATCTTCAAAAAGTACCGATTCACACCACTGTTCGTCACAAAATAATGCCGGTGCCCGACCGTTACACCTCAGATCCAGTCCCCCTGCAACAAACAACTCGCACCAGCCAGGTCAAGACACACCAATAACGATTGGATACCGTAGATGTTATTCAAGCTCCCGATAATACTTGCATCAGTAGCAGCCAACGGGTTACAGTACGTTCCTCCACAAGGAGGAGGGGTATGGCAATCATTCTCGCGTACATTTTCCTGGGGCTTTGCGCCGGAACAATGAGCGGACTGGTCGGTATTGGCGGCGGCATCATCATCGTGCCGGCGCTGGTTTACTTTTTCAAATTTGCCCAGCACACCGCCCAAGGCACCACCATTGCCATGCTAATTCCACCGGTGGGAATTCTTGCCGTCGTTACCTATTACCGCTATGGGATGGTTGACCTGAAAGCCGCGGCACTTCTCTGCATCGGTTTCGTTGCCGGAGCCCTGATCGG
>RPRC01000259.1 GCA_003857395.1 Geobacter sp.
CGTCAGGGTGACCCGGGTTCGTCAAAATTCTATCTGTCTCTGGAGGATGATCTCCTGCGGATTTTTGGTTCGGAGCGGGTTTCGAAAATCATGGACATGCTGAAAATTGACGAAGGAGAGGCAATCACCCACGGGCTTATCTCACGGGCGATCGAGAATGCCCAGAAGAAGGTTGAGGCTCACAATTTCGAGATCCGCAAGCACCTGATTGAATACGATGATGTTATGAATAAGCAGCGTGAGGTTATTTACACCCAGCGCCGCGAAATTCTCTCCGGTGCGGAGCTGCGGGAAAGCTTTCTCGAAATGATGGATGAAAATGTGGAAGATCTGGTGGAAGCGTATGCGATTGATAAAGTGATTGCTGAGGAATGGGACTGGGAGGGGATTACCAAAGGGGTTCATCAGTCATTCGGCTTCCAGTTTGATGTCCCCGAAGAAACGATGGCGAGGCTTACACCCGAGAACTTCCGTGAACTTCTCCGTGAGAAGGTTCATGGGGTGTTTCAGGAGCGTCTCGAGTCTTTCGGTGAAGAGTTGACCGATCACCTGATCAAGGTCATCATGCTTCAAACCATCGATGCCCAGTGGAAGGACCATCTCCTTTCCATCGACCACCTGAAGGAAGGCATCGGCCTGCGCGGTTATGGCCAGAAGGATCCTAAGCAGGAGTATAAACGGGAAGCCTATCAGCTGTTCATGGACATGATTACCCGCATCCGGCAGGAAGTGGTAGAGAAGATTTTCTGGGTCCAGATTGCCCGGGAAGAGGATGTTCATGAGATTGAACAGCAGCAGCGAAAGCAGCGCCTGGTTTTCAATCTCTCGGAAGATGTCCCCCAGCAACCGGCAAAGAGCAACAAGGTTGGCCGCAATGATCCCTGCCCCTGCGGGAGTGGCAAGAAGTACAAAAAGTGCTGTGGTGCACAATAGCCGGGGTGTGGCGGCAATCCGGGAGAGGTGCCTGATTGAGGCGAATCCGGCTTGCCTCTTGTAGTCAAAGTGCCGTGAAGAGGTGCGCTTCAAAGTCACTTCATGCGACTTTCAGGAGGTATACATGGAAATAAAAGGATTTACCTTTTCCGCCGTTGAAGCAGCAATCAAGAAACCGGGGCGGCTTGATCTGGCAGTCGTTATTTCCGAACTGCCGGCAGCCACTGCGGCTGTTTATACCACGAACCTGGTGAAGGCTGCTCCCGTCTTGCTTTCCATGGAGCGTTCAGCCAAGGGTGTTAGCCGAGCCCTGGTGGTGAATAGTGGGAACGCCAATGCTTGTACCGGTAGTCAGGGACTGTCCGATGCCCTTGAAACTACACGGCTTATTGCGGAACGGGCCGGGGTTGCAGAGGACCTTGTGCTTGTTGCCTCAACCGGAGTAATTGGCAAGCCTCTGCCGATGGAAAAAATCCGGGGGGCTGTCCCCGGTCTTTTCGCGCCATCCGCCGTGACCGATCTGGACGGTCTGGCCCGGTCCATCATGACGACCGATACTTTTCCAAAAGTTAAGACCTGTATCGGAGAGGCGGGCGGCATCTCCTACTCTCTTGCCGGAGTTGCCAAGGGAGCTGGTATGATTATGCCGAATATGGCCACCATGCTTTCGTTCCTGGTGACTGATGCCGCTGTTGACCCTGAATACCTCAGTACGGTTTTCCGGGATGCAGTTGACGCCTCATTCAACATCATTTCTATTGACGGCGATACGTCAACCAACGACATGGCAGTTATTATGGCGAATGGCATGGCCGGAAATCCCACCATTCAAAGGGGAACGCCCGAGGCTGCCCGATTCGAAGCGCATCTGCAGGAAACACTACTGTCCCTGGCCTGCCAGATTGTTCGAGACGGCGAAGGGGCAACCAAGTTTGTCGAAATCCGGGTTACCGGAGCGTATTCCAACTCCGATGCAAAGAAAGCCGCCATGGCGGTGGCTAATTCTCTCCTCGTCAAGACCGCATTCTTTGGTCAGGATGCCAACTGGGGACGTATCATTGCTGCTGTCGGGTACTCTGGGGCTGAAATTGATCAAGAACTGATTTCGCTCTCATTTGACGACGTTCTGATGGTATGCAATGGTGTTTTCGTCGGTGGTGATGCCGAGGAAAAGGGCTCAGAAGTACTTCGCAAAAGTGAGTTCTCCGTCACGATTGACCTCGCTTTGGCAGAGGGCCGTGCCACTGTTTATACGAGCGACCTTTCTCACGACTACGTCAGTATTAATGCCGATTACCGGACCTGATATTCTGCCCGAATCCAAGGGCTGCCAGCTTGGTTTTTACTTGTTTATTTTGGAGGTATTATGAGGTTCCTCGCGCACTCTTGCCTGTTTGTCTCTTTGCTCCTGTTCATGCCGGGCCAAATCATGGCTCAAGAGGGATCACTTACTGTTGCGGAAATGTCCATAACAACGCGCATAGTCCGGGGCAACCCTGTCGATTCGGTGCAGTGTATCTCATCTTCGGCACTACATGAACTGTACTGTTTCACGAAGATTGCCGCGCCTGATGATGGCGAGCGGGAGATTGTTCATGTTTGGTATCGGAACGATGAAAAAATTTCACGCTTTCTCCTTCCCGTGCGGGGGACATCGTGGAGAACCTATAGTAAGAAATTAATAACCAAGGGGATGGCCGGAGACTGGCGGGTAGATGTTCTCGACAGTGATGGCAACCTCCTGAAGTCAACCAAATTCAGACTGAATTGAGAGAAAGACGCCCCCTTCGTTCTTGTTGGAGTAACCAACAGTGATTTTGCGACTCATCCTCATTCTAGCGGCCCTCTTTCTGTACCTGCCGGTCCATGGCCAGGAAGCAGATTTGGAAGATCTCGTTCTAGGCTGCAGTATTGATCGTGCCATGGGGGACGCTATTGACTCCGGGCTCATCAATGGCGGTGTCGTTTTCATAGGTGACAGTTCCGGTGAGCTCTTCCTCCATTCGTACGGTCATCTTTCTCCTGCGTCTGACGCTCCTGAAATTGAACAGGATACTGTCTTCGATCTCGCCTCTCTCACCAAGGTTCTCGCCACGGCGCCTTCCGTGATGAAACTGGTCGAGGAGGGAAGGGTGGGCCTTCATGACCCGTTGACAATATGGTTTCCCGAGTTTGTCGGCACGGGTAAAGACACTATTCAGGTATTTCACCTCCTGACGCATACCTCGGGGCTTGTTGATTTCTCTTTTTCAGGGTGTAAGACGATGCAAGGAGTTGTGGAGAAAACAGCGTTTCTTGATGTCCCGGCAAAACCTGGTGACAAGTTCAAGTACGCTGATATCAATTTCATTCTCTTGGGAGAGTTGGTTCGAAGGGTATCAGGGTTCGAGCTGGATAGGTATGCTCTGGAAAACTTCTACGTTCCTCTCGGGATGTCCGATACTCGCTTCAGCCCGTCTGAGGAACTGCGGAAGAGGTGTGCCTCTACCCGGATTGCAGACAACAGTTTGCTGTACGGGACGGTTCAGGATCCCAATGCCCGTGCTCTTGGCGGGGTCGCGGGCCATGCCGGACTTTTTGCTACGGCCGCGGATCTATCCCGTTTCTGTAGGATGCTATTGGGTGGAGGTGAATTTGCCGGCAAAAGGGTCATGACGGATCGCACTGTCCGCCAAATGAGTTCCCCCAGCTTCACACATGGCAATGCGGTTATCCGCGGGCTCGGCTGGGACATCCTCTCCCCCTATTCATCTCCCCGCTGTAACAGGTTCTCCTGTGCATCTTTCGGCCATACCGGCTACTCCGGATGTTCGATCTGGATTGATCCAGACCTGAATCTTTTTGTCGGCATCCTGGTTTCCCGCAATGATTATCGTAGAATCGGGGATTTCAATCATTTGCGAGGAACCATTTCAACCCTTGCCGCGAATCTTTTCTCAAAGCCAACCCAGCGAAAATGCCGGGAAAATCTGGCACAAGACATCAGGTAAAAAACTTGACACAGGTAGAGGCTTTGTGCTAGGTTTTTCGCGATTTACGCGTATTCCGACCCGTTTCTGCATCAGCTGTTTCAGACGTTTTCACCTTTCCCGCCGGAGGACATTCCATGGGCACTACCCTGCTGCTTGCCGATGACAGTATTACTATCCAAAAGGTTGTGGGAATAATTTTCGCCAATGAGGACTATGAACTGGTCGTCGTTGACAATGGAATTTCCGCTCTTGAAAAGGCGAGAGAAATCAGACCCGACGTAATGCTCGTGGATGCGCTGATGCCTGGCAAAAGTGGTTACGAGGTCTGCGAAGAGGTCCGGCGCGATCCGCTTCTCAAGGGGATACCGCTACTTCTTCTGGTCGGGGCATTCGAGCCATTTGATGAAGACAAGGCGCGAATGAGCGGTGCGGACGATTACATTACCAAGCCTTTTGAGTCCCAGAGCCTGATTGATAAAGTCAAAGAACTTGTTGTTCTCGCCTCATCTCGAGAACAGGAGGTTTCTCCTGTCCTGGAGGAAATTTCTCTCTCGGCAGTTGCGGAAGTTCCTGAAGAAATCGTTTCGGAAAACTTTGAAGTCCCGGCAGCAGCTTCACAGCCGGAAAGCCCCTTGAAAACAGGTGAAACTTCTGCCAAGATCTTCGACGCTTTCAAAGGTTTTGTCCATCTGGGGAGTGACACTGCAAGACCGCCAGTAGAGGCTGCCGCACTCAGTTCTCAACCTGAAGTTCCGGAGCCCTCCGTTTTGGCCGAACCCGAAGGGGTCATTCTCCTTTCGTCGGTGGACATTGTCGAGGCTGCACCGGAAGATGATCCGTGGGGAACCTTTTCTGAAGTGGTGGAAGAAGGGGACGAAATATATTTTGGAGAGGTTCTCGAGGAATCGTTGGGAGAGCAGTCGGACCTCGCTGAAGCGGTTGAGGAGATAGAGCCATTTACCCTGATGGATGAGGAGTCATCAACCGGTTCTTTTGGGGCGCTTTCTCTGCAGGATGAGCCGGTTGGCTCCGATGAGATGGGTGTTTCCCTGGAGGAAGAACTTGACTTTCGGGACGAGACCGCTGCAGGTGAAGAGCAAGGTCTTGATGAAGAACTCCCGGCACTTTCACCGGCCGGTAGCGGGAGTATTTCCCTTGGCGATTTTTCTCCGGTCGGTGAGTCAGTTACCCTTGCTGAGACGGTTATTGCTGAACCACAAGAAGAGCAGCCTACGGAGCTATTCGGAGTTTCTCCTGATTATACCGACTTGCCTTTTGCCCAGGAGGAGGAATATCTCCCGGCGGCAGAGGCCTTCCCCGAGCCGGAAGAGGAACAGCTGCCTCCGGCTGTGTCCGAAGTGGCAGGTGCCGTCACCTTTACCGAAGAACAACTGGCAGCCGCCATTTCAAAGGTGTCTCGTGAAATCATAGAAAAGATTGCCTGGGAGGTCGTTCCCGATCTCGCCGAGGCTCTTATTAAAGAAGAGATTCGAAAGATTAAAGAAGGAATGGGAAGATAGCGTACCACCCACGCATCATGAGAGGGGTATGCACGAACTTTATGGGGATGATACATCCCCATTTTCGTTTCTGACGCCTGGTTTTCTGTGTCGGCGATTCTAGGCAAAATCCCTTTTTTCATCTTACGGCAAAAAACAAAGACTTGATTGCATGATAAAACTGTTGGCTAGTAATTATGAGCTGGTTTCTGCCTCGAAAAGCGTTTTTCTGAGCGCACCAGCTGTGACAGAGGTATGAATTATATGGTGATGAAAGAGTTAGCCAAGGCATATGAACCAAAGGTGGTTGAGGAAAAGTGGTATCGGGAGTGGGAGGATGCAGGCTGTTTCCACGCTCAGGTCCCTTCGGATAAAGAGTCGTACAGTATCGTCATCCCACCCCCTAATATTACTGGCGTGCTCCACATGGGGCATGCTCTTAACAACACCCTGCAGGATATTCTGTGTCGCTGGAAAAGGATGTCCGGGTGCAATGTCCTCTGGATGCCGGGTACTGATCATGCGGGAATTGCAACCCAGAACGTGGTCGAAAGACAACTTGCCGCCGAGGGTACAAGCCGGCATGAGATTGGTCGGGAAGCCTTCATCGAGCGTGTCTGGAAGTGGAAGGCCGAGTCGGGCGGACAAATTATCGGCCAACTGAAACGCCTGGGAGCATCCTGTGATTGGGAGCGGGAACGCTTTACCATGGATGAGGGCCTTTCGACCTCTGTACGTGAGGTCTTCGTGCGTCTCTACGAAGAGGGCTTGATCTACCGTGATAACCGTCTCATCAACTGGTGTCCCCGCTGCCATACCGCCCTTTCCGACATTGAAGTAGAACATGAAGAACAGAAGGGCAGTCTCTGGTATCTCCGCTATCCGGTGGTCGATTCCGATATCTGCCTGGTCGTGGCCACGACCCGTCCCGAAACCATGCTCGGCGATACCGCCGTTGCCGTCAATCCGGCTGATAAGCGCTATCGGCACCTGATCGGCGGCTACGTTACGCTGCCCTTGGTGAACCGGCGGATCCCCATAATCGGTGATGAATATGTGGATATGGAGTTCGGTACCGGCTGTGTGAAAATCACTCCGGCCCACGATTTCAATGACTTCGAGGTTGGAAAGCGGCACAATCTTGACCGGATCAATGTCTTTGACGAGTCGGGTATCATCAACGCCGCCGGACATCAGTACGAAGGCCTTGACCGGTTTGCCGCCCGGAAAAAGATTGTCGCGGAACTGGAGGAGCGGGGCTTCCTGGAAAAGATCACCGACCATGCCCTTTCCGTGGGTGGTTGTTACCGCTGCAAGACGGTTGTTGAACCGTATATGTCACTGCAATGGTACGTTCAGGTTGCACCTCTTGCGGAAAAGGCCCTTTTTGCCGTGCGGAATGGCACGACGCGAATCGTTCCGGCTCAATGGGAAAACACCTATTACGAGTGGATGGAAAATATCAGGGACTGGTGCATTTCCCGGCAGATCTGGTGGGGGCACCGCATCCCTGCCTGGTATTGCGATCACTGCAAGGAAATAACCGTTTCAAAGACCGACCCGACCACTTGCGCCCACTGCGGAAGCGACGAAATCCGCCAGGAAACCGATGTCCTCGATACCTGGTTTTCCTCGGCGCTCTGGCCGTTTTCCACCATGGGCTGGCCGGAACGTACCGAGGAGCTTGCTGCTTTCTATCCAACCGCGTGCCTGGTGACAGGTTTCGATATTCTCTTTTTCTGGGTAGCCCGCATGATGATGATGGGTATTCATTTCATGGGTGAAGTTCCGTTCCGGGATGTTTATATCCATGCCCTCGTGCGGGATGCGCAGGGTCAGAAAATGAGCAAATCACGGGGTAACGTAATTGATCCCCTGGTGATCATCGACCAATATGGAGCCGATGCCTTCCGTTTTACCCTTGCGGCTTTTGCTGCCCAGGGAAGGGATGTGAAGCTTGCGGAGGAGCGAATTGCCGGCTACCGGAACTTTGCCAACAAGATCTGGAATGCCTCGCGATTCGCCTTTATGAACCTGGAAGACTTCGACCCTGATGCGGTTGACTGGAAGGACCTTGAGCTTTCCAATGCTGACCGCTGGATTCTCTGCCGTTTGAACGAAGCGGCCAGCGAGGTGGACGACGCCCTGTCCGGTTACCGCTTCAATGAGGCGGCCTCTTCTCTCTATCGTTTTACCTGGAGTGAATTCTGCGACTGGTACATCGAACTGATAAAAGATGACCTCTATAAAGGTGATGCCGCTCGGAAGAGCACCGCACAGTATGTTCTCTGGACGGTTTTGGAGAGCCTGCTGCGTCTTCTCCATCCCTTTATGCCCTTTATGACAGAGGAGATCTGGCAGAGCCTTCCGGGAAAACGTCCGACTTCATCGATCATGAAGGCTTCCTATCCTCGGCCGGTACCTGAGTGGCAGTATACTGAAGGTGCCGAAGAAATGGAGCTGGTGATGGAGGTTATCCGTGGCATCCGCAACATCAGGGGTGAGGTGGAAGTGCCGCCGAGCCGTGAGATTGCGGTGATCCTCGATTGTGGCAGC
>RPRC01000260.1 GCA_003857395.1 Geobacter sp.
AGGGACGGTTCGTTCTCTACGATATAGCCGGAAAGATGCTGGATGTAGCCCGGGAGCGTTTCCGGGATGCCCCGGACCGGTTCCGCTATGTGACGGCAGACTATCGTTCCCTAGTCGATGCCGGGTCTTTCGACCTGGTTATCTCAAGCCTCTCCATCCATCACCTGGATGATCGGGAAAAACAGGATCTTTTCCGGCAGGTATTTGAAGTCCTCCGGAAACCGGGTGTCTTCATCAACATTGACCTGATAAAGGGACCGACCCCCTATCTGGAGGAATTCTACTGCAGCGACTGGTATGAAAAGATGCGCCGGGCAGGCGCACCCGATGAGGAGATCCAGGCCGGCATCAAACGACGGCTCACCTATGACCGGGATGCGCTGATGGAAGACCAACTCCATTGGCTGCGGGGAGCCGGCTTCAGTGATGCCGACTGTGTCTACCGCAATTACAAGATGGGCCTGTTTCTAGGGATAAAGCGGGACACGACCTTGTAATACCAATTCCAGATCAAGGATGATCTCAAGGCGGCGAGGATTGAGTCTGCGAGGCGTACTGAAGAGTACGTTGAGCAGCCGAAGACGAGCCAACGCAGAGAGGACCTTGATATGGAATTGGAATAACGCCGAAAAACAGCCTGATGTACCCACGCATCACATGACGGGAGAAATCACCATGCAACTATGGCATTTCATCATTATTCTCAGCTCAGGTATAGCCCTCGGTATCGTCCTCCATCCGCTGGCACGGATGATCGAATCGGAGGGGCTCAACCATTTCCTCGACTCCCTTGGCCGGATCGTCACCGCACCCTTTTCATTCCTGAGCAGAACTTTCGGCCGCAAACTCGCCTCCCGAAGAGTGCTGAAAGAGACCAGGGAAGCGACGACCCGGCAGGTCGACCCGCGGGAACAGCAGATCAGTGACACTGCACAGACCATCCGGGGGCTGCTGCTCAACCTTGCCAGCGTCATCCAGCGGACCGACCAGGCAGCGAGCGATTCTTCCCAGACCCTGGGCGACGTCAGGAACACCATCGACCACATGACCATCCCCAATGACCTCAGGGAAGTTCACTCTCAACTGTTGGCGGAAATTGATCGGGTAATCTCCAGCAACAGCACCCTCAAGCAGGAACTTTTTCACTCCCGGGAAATTCTTGCAAACCAACGGCAGCAGATTGATACCCTAAAGACCGAAGTGCGCATTGACGGCATGACCCAGCTTGCAAACCGGGCCTGCTTCGACGAGAAGCTTCTGGAAATGGTTCGTATCTGGGAACGCTACGGAGACCCCTTTTCACTCATGATTATCGATGTGGACAATTTCAAAGACATCAATGACACCCATGGCCACCCGGGCGGCGACCGGGTACTCAAAGGGGTCGCCTTCAAAATCAAATCGACCCTCCGCGCAACCGACTTTGTCGCCCGTTTCGGTGGAGACGAGTTCGCGGCAATTCTCATGAAGGCAAAAGGACCCGTTGCCGGCGATGCGGCCCAAAAGGTCTGCCGCCAGGTTCGGGAAAGCAGGTTTTTTCTCGACGGCGAAGAAGTCCGAACCAGTCTTTCCATCGGCGTGGCCGAGATTGCTGTCGGCGAGAGTGCCGAACAACTGCTGAAACGAGCAGACAAGGCCCTTTACCGGGTCAAGGAAGCAGGCCGCAATAACGTCATGGTGGCGGAAGCGCCGCAGTAGGCAGAGAACAGTTCGGCACCGGCAAACCGCCGTAGCGAAAAACGGCAGGAGCCCCCTGAGACTCCCATGAACCCTGGACAGGATACCAAATTTATGGAACTGCGGCCCGAGAGTGCCGCTGAGGCGGCAACCCTGATCAGCGAGGCCATGAACACCGATGAGGGGGCATGGGCCAGGGTGACCATCGGACGGCATTTCGAGCTGCAGGCTAAAGGCCTTGAAGATGGTCGACACTACTTCGCACTGCTGGTGGACGGAGTACTGGCTGGGATTTCCGGACTGCATCACTACGAGTGGGGGCCGGACGAAAACGTCTGGCTCGGCTGGTTTGCCGTTTCCCCAAAGCTACAGGGTTGCGGTTTCGGGGTCCGACTGATGGCGGAAACGGAGCGGGCGGCGAGGGCTCTCGGCTATCGAAAGCTGTTTATCGAGACGTATAATTCCGTCACGTTTTTTCGGGCCATGGAATTTTATAAAAAGGCCGGTTTCAACAGAGCCGGAATGATCGCGAATTATCTTCCCGACAGCTCTCCCATGGTAGTGTTCCTGAAAGAACTGTAACTAGACATCAGTTTCCGTCCGGAAAAGTTGTTCAGCTGAGACAATTTCCCTTCACTGACAGCCCGACACGTCTCGTGAGCTTCAACTGATGGAACCAGTGCTGCGTAGCCTGCTCAAGACATTGCCCGACGATCTCCTCATCAACAGGCAATCCAATAGCTTTCAGTTGCGCGGTGATTTCCTTCAACCGCATTGTCTCCCTATGCAAACCCATGACATCCGGTTCATATCTGTTACATAGAAACGCTGTCCATGGTTCTATATTCACCGACTGCTCAACAGAAAACCGGTTCGCTCTACGTTCGTTGCAGTATTCGTAGTTTTCACAGTTCCCGCACGAACTCGTAGCAAAAACGAATCCCAGCCGCTGATAGACAAGTTGCACCTCTACCTGCCTCGCCAACCCTTCAAGTTCCTCATCTGAAAGCCCTTCAAGCAGTCGTTTCCTTCGCTCCCAAGCCTTGTCGGGAGATCCGCATGGTGTGGATAAACCCTTGAGGTATGCCTGACAGAATTGGTGCAAGTCAAAAGTTTCGAGAATTGAGGTATCCATAGGTAGTCCTCTCCGTTGCGTGATACGGTTCGATTCAATTCTAATGAGCAGAAACCAGAACTAACGCTGACAAAAGGAGTGCAATTACGAAATAATCAACCAAATGTATTTAATACCCAGGTACGATCCCCCAGCATAGTAGTGCAGTTATTTCATTAAATAGTACACCTTATACAAAATAAGTTTTTCAAGCCTAATAATAAACCATAACTGGTATGGTGCAACATTTTTAATCATTTTTCCAACAAACCGGGCCGTCTTGGCGGATACTGCTTTGATGCGCCCTCCTTCGGGACTCGCAATACTTTTCCCTTGAGGCCGTCACTCTAAGGAGGCCGCCTACATCATCTTTGGTATCGGCATCCTCTGTCACTTGCCACAACCTGATCAGGGATGAGATGTAAACCACGCGCGAAAGGTTATTGGGCCAGTACAGAAATACCCATGAAACCACCGTCGCCAGCGCCGCTATTTCAGACCCGGATTACCAGTCAAAGGCCCACGAGATCATGGCAGAGACCATGAAGGCCATCCAACTGCTTCAGCAGGAAGGCACTGGCATCCGAAAACCTGACAGCAAACAGCTGACCCTCGCGTTCCAGACCGGCTTCTCACGAAAGTGCGTGCCCGTCAAATTCATCATAAATTGAAAAAGCCCCGGAAGTGCCCAGGGCTTTCATTCAGTCAATCAACCGCCCTCTTCCCCGAGAATACGGTCATACACCTGCCGCACACCGGCAGTGATCCGCTCGTAGTCAGCCATAAGCACCTCGCCCGGATTCCGGAGTTTCTCCTCATAGCCCAGTCGTCGGGCCAACCTGTTCAGGTAGCTTTTCGAGCCGCCCAAGGCATTCATGGAGTAGTCGTTGATAATCCGCAGCCGGTTTTCCAGATGGCGAAGGAAGGTGTAGCCTTCGTGAAGGGTGAGGAAGTCTTCTTCTGAGAGGAGAGCAGCGGTCCGAATTGCCTTCAGGGCCTCCAGCGTCGCAACACTCCTGATATCCGGATAATCCCGTCCGTACTTCAGCTGCAGGAACTGCACGAGAAACTCCACATCCACCATGCCGCCTCGACCGGTCTTGATGTTGTAGCTCCCGGACGTCTCCCGCGCCAGTTCGTGCTCCATGCGCATCCGGAGCCGATGAATTTCCCGCCGCACATCCTCATCCGCTCCGACTCCATACACAGTCTCACCGATGATTTTCTCGATACTCTCCCTGAGAGGCCCTTCGCCATACACCACCCGTGCCTTGGTCAGTGCCTGCCGCTCCCAGACCTGTGATTCCTCGCGATGGTAGGCCTCAAATGACTCCAGCGACGTGACCAGCGGACCGGCATTCCCCGAAGGGCGAAGACGCGTGTCGATTTTATAGGCATACCCTTCCGTGGTGGGTATGGAAAGGATCGAGATGATTTTCTGTCCGAGTTTGGCGAAATACTCGCGATTGGAGATGCGGCGCGCGCCGTTTGTTATCCCCTGGTGGTCATAGACATAGATAACGTCCAGGTCGGAATGATAGTTGAGCTCCCGACCACCCAACTTGCCCATGCCGATTACAACGAACCGTGCCTCCCGCTCCCCGCCATCCGCGTCGAGACAGGTAGGAACACCGAACCGGGAAAGATCCCGCAGGGCAAGGTCGATAGCCGAGAAAAGACATGCCTCGGCAAGGTTCGTAAGCTGCCCGGCGATCTGCGATTGATCCAGTTGGCGGTAAATATCATGCATGCCGATGCGAAGGAACTCCTCATGACGGAACCTGCGCAGTATGTCGAGGTTGCCTTCAAAATCGTCCGAATGAGACAGGAGGGATGTCAATTCCGTTTTCAACTCTTCAAGATCTTTTCGGATCGGAAAGGAGCGGGAAATCATGGCATCAAGGAGTTCCGGTGCCTGAATAAAGATCTTCGACAGGAACTCCGACATGCCGAACAGGGGGATCAGCAGCTTGGCAATCTCCCGGTTTTCGGCCAGCAGCGCATAGAAACTGGTCCGGGCACCCACTGCCCGGAGAAATTTTTCCAGGTTGGCTAGCGCCAGATCCGGATCGGGCGATGCGATAATCTCCAGAAAAAGATACGGCGCAATCTCTTCCCGCAGCCTCCGGTTGCGAGGGGTAAGCTTGGAGCGTGGCGGGCCATCCCGGAGCAGCAGCAAATTCTGGTAGGCAGTGTCGACCTCTTCAAATCCACGCTCCTCCAACATATCCTTAACCAGATCGGCATCGGCATTCGGATCAAAGACAAAACAGATTTCCGGGGCGACCTCCTCCTTCCGCTTGTCGCGGGAGAGAAACAAGTCCCCGTAAATGGCGGAAACCCGCTGCCGGTGACTTTCCAGGGCCTCCCGGAAAGCATCCAGACCGCCATCGTCAAGATAACCGCAGCGGCGGGCCAGAAGAGACATCGCCTCATCTTCGGCTGGAAGGCTGTGCGTCTGCCGCTCATTCACCACTTGAATACGGTGCTCCACGATCCGGAGAAAACAGTAGGCCTCGCTCAAGGCTGTGCAGTCCTGCTCGGTAATGATGTGGGAATTCTGCAGATCGGTTAAGGCGTGCAGCGAATTCCGCTGGCGCAGAGCGGGGTTCTTTCCGGCAAAAACCAGTTGCAGCGCCTGGATAAAAAACTCGATCTCCCGTATCCCGCCCCGGCCCAGCTTGATATTATCCTCGCCTCCCCGATCCCGAACCAGAGAAGTATCGATCTTCTTCTTCATGGACATCATGTCTTCCACCAGGGTGTAGTCCAGGTACTTCCGATACACAAACGGCTCGATCATCCGCAGGAACTCTTCGCCAAGATCCACGGAACCGGCAACAGGCCAAGCCTTCAGCATGGCCGACCTTTCCCACGATTGGCCCCATGATTCGTAATAAATCTCTGCCGACCGCAGAGACAGGGCCAGATCGCCACCCTTTCCCTCCGGCCGCAAGCCCATGTCGACCCGGAAGACGAAACCGTCTTCGGTCACCTGAGAGACAACCTTGCTGATCATCTCGGCAAGCTTGACGAAAAAGACATGGAGGGAAACTCGACCCTTTACCGAACCGTCAGGCTGCAGCACGCCGGCCGTTTCCCCGTTGTCGGATGAGTAAAAGTAGATCAGGTCAATGTCCGAGGAGAAATTCAGCTCCCGGCCACCCAGTTTGCCCATGCCAAGGACTACCAGGTCGGCCTCTTCTTCCCCTCCCGTGGTCCGCATCAGCGGAGCGCCATGGTCACGGACCTGCAAACGCCGGCAGGCCTCATAGGCAATCTGCAGCGAAGCGGATGCCAGATCGGCCAACTCCCCCATAACCTCTTCGAGTGGTGCAAGACCATTCAGGTCCCGTGCGGCAATCCGCAACACCTCGGCATACTTGAAGTGGCGAAAAACAGGAAAGAGCTCCTTGTACTCAGCCGTTTCTGCAACCAGGGCTCGAAGCTGCGCCACGGTTTCGTGAAAAGTCTTTGCCGTGTCGATGGCACCAAGAACGAAGAGCTCATGCAGGCAGGTGGGACAGCGGAAGAAGATGGAGGTGAGGAACGGTGAAGAACCGCAGAGAACCAGGAGCTGGGAACGACGTAGTGGGTTCGCGCACACGAACAGCAGATCGTCCCGGCCAACCACACCAGAGATCCGCTCCAAGCCGTTGAGGGCCTGGTCAGGCGAGGGGGTGTCAAGGGCTGCGATTGCGATCTCCGCCAAGAGATCGGGTTCAAGAAATGCGGCCAGGAGCCGCAGGTTGGCAACGCAACGGGCCGGGGCCGAAAACCCCTGAGAGGCAAGGAGTGTTTCAAGGCGCCCGTTGCTTTCTTCCGACTCGCCGTGAGCCAGACAGTCACGGAATTCACCCACCAGCCCGGAGCAGTCGGTCATTTCCCCACCATTTCCCGGATGCGACGCCGAAAATCTCCCGACAGCACACCCTTCTCGGTGATAATGCCGGTAATGTAACGGGCCGGGGTCACATCGAAGGCCGGGTTGCAGACCTTTACCCCGATCGGCGCCACGGAAAAACCGGCCAGGTGGGTCACCTCGCGGGAGTGTCGTTCCTCGATCGGAATAGCGTCACCGGACTCGAGGGAGAGGTCGAAGGTCGACAGGGGTGCGGCCACGTAGAAAGGAATCTTGTTTTCCTTTGCCAGCACCGCCACGGAATAGGTCCCGATCTTGTTGGCCGTATCGCCGTTAGCGGCAATGCGGTCGGCCCCCACCACACAGCAGCTGATTTCACCCTTTTTCATGAAATAGCCAGCCATGGAGTCGGTGATCAGGGTGACCGGTATGTTGTCCTTCATCAGTTCCCAGACGGTCAGCCGCGCCCCTTGGAGCCAGGGACGGGTCTCGTCGGCAACGACCCGGATGTTCTTGCCCTGTTCATGGGCAGCCCGAATAACGCCGAGGGCGGTACCGTAGCCGGCCGTTGCCAGGCCGCCGGCATTGCAGTGGGTAAGAACCGTACTCCCTTCCCGGATAACGGCGGCACCGTTGGCGCCAATGGCGCGGCAAATACGCAGATCCTCCACCTCGACGGCAATGGCCTCCAGCCGGAGGATTTCCCTGATGCCGTTCAGATCCCGTTCGCGATTGGCCTCAGCCACCCGCTTCATCCGCTCGATCGCCCAGAACAGATTCACTGCCGTGGGGCGGGTAGCGGCCATAACGTCGCAAATATTGGAGAGTTGCTGAAAAAACGACTCATGGGTGTCGGCAATTATCTCCCGCGCACCCAGCGCAATCCCCATGGCAGCAGCCACACCGATAGCCGGTGCACCACGGATCACCATGCCGCGAATCGCCTCGGCAACGCTCTTGAAATCGCTGTACTCGTTGTAAACTTCCTCGCCGGGAAGCTTGGTCTGGTCCAGCATTACGACCTTGTTGTCACGCCATTCTATGGTTCGAAAAGACACGGTACCTGCTCCATTTTGCTACGTTGAATTTTGAATAGGGCTGAAATTTCGTTCTGCAATCGTATCATAAGGAAGAGGACATTTCAATTTGCGTCTCGGCCCCGAGTTGACTCAAATTAAATGTAACCGAAGCTGGCAGTAAAAAGAGAACGTTGCATCATATTACAGGTAACCGAAAGGAGGCTGTAGTATGGTGCTTCAAACCCGTCGCGAATACCTTGAGG
>RPRC01000261.1 GCA_003857395.1 Geobacter sp.
CTGTTTTCAACGGGGTATCCATGCCTAGATACACAACCATCAGCAACCTGCTGGCCATAACCGCCGTATTTCTTGTCCTGCGCTTTCACCTGTTACCAGCGGTGTTTGCCGGGCTTGCGGTGTATGTGCTGACATTGAAGCTCGCCCGTCATCTTCCCAAAAACTTGAACCGCTTTGCGCACAAGGTTGCCCTGGGAGTAGTGGTGGTATGTGTTATAATCTGCCTGATAAGCGCCTGTGCCGCTATCTGGTCATTCATCGACAGCAGCAATAGCATCGCTGCCCTTTTGGCCACTGTAGTCGACACACTTGGTAGTCTGCGCAGTACGCTTCCCGCCTCGGTTGCAGACGTTCTGCCAACGACAATTGAAGGGCTGCGTGAGCAGCTTGTTGAAATACTGGGTGCTCATGCCAAAAAAATATCAGTGGTCGGAATGGAAGGCATCAAGGTTTTTGCTCATGTTCTGCTGGGAATGGTCGTTGGCGGAATGGCTGCAGTTCATCACTTCAAAGAACACGACATGGCGCCGCCATTAATTAGTACGCTGCGATCCAGATTGCGAACACTTGCCACGGCCTTCGACAAGGTGGTTTTTGCTCAGGTAAAGATATCCGGACTCAATACCGCCTTGACCGCCCTCTACCTGCTGGTCGCGCTGCCACTCTTCGAAATTCATCTCCCGATGGCAACATATCTGGTTCTGCTTACGTTTGCCGTCGGCATGCTTCCCGTGGTAGGAAACCTTGTCTCAAACACCGTGATTGTTGTGATTAGCCTCGGAGTATCCCCAGGGGTCGGCGTTGCATCACTTTTGTTTCTGGTACTGATTCATAAGGCCGAATATTTCATGAACGCCAGGATTGTCGGGCATGAAGTACAGGCAACAGCATGGGAACTGTTGAGCGCTATGCTGCTGCTGGAGGCCACCTTTGGTGTTGCCGGACTGGTGGCAGCTCCGGTGGTGTACGCCTGGCTCAAGGCAGAGGTCAAGGAACAGGGAATGATCTGATCCATTGCTATCAATTGGTTATCAAGGTAAATCATATCACTTTCCGGTACTATACTTTCCGGCAGTGGCAGCAAATCTGTACACGGCGATGATTTGACCGGATACAGTTCAACAAAAACAGGCAGGAATGGATGCGATAAGTAAAGGAGAATACACATGTTCAAGAGAGTCATGCTGTTTCTTATCACCAACCTGGCAATAGTTCTCGTGCTCGGCATTGTGCTGAACCTGCTGGGGGTCGGCCGCATCCTGGATGAGCAGGGACTGGGCCTCGACCTCACCAATCTGATCGTCTTCGCAGCGGTCTTCGGATTCGGCGGCTCGCTGATCTCGCTCGCCATCTCCAAGTGGACCGCGAAACGGCTCACCGGCGCCCGCGTCATCACAACGCCCTCCAGTGAGGTAGAGGCCTGGCTGGTGCAGATCGTGAGCAGACAGGCGAAAAACGCCGGCATCGGCATGCCCGAGGTGGCAATTTACGAGGCGCCGGATGTCAATGCCTTTGCCACCGGCATGCGCCGCAACAATGCCCTGGTGGCGGTGAGTACCGGCCTGCTGCGTTCCATGAATCGCGACGAGGCCGAAGCAGTGCTGGGTCACGAGATAAGCCACGTTGCAAACGGCGACATGGTCACCCTGGCGCTAATCCAGGGGGTGGTGAACACTTTTGTCATCGTTGCCTCACGAGTGGTCGGGCATCTGGTGGACCGGGTGGTGTTCAAAACCGAGCGCGGCCACGGCCCGGCCTTCTATATCACCTCTATTGTCGCCCAACTGGTCTTCGGCATCCTTGCCAGCATCATCGTCTTCTGGTTCAGCAGACAACGTGAATTCCGTGCCGATGCCGGCGGGGCATCCCTGGCAGGCCGCGAGAAAATGGTCGCGGCGCTGGAAAAACTGCAAAGCAGTTCCGTGCCACCGCAACTACCCGACCAGATGGCGGCCTTCGGCATCTCCGGTGGTGTCAGCCACGGCCTCAAACGCCTCTTCATGACCCACCCGCCGCTGGATGAACGTATCGCGGCTCTCAAACGCGGCATATGATCTGGTCTTCACTTCGACTAGTACATCCAGGCAATTCTGGAAGAGTGGAAAGCCGATATCGACTCGCTGATGGCCAAGGCCAGTGAAATTTCGGCAGACATCAGAAGTGAATACAATAAGCTGATTGCATCACTGAAGGCAAAGCAGGAAGCAACCCTGCGGAAGATCAAGGAGCTTCAGAAGTCTGGGGGGAAAGCACCTGGGAAGACCCAAAAGCTGGCGTGGATTGCCATCGGTGAAGCTATCGATTCGGCCAGATCCCGCCGGCGTGCGAATAGGAGCAGAGCCACTGACCATCTGTATAGCAGGTACTTGAGGTAACACCTAATAGGGGATGCATGGACGCCCTCGCAGGGCGTTCCGTTTTTAGACGCCAATATAAAACAGATCGTTGTGGTTGTTAAGAAGGTCAGCCTAAGAAATAATTACTGCGGCGTTTCTGAAACGACTATTCTTACCCTGACCACTGAAGTCGGCGTAACCTCTTCGCAAACCAGAACAAACCCATTCCACGTAATTTGATCTCCCTTTTTCGGAAATCTCCTGAGATCGTTAAGAATCAGGCCGGCCAGCGTATCGTAGGGTAGTCCCTCTTCGAACTTGATATCGAGTACTTCTTCCAGGTCATTCAGTGAAATCAGGCCATCGACCAGAAAGCTGCCATCCGGGAGCCGTTCCGCCCGGCGCAGCTCGCCCTCGTCGTGTTCATCCTCGATCTCGCCAACCAGCTCCTCCAGCAGATCTTCAGTGGTAACCAGACCGCTGATACCGCCGTATTCATCAACAACAAAAACCATATGCATCCTCTTGCTCTGCATTTCCAGGAGCAGGGCACTGGCCCGTTTGCTTTCCGGAACGTACAGAGGTGGCCTCACAATCTCGCCAAGATCGAATTCCGGTGAATCGAAAAGAGGGTGCAAAAACAGGTCCTTGCTGTGGATAAAACCTATGATGTTTTCCAGATCATTCCGGTACACCGGATAGCGGGTATACATGTGCGCCCTGACAACCTGCATGAGAACATCTCTTGGTGAATTTATATCCAGGGCAATCATTCTGGTTCGCGGCACCATTACCTCGCTGACCTGCGTATGGCTGAAGTCCAGCATGTTTTCGATCATCTTGTGTTCGTGCTCGGTCAAGGCGCCCGCTTCGCCTCCTTCGGCAACAGTGTGCAGCACTTCTTCCCTGGTTATGAACTCCTGGCCACCGGAAGGCTTGACACCAAATACGGCCAGCACCGCCCGGTTCGACAGGGTCAGAAATTTTACAGCTATCCCGCCAATTGTTGCCAGAGCGTTAATCGGTTTCGCAACAAGCAGTGACATCCGGTCCGCAAACTGAAGACCGATGGTCTTGGGGGCAAGTTCACCAAGGATCAGGGAAAAGTATGAGACCAACACGACGACAATACCGATGGAGATGGGCTCGGCTGCCTCGCGGACCATAGCATAGGGAACGGAATCCAGCAAAGGCTTGAAATACTCGACTGCTGTTGCACCTCCGACTGCCGATGCCAGCGAACCGACCACCGTCACGCCAACCTGTACCGTGGCCAGAAAGCGGTGAGGGTCATTCTGGAGCTTTTCCACGACCATTGCCCTGGTATTACCCTCCGCCACGAGCCTGGCGATGGTACTCTTGCGGGCCGATATGATGGCGAGTTCGGATCCTGAGAAGAAGCCATTTACAAGGATCAGGATGAAAATAACTACGAGTTCGACTACAATGGATTCCACAATGTATCTCCTGTCAATGAATATGCCGATGATGAATGTCGGGCCAGTGCACGTGTGTATGGGTTACCGGTTCATGCGCATGGACATGGTCGTGCTTCTCTTCGTATTCTCCGTTGTCGTGCTCATGTAGATGGTGCTCCTCATGCTCATGGGGATGGCCGTGGACATAACTTTCATGTAGGTGGAGGTGCCGGTGCAATTCACCATAGAGGAAGAACATCCCCGAAAGCATGATCAGCGCAGCCACCCAATACTCACCGGGTGGGCGCTCTCCAAGAACTATGACGGCGAGGATAGTGCCGATGAACGGTCCTGATGCGAACCATGTGCTGGTTCTCGCCGACCCGATCTCCCTCAGGGCATGAATGAAAAGGACCAGGCTCGCCCCAAAGCTGAGTGCCCCGATGATGAGCGCTCCTGATACCTGAAATACCGTGACCTGGCTTTTGAACAGAAAAAGGGAGAGAATGACGTTGAATATCCCAGCGCTCCAACCCTTTATGCATGCCAGGAGGGAGGCAGGAATGGACTCCAGTTCCCGTGTCAGGTTGTTGTCGATTCCCCAAAGGATGCAGGCAGCTAGCACGGAGAGTCCAGGAATTGACCACTGTAAATCATTACTACCAGTGAAAACGACGAGAATTGAAGCACCGACGATAAACAACTTTCCAATCCAGACCCTGTACCCGACGTGCTCATGAAAGATCATCCAGGCAAGAAGAGTAGTGGCTACGGCCTCGAAATTGAGGAGTAACGATACCTCGGATGCCGTCCCGAAGCGGATTCCATATGCCAGGAAGAGTGGAGCTGCTACACCTCCGGATATAATTGCGCCTACAAGGTTAGCCCGCTGCCTCCAAGAAAGTGAACTCAGAATGTCGTAAATCGGGATCGTTTGACGGAGGACCACCCCTGTCAGACCCAAGCCGGATCCCAAGTAGAGAAGCCCGGCGAGGAGTGATGATGGCATCTGCCCCACGATAGCCTTGCAGGCGACCGGTGACATGCCAAACAGAATTGCAGAGAGAATTGCGTAGTGCAGACCCTTTTTCCCCATTTTATAAATAGAGACCTCTATATTAATATTTTTCTAATTACCTTAATTGTGTCTATCTTTGAGTGGTTGATGGTTGGTGGTCAGTTGAGGCGGGAACCCACCGATAAAGGGTTGGAATTGATACTCCCAAGTTCCGGGCTACTTCTTTCGCCGAGACGCCGTTTGCCAGCAGTTTCTTCGCCGACTCGATCTTGCTGTCGGTCATAAGACGTTTGCGGCCCCCGATTCGCCCCTGTCCACGTGCGGCGATCAATCCGGCCTGGGTACGTTCCACGATCAGTTCACGCTCCATTTGCGCCAGGCTCGCCATCACGTGGAAGAAGAAACGCCCAGACGGCGTGCCGGTGTCAATACTGTCGGTGAGGCTCTTGAAGTTAATTCCCCGATCTGCCAGTTCGGTGACGAGGCCAACCAATCCCTTGACGCTACGGCCAAGTCGATCAAGTTTCCATACGACAAGCGTGTCGCCTTCTCGTAGTACCTCCAACGTAAGCTTCAATCCGGGGCGCTCTGTATGGGTGCCGCTCATCCGGTCTTCATAAATTTTCCCGCATCCAGTTTGGGTAAGCGCAGTGCGCTGCAAATCCAGGTTCTGATCCAGGGTTGAAACACGAGCATAGCCAACCAACATTGACCTACCTCCTTCAGTTCTTCAAACGGTTTCTCAAATCCGGCAGCACCTAAATTCTCATAATTCGTTGCAATGGTAACAAAACGAGAATAGTATTTCAAGAATGGTTTTTGAGAATTGCAAGCCATTGAATTTGCATGTTTGCATCACCGAAGAAATGCAAATATCAAAAACGTACGTTTTCGAGAGGAGCCACCATGCCACGTCGTTCGATACTTACCGACTCAGAACGAGACAGCCTGCTTGCACTCCCCGATAATCAAGAGGACTTGGTTCGGTATTACTCCTTCAGCGAATCGGACCTATCCATTATCCGACAACATCGTGGGATTGCAAATCGGATTGGATTTGCCGTCCAGCTTTGTTACATGCGGTATCCGGGGATCATCCTTGGAGTAAATGAAAATCCACACTCTGAAATTTTGCGTTTCGTTGCGGCTCAACTAAACGAGCCTGCCGACAGATGGAACGAATACGGCCAGCGTTTCCAAACAAGACGAGAACATCTTGTCGAATTGCAGGCAATTTTCAAATTCGAAACATTTGGCACAGAACACTACCGAGCTGCCGTCGAAAGCCTTGAGGACCTGGCGTGGCATACCGACAAAGGAATACTGCTTGCTGAAGCGATCGTGAAGTATTTCCGTAGCCAGTCAATCCTCTTGCCATCAATCAATGTTATTGAGCGCATCTGCGCCGAAGCCAATACCAGATCAACACGGCAAATATATTTTGCGCTCACGGAGAAGCACACCAGTGAACACCTTCGCGGACTCGATTCCCTGCTGGCTCTCCAGCCGGATTCGAAAATCACGACGCTGTCATGGCTGCGACAGCCGACAGGCTCAGCCAAAGCACGACATCTCCTTGAGCACATCAAGCGACTGCAAGCGACCCGTGAACTCGGCTTGCCGAACGGATTGGAAAAAGTAATCCACCAGAACCGGCTGTTGAAAATTGCCAGAGAAGGCCGACAGATGACCCCGCAAGACTTGGGTAAGTTTGAAAAGAGTCGGCGCTATGCAACTCTCACCGCCTTGGTTCTGGAAATACAGGCAACAATAATTGATGAAATCATCGAATTGAACGACCGTATCATCGGCAGTTTGTTCAACCGTGCCAAACGCAGCCATGAACAGCAGTTCCAGCAATCCGGCAAAGAGATCAACGACAAGGTCCGACTGTTCTGGCGGATTGGGCAGGCATTGTTACAGGCCAAGCAGACTGGCACAGACCCGTATGCCGCCATTGAAGATATTATTCCGTGGGACGCTTTTGCAAAAAGCATTACTGAAGCCCAGACTCTTTCCCAGTCGGAAGATTTCGATTACCTGCACCTGATTGGCAACAACTACTCGCAAGTCCGCCGCTATGCCCCAGCTTTCCTGGAAGTGCTCCAGTTGAATGCAGCCCCCGCCGCCAGAGAAATCCTCGAAGCGGTTGAAACCCTCAAACGGATGAATACCACTAAATTGCGCAAAGTCCCAGACGATGCCCCCGTCAGTTTTGTCCGCAAACGCTGGAAGCCGCTGGTATTCACGGCAGAAGGAGTGAGCAGGCGCTATTACGAACTGTGCGTGCTGTCTGAGTTGAAAAATTCCCTGCGCTCCGGGGATATTTGGGTGCAGGGATCAAGACAGTTCAAAGACTTCAATGAATACCTGCTCCCCGCTGACAGATTTTTGGAACTCAAACAAAGCGAAGGCTTGGCGCTGGCTGTTGTCAACGACTGCGAAAGTTACCTGTCCGAACGAATGCGACTATTGGCACAGCAACTGGATACAGTAGACCAGTTGGCGGCAACCGACGAATTGCCGGACGCGACCATTGGTAATTCCGGTTTACGGATCTCTCCCTTGGCTAATGCAGTTCCGGAGGAAGCGGACAGCTTGATGAAGCAGGCATATGAGCTGCTTCCGCACGTTAAGATTACCGAGTTATTAATGGAGGTGGACGATTGGACCAGGTTTACTCGCCATTTTACCCATGTCAAGAGCGGTAACGAGGCCAAAGACAGGACGTTGTTGCTGACGGCAATCCTGGCGGATGCAATAAATCTGGGGCTCAGCAAAATGGCTGAATCTTGCCCCGGCGCAACCTATCAGAAGTTGTCATGGCTTCAAGCTTGGCATATCCGGGATGAAACTTACTCAACTGCCTTGGCGGAGTTGGTCAACGAACAGTATCAACATCCATTTGCCGAGAATTGGGGGGATGGCACAACTTCCTCTTCGGATGGCCAGCGATTCAAAGCTGGAGGACACGCGGAACGCACCGGCCAAGTCAATCCAAAGTATGGCAATGAGCCAGGTGTACTTTTCTATACGCATGTTTCCGACCAATACGCACCATTCCACACCAAGGTCATCAATGTCGGTGTCCGCGATGCTACGTACGTTCTGGACGGCCTGCTGTATCATGAGTCCGATTTGCAGATCGAAGAGCACTATAC
>RPRC01000262.1 GCA_003857395.1 Geobacter sp.
ATCTGGAGTTTTCGTGATTCACGTCAAAGACCACAAACAGTACGACATGTTCAACCCATTCGAGCATTTGGGGCCGAAACGACTGGCGCTTCTGGAATCTTCCTGGGCGCACCTGTTTCGGGAAGAGATCCTGCCCAAGCTTCCGGCGGAGAAACTGTTCCCCCTTTACTCAGAGCTTACGGGGCGTCTGTCACTGGTAATGGAATAATGTACCAAAAGCGGGAATGAAAAGTGTACCACCCGGAATCCTGTGGTATCCCTTCCTTTGAAAGGAGGTGTGCCGATGATCTTTAAGGAGGTGTACATGGACATTATTGCATTAAACTTTTCTTCTACACTTGCCGGTCAACCTGCTCCTGTAACTTGTTGAAATTACGTGGTCGCTCTTTGATAAATCCTAAAAAACCCGTTTTCATGGTGCCAATATCCACAGGGTTATCCACTGGATATCTAGGTGTTTTGGCATTATAATGGTGTCCTAAGGAAAGTGCACCATGTTTGCACGGGTAAAGAAGTCAGGTTCCTATCAGTATCTCCAGCTTGTCGAGAATCGCTGGGAGAACGGAAACTCACGCCAAAGTGTCATTACTACTCTCGGCCGTTTGGATTAAATGGCCGAAAAAGGTGCTGTGGAATCTCTGATCCGTTCCCTTTCTCGCTTTTCCGAGAAGACCATGCTGATTCTTTCCGACCGAAGCAACGTTTCTGCATCCGCAAAGAAGATCGGTCCGGCCTTGATCTTTGAGCGCCTCTGGAAAGAACTGGGAATCGGTTCTATCGTTTCGTCCCAGGTGTCATCGCGCAAGTTCGGCTTCTCTATAGAGAGGGCTTTGTTCCTAACAGTGCTGCACCGCCTCTTCGTTTCCGGCTCCGACCGTTGTTGCGAGAAATGGCGCAGGGATTACCTGATTCCCGGTGTGGAAGAACTGGAACTGCATCAGCTCTATCGCGCCATGGCCTTTCTGGGGGTAGAGCTTTCCGACCAGCAAGGTCGGCCCCCCTTTGCTCCCCGCTGCACCAAGGATGTAATTGAGGAGCAGATGTTCAATTATCGCCGTAATCTCTTCACTGATCTTGACCTGGTGTTTCTCGACACCACCTCGATCTACTTCGAGGGTCAGGGGGGAGAGACCATCGGTGAACTGGGACATACCAAGGATAATCGTTCCGATCTGAAGCAGATGATAGTTGGCGCTTTGCTGGATGATCGCGGCCGCCCGCTAGCCTGCGAAATGTGGCCGGGCAATACGGCGGATGTAACCAGCACCATCCCTGTAGTCACCCGGTTAAGGAAACGCTTCGGCGCGGGCAGATTCTGCATCGTCGCCGACCGGGGAATGATCAGCAAAACCACCATCGAAGAGCTTGAAAAGGAGCAACTCTCCTACATCCTCGGCGTCCGAATGCGTTTGGTGAAAGAGGTGAAAAATGATGTCCTCCTTGATACGGGAGGGTACGAGGAAGGCTACCCGGAAGGGGTATCCAGCAAAGACCCTTCTCCGCTCAAGGTGAAAGAGGTGACTGTCAACGGCACCCGATACATCGTCTGCCGCAATGACCGCCAGGCGCGAAAAGACAAAGCGGACCGCAATGCCATTGTTGAATCACTGAAGGAGAAAATAGCGAACTCTCCGGCAAAACTGATCGGCAACAAAGGGTATCGAGGCTTCCTGAAGGTCACGAAAGAGAGCATTCTCCTGGATGAAGACAAGATCAAGGCTGACGCCAAATTCGACGGCATCTGGGTACTCACCACCAACACGAAGTTAACTGCCCGAGACGTGGCGCTCAAGTACAAGGAACTCTGGATGGTGGAACAGACCTTCCGGGACATGAAGTCGGTCATAGATACCCGCCCCATTTATCACAAGCGGGATGCGACCATCCGAGGCCATGTCTTTTGCAGCTTCCTTGCCTTGGTCCTCAAAAAGGAACTGGACTACAGGCTGGTATCTCAAGGACTTCAGTTTGAATGGGCCGATATCAAGCATGACCTGAAGGAGCTCCAAGAGGTCATCCTGGAAGAAAACGGAGTCTCTCTGGCTATCAGAACTGAATGCCGGGGTGTCTGTGGGAAAGTGTTCAAGGCTGTAGGTGTTGCCGTGCCCCCGATGATCAGGGTACTCGAAAAGTAGCAATAAAATTGGTTGTCAAAGAGCCGATTCCTGGTGCCAAGACCAAAATTGTGCCTTATAACCATTTGATGTTGAAGACTATTTTAAATTTAACTGTAGAAGATCAGCTTGAGTATGTTTTTGCGGGCGTGATTTATCTCAATGGCGCACTGCCTTTTAGATAATCCTGGACGGCCGTGATCCGCAGACGAACCTTTGGCACTTCTTCCGCCGCTCCCCGCTCGACGGTTCTACCCGTTCATCTCCACCAAACAAAACAAGGGTTACGACTAGTGTCGTAACCCTTGTTTTGTTCCGGGCCTATCGCTCGGATTTACCTCTTTTTGTATTTCCTACCCCTTTCGCAGCACCCTTTTTTCACCCACCCTGATGGTAACCTTTTCCTGGTCGAAATATTCGAGGAGCGGAATCATGTACTTCCGCGACAACCCGGTCAATTCCCGGAACTGTGGCGGGATAATCTCTCCCGTCTCCTGAAGGTGCGCAACCAATTTCTCCTGAAGTGACCGAAGCGGCTGGGGTGCATAGAAGATATCGGACTTGATCTTTACCGCTCGACCTTCACGGGCCAGCAGGTTGAGGTGCTCCAGAACATCCTTCTCCCCGCACCGCACGTATTCGCACAACTCCTTGATGCCGGGCGGTTCAGCCCCGGCCGCTTGCAGGGCATTTTCCAGCTTGGTCTGGAGCCCGGCCTGATCAACAGAGGAAGAGGCCTTATGCCCTGGTTTCTTTACCAGATCCCGGTCGGCAAGGGCTTTCCCTTCCTTCTCCAGGGAAGCCAGTACCGGGCCGAAAAAGCGAAGGTCGCTGCGCTTCGGGATGCGAGCCTTCAACTCTTCCTTGCCGATGCCCTCCTTGAGCGGATTTTCCCGCAGATAATTCTCCAGACCGGCAAGCAATAGCGTCTTGAGTTCGGCAAAGGCTTCTTTTGAGAGAAAAATCCGCGGCTCCCGGACTACCTGCACAAGGAGCCCCTGGGAAAGAAGACCCGCCAGGGCGACTTCAGTCCTTTTTGCCGAGAGGCCGCTGCGGGTAATGATTTCCTCCAGCTTCAGTCCGGAAAGGAGCCGCTCCTTTGTCAGGAGCAGGATCTTGTCCGTATCCTCACCTTCCCCGAGCGCATTGAGAAGTTCGAGCGCCTGGGCGGAACGCCGCCTCCGGCGAGGCGGCGCAGGGTCGATCACCACCCCGCCGCCGACGGTAATCTGGGGAGAATAGCTTCGGACGATGAAACGATCACCGGGAAGAAGGAGAACCGGACTCTTGAGACGTAACTGGACAAAGGCAGAGCCTCCCGGATCCAGAATATCACGGTCAAGCAGAATCACCTGCGCCGGAACCTCATAGGTAGCTGAATGGAGTCGCAGCGTTGCCCGGTGCTTCAATTCCCGCGGTGCCGAAAAGAGGTAATCAATCCGTGCATCCACGGCACGGGTGGTGCGAAAGGCACCGCGGGGGACAACTACATCACCGCGCAGCATGTCAGCATGTTCGACCCCCTGGATATTTACCGCAACCCGCTGCCCGGCCAGGGCATACTCCGCTTTTTGTCCGTGAGTCTGGACACTGCGTACCCGGGAGGTAAGGCCGGAAGGCAGGATTTCCACTTCGTCCCCGGTTGCGATTTCCCCTGACAGCAAAGTTCCGGTAACAACCGTCCCGAAACCAGCAACAGTGAACACCCGGTCAACGGGCAGGCGAAACGGGCCGTCAACCGATTTCTCAGGCACCTCGGCGGCCAGCTCTGCCAGGGCAGACTTCAGATCTTCAAGCCCGGCAGCCGTTTTCGAAGAAATCGGGATGATCGGCGCCTCCTCCAGAAAACTGCCCACCAGGTAATCGCGCACCTCTTCGACCACAAGCTGCTGCCAGTCCTCATCAACCATATCGCACTTGCTGAGGGCGACAAGCCCTTTCTTGACCCCGAGCAGCTGGCAGATCTCCAGATGCTCTCGCGTCTGGGGCATCACCCCTTCGTCTGCGGCTATCACCAACATGACCAGATCCATCCCTCCGACACCAGCCACCATTGCCCGGACAAACTTTTCATGGCCCGGCACATCCACGATCCCGAACTGGGTTCCTCCCGGCACTTCCAGGTGGGCGAAGCCGAGTTCAATGGTAATGCCTCGCTCCTTTTCTTCCTTCAGACGGTCCGTGTCAATACCGGTCAGAGCCTTGACGAGAGAGGTCTTACCATGGTCGATATGTCCGGCGGTGCCAAGAATGAGGTGTTTCATGGGATACCCTTTTCACCACTAAGTTCGCTAGTGGCAGCGCAGAAAAATTCGCTTCGCGGTACTTCGGATAGGTTTGTGGAAAAGATGAAAGCCGGAAGAATGCTGTGCGGCTGTTCGCACGGCACACTTTCTCACTGAGGAAAATCGCGATCATCGCAATTACGCCAATATCAGGGCAGAAACTAGCCGATATCCAAGTAATTGTCAAGATAGCACTATGGTAGCGAATGGCCAGAGTTTTTGTCGTAAAAAAGGCCACGTCCTTGCGGAGATGGCCTTTTGAGTATAATCTTCAACGGAGCTTCCGGATACGAAAATGAGCTATTGTAGCGTCTCTACCACTGCCCTTCTTTTTTACCAGTCCTCACATCCCACCGGTCTTTGGAGATAGAGCTACCCGGTCGCCATTTTTCAGGACGGTCTGGAAATCGACCTCGGTATTGTTAACGAAGACGATCATAACCGCTTCCATGGGGATATCCAGTTTCTCGACCAGATCATGAATGGTGGCGCCTTCAAACAACTGGTGTTCCGTGCCTTCCCCCATGTCACAGGTCTCGGCTTTTCTCAGGGTCGTGAAGCATTTAACCGTAACCTTGATGGTCGGATGCCCTTGTTCGGAGGTCGGTTTTCCCACTTCTTTGACAAAGAAATTTTTTGACAGGCCACACAACGGGCAGACCCAGGAATCCGGCAAATCGGCGAAAGGAGTCATTGGCGCGATACCCTGGGTCGCATCTCCTTTAACCGGGTCATAGACGTATTGGCACCTGCATTGATATCTATCCATTTTTCTCCTCCTTTATTGATCGTTGTTGCTAGGTTGAAAAACCCGGAGAAATCAAGCGGTATCTAAAATTTTACTCGAAAATGCTTGGGTGTCAACGTGCAATCCAGGGTCGCCAGCACTGATAGTCGGACGGGAAAAGGCCTATTTTACGAGTAAGTGCGAAGTCACGCACCCCCACCGAGCACCTTGTAGAGCGTTGCCAGGTTGAGCAGACGCACAAGACGAACATTGATCAGGGTCTGCTGGGAACCATAAAGCGAACGCTGAGAGTCGAGGACGTTCAGGTAGCTGTCGACACCCTTTTCGTAGCGGGCTTGGGAGAGACGGTAGCTCTCAGCCGTGGCATCGGTGAGTGACTTCTGCGCTGCCAGCTGCTCATCGATGGTCCCCTGCCGGGCAAAAGCATCGGCCACTTCACGGAAGGCGGTCTGGATAGCCTTTTCATACTGGGCGACAGCTATGTCGCGATCCACCTCGGCCACCTTCAGATTGGCTCGATTGCTGCCGCCGGCGAAGATGGGGAGAGAAATCTGCGGTGCTACTTTCCAGACAAAGGAACCGGAGGTGAAGAGGCCGGCCAAGTCATCGCTGCCGAAACCGACGGCCGAGACCAGGGTGATGCGGGGGAAAAACGCCGCCCGTGCCGCGCCGATGTTGGCGTTGGCGCCCTTGAGGAGATTCTCAGCCTGGAGGATGTCAGGACGACCCAGCAGGACTTCAGACGGAAGGCCAGGGGCCGGATCCTTCACAGCGGTGAGCGTTTCGGTAAGTGCGCTGGGCAGCAGCTCTTCCGGGACCGGAGAACCGACTACCAGCTGCAGGGCGTTGACGTCCTGGGCGGTAAAGGTAGTGTAGCGGGCGATATCCACCCGGGCCGTATCCACGCTGGTCTGTGCCTGGTGGAGATCGAGGGCTGACGAAATCCCGGCCTCGAAACGGCGCTGAATGAGCTGATAGGAGGACTGTTGACTCACCAGGGTTTCTTTGGCGAGCTGCAAACGCTCACGGTCGGCTGCCAGGCTCAGATAGTTGGCAGCGACTTCGGCAACCAGGCTGATCTGCACGCTGCGCCGCGCCTGTTCGGTAGCGAGGAACTGCTCCAGCGCCTGGTCCTTGAGGCTCTGCACCCGACCGAACAGGTCAAGTTCATAGGAGCTGATGCCGAGGCCAAGATTATACTGATGGATGTTCATCGGCAGCCCGGTCCCCGAGAAGTCTTCAGCCAGACGCTGGAAAGTACCAGCGGCATTGGCATCGACCTTCGGCATGAGATCGGAACGCTGTACCTGATAGCGGGCACGGGATCGCTCGATGTTCAGGGCTGCCACCCGCAGGTCGCGATTGTTCTCCAGCGCCAGAGCAATCAGCTTCCGCAACTGCGGATCGACAAAGAACTCCTGCCAGGGGATGTCAGCGACCGCCGTGGCCGGCGCGCCCGCCAGCTCCTTATAGGCCGGTCCTTGTGGCCAGGCATTCGGGACCGGCGCTTCCGGTCTGCTGTATTTCGGGGCCATGGTGCAGCCTGCCAGGGAGATGGCCAAAAAAGGGAGCAGAAGTAAAAAACGGTTCATATCAGGGGACCTCCGGAGATGAAATGATTTCGGTTGCCTGATCAGGCTTCGTCAGCGGAGCTTTGACCGGAAAAAGCCGCCGTACCACCACGAAGAAGACCGGCACCAGGAAGATCGCCAGTACCGTCGCGGTAATCATGCCGCCATTAACGGCGGTGCCCATAGCGTTCTGGGCCCCGGAACCTGCCCCCTTGTTGAGGGCCAGCGGCAATACACCGAAGAAAAAGGCCAGAGAGGTCATCAGAATAGGACGCAAGCGCAGACGGGCACCCTCCAGGGTGGCCCCGATCAGATCCATACCCTGCTCCATCTGTTCCTTGGCGAACTCGACGATCAGGATGGCGTTCTTGGCGGCAAGGCCGACCGTTGTCAGAATGGCGATCTGGAAGTAGACGTCGTTGGCGAAGCCGCGTGAGGTTGCCGCCAATACGGCGCCGACGACCCCCAGCGGCACCACCAGCATGACCGAGAAGGGAATCGCCCAGCTTTCATAGAGGGCAGCCAGGCAGAGGAACACCACCAGCAGCGAGATGGCATACAGCGCCGGGGCCTGGGCGCCGGCCATCCGCTCCTCGTAGGAAAGGCCGGTCCATTCGTAACCGATACCGGGCGGGAGCTGGGCAACCATCTTCTCCATCTCTTTCATCGCTTCGCCTGAACTCCTGCCCGGAGCCGCCTGACCCATGATCTCCACGGAAGGGAAACCGTTATAGCGCTCGAGACGTGGCGAGCCGTAATTCCAGCGGGCGGTGGCAAAGGCGGAAAACGGCACCATCTCGCCGCTCGTGTTGCGCACATACCATCTGCTGATATCTTCCGGCAGCATCCGGTACTGTGCGTCGGCTTGGACATAGACCTTCTTGACCCGGCCGTTCTGGATGAAGTCGTTGACGTAGGAACTCCCCCAGGCGGTGGCAAGGACGCTGTTGACATCCGCTACGGCAACCCCTTGAGCCCCGGCCCGTACATCATCAATATCGAGCTTGAACTGCGGGCTGTCGTCCTGACCATTGGGGCGCACCGCCACCAGCGCCGTATTACCGGCGGCCATGCCCAGGAGCTGGTTGCGCGCCTCCATGAGTTTGTCATGGCCAAGCCCGGCCCGGTCCTGCAACTGGAGGTCGAAACCGTTGGCCTGTCCCAACTCGACCACCGCCGGCGGCGTAAAGGCAAAGGCCAG
>RPRC01000263.1 GCA_003857395.1 Geobacter sp.
AGAAAACCGAGCGTATAGCAGCCGATATCACCGGTAACATAGGCGTTCAAGTGTTTCAGGGCATAGAAAACACCTCGATGGGGACACCCGGGACACATGTTGGGCGGCCGACCGGGCAGAGACACTGCCGATGACTGTTCTTCATGCGCGGTGGCGGAATCGACAACAATCCCCTGGCCGGCAAAAGCCTTACGGATTCTTTCCGGAGTAAGTTCTCCACAGAGGGGGAGAAAATCCTTGCCGGAAATGGAAATGCCCTGCGCCTTGATCTGCTCTTCGAAGAAGGGGTCCAGTTCCTCCACAACAAAAAGCCGGTCCACCGCAGCAGCAAATTCGCGAATCATCTCCATGGGAAGCGGATGAAGCATGCCGAGCTTCAGGGTAGAAAAGTTCGGGAAGATTTCCCGCACGTAGTGGTAGCAGACACCGGAGGTTATGATGCCGACCTTTGTGTCACGCACTTCCATGCGATTGACCGCCATGGTGTTTGCCGCGGAAGAAAGCTTTCTCATCCGTTCCTCCACCAGCGGGTGGCGGACACGGGCATTCGACGGCAGCATAACCTGCTTGGCGGCATTTTTCACCAGGGCAGGCACCGGGAGATCGCAAACGGGGTCTGCAAGGGTAACGATGGATTTACTATGGGAAATTCGCGTTGTCGTTCTCAGGAAGACCGGAGTATCATACTGTTCGGAGAGTTCAAAAGCAAGGCGGGTAAACTCCTTGCATTCATGCGAATCGGCCGGCTCCAGCATCGGAACCTTGGCAAATTTGGCATAATTGCGATTATCCTGCTCATTCTGGGAGGAATGCATTTCAGGGTCATCAGCCGTTACCAGTACCAGGCCACCCTTGACTCCGGTGTAGGAAAGGGTGAAAAGGGGATCTGCTGCGACATTGACCCCAACGTGCTTCATGGCAACGAGCGCCCTGGCTCCCGCAAAAGATGCGCCGATGCCGACTTCGAGAGCGACTTTCTCATTGGGAGCCCATGAGGCATTAATTTCTTTGTAAAAGATGACGTTTTCTAGAATTTCGGTGGAAGGAGTTCCCGGATATGCACTGGCAACTTTTACTCCAGCCTCGTACGCCCCACGGGCAATCGCCTCATTGCCGGAAAGAATTTCTCTCATTAGTGGCCATCCCCTTTACAAAAAAATACGGGAATTTCTCCCCGAAATCGCATGGAATATATACTGACAAACCGCTGTTTCTGTCAACTGCAATCTGGCTGATTTTACCTTTTCCCTCAGAAACAGGATGGTCGTTACGCTAGAATTCAGCTGTCTGATTGAAGGGTTAGCAGTAATCCTTCCAAAAGGCCGCTTTCACTCACAGTCAAGAATTCAAAACCGAATCGCTCCATGGTCCGCATGGTAATGAGGGTTCCGGCAAGAATCAGGTCCTCCCGCCCTCTTTCAATCCCGGGCACAAGTAACCGCTGTTCCGGGGTTAAGGGGAGAATGCGCGCGTAGATTTTTCTGATGCTATCGAGTGACAAGATATGGCCATGGACACTTCTGGAATCATAATCGCGCACTTCCAGCTCAATCCCTGCCAAGGTTGTCGGAGTTCCGGCCGTGCCGATGAGCCTGGTCTTGGGTGAAACTTCCGGATAACCAGCCAGCGACAGATCCGCAAGGAGAATCTCAAGCTCGCGGTGAATTTTGTCATCCATGGCAGGAATACTCTTCTTCCCTTCCGTTAACCGCACGACGCCGAGTGAAAGACTTTTTGTGTATAGTGACGTCTCGTCATGTGCCAAAGTATACTCGGTGCTCCCACCGCCGATATCAAAGACGAGAACATCGCCCTCTCCACGAATACCGGAAAATATCCCCCGCAGGGTCAAGAGCCCCTCATCCCGGCCGCCAATAACCTCAAGGGTTATGCCTGTTTGCTGGAAAACCTCGCCAACAAAATGGCCACCGTTTACGGCATCCCGCACGGCACTAGTAGCTACGGCACGAATCTTTTTCACCCCATGTCGCTGAATTTCACCGGCAAATTCCTGCAATACGGCCAACGTACGCTTACGCGCCTCAAGAGACAGGCCCTTCTCCTTCGAGAATCCACCACCAAGACGGGTAATCTCCCTTTTGAAAAAAAGAGGCCGAATACGGGAACGGGAATCTACAGAACCAATCAATAAGCGGGCACTATTGGTTCCGAGATCAATAGAGGCACACTGCATGAACATTATCGAAGTGTCCTTTGTGTTTCAATAATAGAATAGGAGTAATCGCCTATTTTTGTAAAAGCAGCGATTATCTCCATAAATAAAAGGCCGGCGGTTACCGTGCAGTCTCCGGCACTCAAGCGCATCAAGTGATTTTTTTTAAAGTCTTCCTCACTGGAAAGAAGCTCTATTTTCAATTCCTGCATCGCTTCAGCGTCTGGCACATCAAAGCTGTCAAGAGCATCTACCGCCAGATGCATCAGATATGAAGCCATTTTTGCAAGTGACTTTAACTCGTCCATGGCTGTTTCGGAAAAATACACCGAGCCTTCCTTTTTGCGACGGAGACACTCGAGTATATTCTCACAGTTATCCCCGATACCCTCCAAATCATTGACGGTGCTGAGAAAAACGGGGATTTCCAGAGGTTTTTCGGAATTTGGGGCTTGGCGAGCGAGGAGCACAAGGAAACTGGAAATTTCTTTTTGAAGGACGTCCAAAAGGTTTTCTTTTTGTTGAATCAAGGTAGCCTTTTTCGCGTTGAATTCGTAAAACTGCTCCGAAGTATCGGACACCATGGACTGGGCCACCTGCGCCATCCTTTTCAATTCATTCCCTGCTTGCAAGAAGGCAAGCGTCGGGGTGTTGACGACCCGGAAATCAATAAATCGTGGATAAGGCTCAATGTCGATCTCGCCTTTTTCCGGGAGAATCTTCCCCGCCGATCGGGCAAAAAAGCCAATAAACGGCAGAAAGACCAATGCCATAAATATGCTGAACAACGTGTAGCTGTTGGCAACGGCTCTTGCGGTGACAGTATGAAAGAGTGGTTGTGGCGGTGTCAGCGAAAACACGCTTCTCAAGTGAGACACCCCTTCCCCGTAACCGGGAGTAACCATGGCAACCAGGCTCAGAAAGAAGGGAAAAAACAGCAGCACACAGGCAACTGAAACAACAGAGATCACCCCATAGAAAAATACTGTCCTTTTTGCCGTCAAGGTTCCGCCGATGGCGCCGATTGCAGAAAGAGCCAGGGTCCCTATCACTTCCCCGAGAGCCATGGCCGTAGCCTGCTCAAAGCCGATAAAACCACTTCCGGCCACGGCAAGAATCACTCCGAGGGCGGCACTTCCAGATTGCACCAGAAAAGCAATGATTGCTCCAATAAGCACATTTGCAATGGGCGCGTCAAAGGGAAAGGAATGGGTTCCGCGGAAGATTTCAGCTTGCCCGAATGGCAATAGCCGGGTTTCCATGACTTCAAGTCCGAAAAACAACAAACCGAAACCCAACAGGATTTCGCCGAAAAAAACCCATCTCCTCCGTTTGCTGAAAAAGCGCAGGACAACTCCTGCAAATATTGCAGGCAAGGAGAGAAAAGATATTTTGAAGGCTATGAACTGGATTGCCAGTGCCGTACCAAGCCCCGTACCTACAAGCATTCCAAGGGCCTGATACAAGGAAAGAAGTCCTGCATTGACAAAGCCGATGACAAGAATTGACGCAGCCCCGCTCGACTGCAAGAGCGAAGAGAGACAGCCTCCCATCAAAGCGGCGGAAAGGCGGTTACCGCCGACCTTTTCGACCAGGCGACGGAATCTCCCGCTTGAGAACCGCTGGAGACCGTCCGCCATGGTCTTCATGCCGAAAATGAACAAGCCAAGACCGCCAAGTGCCTCTAACAGCTGAAACAGCAGCATATGGTCAGACCCCGGATTTCTTCGTGTTACTGGTGAGTGTTCTTAAAAGGCGAGATTTGACAGAAAGGACACAACTGTATCCATTCCAGACAATTGACGCACGCGCATACACGTAAGTATACGATACCGATGAGAGTCGGCAACGTCTGGAAAGGATACTATAGAAATTGAAATAGTGCGAAAGAGAAAATCTGGTCAGCTATCAACCATTTCTTTCAACTCTTTACCCACTTTGAAGAAAGGAAGCTTTTTCGGTTTCACCTTGATTGCTTCGCCAGTCTTGGGATTTCGTCCGACATAAGGTTTATAGTCTTTGATAACAAAGCTGCCGAAACCTCTGATTTCGATCCGTTCACCCCCGCGGAGTGCATCGGCCATGGAATCAAAAATCGTGTTAATAATTTCTTCGGATTTCTTGAAGGAAAGGTTCTTCCTTTCCGCAAGGGCTTCTATAAGCTCAGATTTGTTCATTACTTCCTCCAGCAGTTCGTTCTCCGGCAGATGCCACAAACAAGGTGAATCTATGTTTCGTAGTGGCAAGGTGGCGGAAAAACAATCGCTAATCATTTCATTGGATCACAGGCTAACCGATTACGTTTGCACGTTATGTTATAAAATTGAGCAGTACCCTGAGAAAGTGATACACTTTTCCTGAACGGCACCTAAGGAAATGAGCCCATCTTACAACCCGCACACGAAGAGCATTTTCCCTGTAAATTACTCAAACAGGGTTTTATATAAATGTTTGATAGGAACAGAAAACCAATCAATTTAACTGTCAAACCAGGACGTCAGCACGGTTTGGCTTGCAAGTTTCTTTCCCAATCGATGCTAATTCTTCCGCAAAATAGTTATACTCTCACTATGATAGGTTTGGGGGAACATATCTACAGGACAACTCGCGACAATTTCATACCCGTTATTCTGGAGCCAAGCCAGATCTCTCGCAAGTGTTGGGGGGTCACACGACACATAGAGAATTTTTTCCGGCCGAACCTGGGGGATCAGTTTTACAGCATCGATTGCACCCGCTCTCGGCGGGTCAAGCAATACGACATCAAAAACGTCTCCCCTCTGTGCCAATTCGCGCAACCCTGTTGAAGAATCCTTGCAGAAAAAACTGGAATTACCCAGATTGGCCCGACGGGAATTAGCCACAGCATCCTCGATTGAGAGAGCGCTGTTCTCGTATCCTACAACCTCAGCGCAATATCGGGCAAAGGGTAAGGAAAAGTTTCCGTTACCACAGAAAAGGTCCAGGACACGTTCAGTTCCTTTGAGCTCAGCCCAGCGCAGTGCGGTTTCGATCAGCACGGTATTTTGCTGATAATTTACTTGCGAAAACCCCCCGCAACGGAAAGACAGGGCCATTTCGGAAAACTCTGGAAACAAGCTCGGAAAAATCAAATAGGTGACTTGTTCGTCTCCCCAGATTTTGTTAATCGACAGCTTCTTGCCGCGCTGGAGAAAAACCCCCGTGACCGGAATCTTTCCCGGGACTTCCTGCCTGAGCCACGCAGTTACTTCCTTGTACTTTTCACCATTATAATGAAAAAGCACGACAGCATCGCCGGCATCACCGGTGGCAACATCTATCTGGGGAATTTTTCCCGGTTCGGGAAACGCAAGCATAAGTAATCTCAACTGCTGGAAAATACGGTTTACCTGATCATTTGCAATGGCACAGCCACAAGGTATATCAATTACCTGGTGGGTTCCCTTTCTAAAGAAGCCCATAGAAAGAGTCCCAGCCACATATTTCACCTTGAACTGCATCCGTGACCGATAACCGTAGGGAGTCGGTGCTGAAAGAATCGGCAGAACCTTGCCACGCTCGATTCGTGTCGCCCGCATGAGGATTTCCGCAAAAATATCTTCTTTTGTTTTCACCTGGATATCATACGGCAGGTGTTGCCAGCAGCAACCACCACAATCGCCGAATACCGGGCAAGGAGGAGAAATTCTCTGCAGTGAGGGTTTGACAATTTCCAGAATCACTCCCTCGAGGTAGGACTTCTTCTCTGCTACGATTTTGACTCGTACCAGATCACCAACGGCGGTAAAGGGCACAAAGCAGACCTTGCCGTCAACGCGACCGAGTCCCGCGCCGCCAAAAGTCATTGTATCGATTCCAACCAGTTCTTCTCGTACGGAACGACTCCCCATCAGGCAAAACTCCGCATCTTTTTCTCGCAAGACTTTTGCAGTTCCGACTGCACAAACTTCCTTGGAAAGTCCTCGTGAGAAAGATAGGGAACCGCCGTGGAGACAAAAGAAGAGATGACATCCTCCCGAACAGCTTCAATCTCGAGAAATGGCACCCCCATCTTTTCGATAGTACGGCGATAGAAAACAGAATCTCCTACTACCTTGCGCGCCTCATCCAATTTCTCTGGTCCCTCAAAAAAGCCTTCATTCACGGCTACTTCGCACTCCATTTCCAGCCTGACGAGATGATAATCCTCATAGTAGCGTCGAGTGCTATCGTAAACCAGAACGGTCAACGAATTGCTCAAATCAATTTTTCTGACACATTTTTTCAATGGTGGGGAACTCCTTATGCGAAAATAGAGGTTTCTGAAGAAAATCAGGTGATATGGGTCAAGCAATAACAGCAAACCCCGTCCAGCTAACTACCAGAAAGGCAAAAGGCCCCGCTGATGATAGTACACAGTACAGGCACCTGACAGATGTTAAAACAAATGACCTTTTTCAGCAAGAAATTGTAAGAATAAATTTTTCAGCGGAGAACCGGGTTCCTCGCAGATATCGTAGGATACCTGCAGGACATGCTGAGAGAGGGTCATCAAACGTCGAAGATCGATAGGTGTTGCCGAAAGAATCAGATCACAAGGGGTTCTTTCAATGCTCAGACGGAGGTCTTCAATCTGTTCCTCGCTGTAGCCCATGGCAGGCAAAACCCTGCTGATATGCGGATACGCTGCAAATGTTTCAGCCAGTGAACCAACAGCATAAGGGCGCGGATCGACCACGGTACCGGCCTTGAACTGAATAGCTGCTGCATATCCTGCTCCGGAAGCAAGCCCACCATGGGTAATGGAAGGGCCGTCCTCGATAACCAGTACATTTTTCCCCTCTACGGCAGTCGAATCGGTACGCGAGATCTGTGAAAGGGTGCGAATAATCCTCGCATCAGGATTTACGGAATGGACAACTTCTTCGAGACGATCGCAGGTTTGGCGGACAACGGTATTACTCTTGTTTATAATAATCACCTTAGCACGCCTCAGGTTCACTTCACCGGGGAAGTAGCTGGTTTCATCTCCACTGCGGAGCGGATCGACAAGGGTAAGCTCCAGGTCAGGGACAAAGAAAGGAAAGTCGTTATTGCCCCCATCCCAGATGATCAGATCCCCTTCCCTTTCCGCAAGTCGCAGGATTTTGGCATAATCCACACCGGCATAGACAATAGCTCCCCGCGTAATAAGCGGCTCATATTCTTCCCGCTCCTCGATACTGCATCGATACAATGATAAGTCGTCAAAACTTGCAAACCGTTCAACCTCCTGACTTGATAGATTGCCATAAGGCATCGGATGACGAACAACCACCGGGAGAATATTTTTCCCCTTCAAGATTTCACACAGATAGCGGGTTAATTGACTTTTTCCGCACCCGGTTCGGACCGCACAAACTGATACAACAGGTTTCCTGCTCTTGAGCATCGTGGCAGCGGGGCCCAGCAGAGAAAAATCCGCACCCAGTGAAAGCACCAGTGATGCCTTGTGCATCAGTTCAGTATGAGAGATGTCGCTGTAGGAGAAAACCACCCGGTCCACGCGAAGACTTGTAATCAGCTTGGAGAGCACATTTTCAGCATAAATGGAAATACCCCGGGGATAGAGCTTCCCGGCCAGGACAGCAGGATAGCGTCGATCGGTAATATACGGTATCTGGGCAGCGGTAAAGGCAACCACCCGAAAGCGCGGATCATCGCGAAAACAGACATTGAAGTTGTGGAAATCCCGGCCGGCAGCACCCATGATGAGAATCCGCTCGC
>RPRC01000264.1 GCA_003857395.1 Geobacter sp.
ACTATCAAGGCGATGCCCCTGCGACTTTCTGCGAATCCAGCCCCACATCGCCTTGAGGTCCGGGGCGAAGTATATCTGGCTCTCAAGGATTTCCAGCGACTTAATGCTGAACGGGAAGAGTCGGGAGAACAACCCTTTGCAAACCCCCGTAATGCGGCAGCAGGCTCATTGCGACAACTTGATTCGCGAATTACCGCCAAGCGCCCCTTGTCACTATTCTGCTACGGTCCCGGTGAAATCGATGGCTACGAGTTTGCCACTCAGCAGAGCTTTCTCGAGACAATTGCACAGTGGAGCCTTCCGGTTAACCCTCTCAGTAGAAATGTTTCCGGTGTTCAGGGTATTGTTGCCTACTATCAAGAACTGGCAAGCATGAGAGACTCCCTGGACTATGAGATAGACGGGGTGGTGGTCAAGGTCGATTCCTTCTCGCTGCAACGTGAGCTCGGTGAAAAGAGTCGATCCCCTCGCTGGGCGATAGCTTTCAAATTCCCCCCCCGGCAGGCAACAACACTCGTGGAAGACATTATCCCGCAAGTCGGAAGAACCGGTGTCATTACTCCTGTTGCCCACCTGAAGCCGGTTGAGGTTTCGGGTGTTATCGTCTCTCGAGCAACCCTGCACAATTGGGAAGAGCTGGCAAAAAAAGACATCCGTATCGGCGACACCGTCCTTGTTGAAAGGGCTGGAGACGTAATTCCCGCAGTTGTCAGGGTCTTCACCGAAAAGAGAGACGGCAGCGAGCGCAGTGTTCCGATCCCCGAGCACTGCCCGGAGTGCGGCTCCAAAGTGACAAAACTCCCCGGAGAGGTGGCAATCCGCTGCCTGGAGCTTTCCTGCCCGGCAAAAATTCGGGAAGCAATTATCCATTTCGCCTCTCGCAATGCCATGGATATCGAAGGGCTTGGCGACAAATTCGTGGAACAGCTCCTGCACCTCAACCTGGTCACAACGGTGGCCGACCTCTATACCCTTACCCGGGATGACTTCATGCGCTTCGAGCGAATGGGGGACAAGCTTGCCGGCAATCTGCTCAAGGCTATCGAGACCAGCAAAAAGAGGGAACTGTCCCGCTTCATTTATGCACTTGGAATTCGCAATGTGGGAGAACACACCGCAAAACTTCTCGCCTCAGCCTTTGGCAGCATAGAAAACCTTGCAAAGGCATCCGAAGAAGAACTACTCTCTCTCAGGGAAATTGGCCCTCAGGTGGCGCAGAGTATCCTGGCTTTTTTCAGCAACCCACGCAACAGGGACGTGATACAGCGCATGATTGAAGCCGGGGTCGAGCCGATCAGCGAAGAAAAGCGCCTCGGCGGAAAATTTACCGGAATGAACTTTGTCTTTACCGGCACCCTGACACAATTCACCAGAGACGAAGCCAAACGAATCGTTGAAACCGAAGGAGGTCATGCCACTGGGTCCGTATCGCGCAAGACAGACTATGTCGTAGCAGGTACTGATGCAGGATCCAAACTGGCTAAGGCTAAAGAGCTTGCAATCCCGGTAATCAGCGAAACGGAGTTCCTCAAAATACTGGAGAATAAGGAACCATGAAAATACGTGCCATGGTAACTGTTCGGGGGTTGGTGCAGGGGGTGTCTTTTCGCTACCATACCCGACAAATGGCGTTGCGGTTTAATGTGACGGGCTGGATTCGAAACCTGCCAAACGGTAACGTTCAGGGATGCTTTGAAGGGGACGAAAAGGATGTCCAGGCCCTGATCGATTGGTGCAAGGAAGGGCCGAGCCTGGCGGAAGTGGACGATGTTACTGTGGAAAAGAAGGACTTCAACGACGAATTCCACGGTTTCCATGTCAGATAGTTTCCATCCGGAAACTCCGGATGTGAAGCTAGCGGTTTCCAATTTGGAAACGAGGATTTTTTGGTCCTGACAAGGAAAGCAAGGGATTGTGCGGAGACGTACTATTGTACGTCGCACAAACAAGACCGCTGATTGACGCTGTCAGGGCGAAAAAGGACCGTTTCCGGATGCAAACCAGATAGAATTGTGCGTAGAGGAAATCACACAGGAAAAGGAAGGAAAAGTACTATGGCAATGAAGCGCTGGATTGGATTTATTTGTCTTACGGTGGCACTTTCGGCCGGCGGTCCGGGGGCTTTTGCAGCTAATAGAACCATGCAACCTCAGGATGTCTTACGCAAGCAATTTCCCAAACTCAAATACACCAGTTTCAAGAAAACCGCTATTCCCGGACTCTATGAAGTGATAGCCGATGGAAGAATCGTCTATTTTAACCCAAAAACAGGGTATCTGGTTGTTGGTGAAATCTATACGAATGACGGAAGAAACCTTACCCAGGAACGCGCGCTAGGTGAGCGTTACAAGTTGTTGACCCCTAACGATTTGAAGAAGGCCATCAAGGTGGGAACCGGCAAAAACATAGTGGTTGAAGTAACGGATCCCGACTGTCCTTATTGCAGAAAGATGCATTCCTACTGGGATTTGAGGAAAGACGTAACGCGCTACATTTTTTTCAAACCACTTGACATTCATCCCGATTCCATCAAAAAAGCCACCTATATTCTTGCAGCCCAAGACACGGAAAAGGCGCTTTTCGAAGTCTATTCCGGGCAACTTGACGGAAAACGACAGATCCTTGACAAGAAATATGACGACAACGGCCGTCTCAACGCGCAAAAAGCCGTTGCTGACAAATTGCAGGTTACTGCGACTCCCAGTTTCTGGGTGAACGGGAAATATGTCAGTGGCGCCAATATCCCCCTCATCGAAAAATACCTCGAAAAAGTTCGCTAGCCGATACGATAAGAGAATATCAGCCGCCCTCCTGATCAATGCTGGGGGGCGGTCGACCTACCTCTCCTGCTTATATACGCAACTTACCCCCTGAAATCAAAGCTTCAGGAGGACCATCCCCGAAACAGGGTCCAACTCCCGCACAGCAGTTACTCCCGTAATCTCCATGATCACTGCTTCAAGAACCAGAAAAGCCTCGGAGGCCTCCCGCAGGCAGCCGACCCGGACACTGTCCCCTTTGCCATACGCGCCATGCAGGTGAACCTTCGGGACCTCACCCTGCCGGAAAATCGTTCCGTACCCCAGGACCTCATGGCTTTCTTCCATCTCCCGCCACACCGGCACGGGCGGCATTTCTTCCCGTTCCGGGCCGACCACGAAACGGCCCCGTTTCATGCCGCCCACGAGCTGAAAAGATCCGGCTCTGAGATTTTCCTTCTCGGCAAGTTCGACAAGACCTCCCAGCACATCATCTCCATCTTCAAAGCAAACAACAAAAATCCGGCCAATTTCACCGCGCTGATACTTCATGGTATCCCACCCCCTACGGTATGGTTCCACTTCTGGCTTACCCGCTAAATCAAACGGGCAACATTACTTACCCCCCCGACTTTTTTACCCGGAAACCGCGGCGCTCCAACTCCTTGATTACAGCCGGGCAGTGATCTCCCTGTATCTCGATCACGCCATCTTTCAACGCCCCGCCAGCTCCACAATATTTCTTCAGCTCCGCGGCAAGTGCCTTTACCCCCGTACTGTCCAACGGCACACCGGAAATAACCGTAACCGTTTTACCGCCTCGGCCTTTTGTTTCACGTCGAATTCTGACAATGCCATCACCCGCAGGGGTCACCCGGCTTTTCCGGCAGGTACATTCGGCAACCGGTCGGGAGCATTCGGGACACATCCTTCCGTATTCCGACGAATACACCAAAGATGTCTCCAGCGATTTGCGACTCTTCACCTCACGCCTCCTTGTACTGAAGATTGACCCGGAGCTCTGCGGCGGGGGGATTTCGGCTCTGGCCGCGAACCTGCTTTCCCACACGCAGCTCTTGCCGGCTTCCGCATTGAACCTAAAGCCGGCAAAGGCATGGTACGATGAAATCCACACAAGGGAAACAGTAAAATCATTCTGCCGGCAAATACTTTTCCCTTGACACTTCACCGTTACAAATGGTAGAAATTTAGCTTTCTACTACTTATACAAACCTTTACACATATTTGGGAGGTGTTAGTTTGGCTCATCACAAGTCGGCAATAAAAAGAATCAAGCAGAATGACAGAAGGAATGCACGAAACAAGCACGTCCGCACAACCCTGCGGACCCATATAAAGCGTGTTCGCGAAGCAGTTGCGGCAAAGGACACGGCATTAGCCAAGGAAACACTTAAGGCAGCGATTCCCTACATCGATTCAGCTGCATCAAAGGGAGTTATTCACCGCTCTAATGCTTCCCGCAACGTTTCTCGCTTGAGCAAGTTGGTCGGCACTCTCGGCTAGTCCACCAACCTCTTTAGTGCGGCAGAAATTTTCACGAACTGCCACAACAAGTCTAAACAAAAAGGGACCTCTTTCCGGGGGGTCCCTTTTTAGCGTGAGGAAAGTACCATTTTCTTTATGCAGTGTATGATTCCAATTCCAGATCAAGGATGGTCTCAAGGCGGCGAGGATTGAGGCTGCGAGGCGAACTGAAGAGTACGTTGAACAGCCGAAGACGAGCCAACGCAGAGAGGGCCTTGATATGGAATTGGAATGACACATTCATCATGGGGCTGCTGCCTCCCTGCCCCAACGGTTACTGTTTATACTTTGCTGCTTCCGGATGAACAAACCTCCAGCAGAAACTTCTCCAGCAGAACAGAAGGTTTGCCGCCTCCTGTTTTCAGTGCCCCATCAAGGTGAAAGAGCCTTTCGAATATCCTGCGAAGCTCCACAAGGGAATAATTTCTTGCCTGTGCGACAATACCCTGCAGAAAATACGGATTAATCCCGGCAATTTTCCCGATTTCCGGCGCAGGAGTTCGTCTTTCCAGTAGCTCTCTGACCTTCCATAACTGACGAAAGTGTCGAGTAACCATGGCCAAAACAAGGAGGGGCGCCTCGCCGTCATTGAGCAGACTGCCAAGGCTCCGCAAAGCCTTTTCCAACTTCTTCTCACCCAAGGCATCGGTGAGCTCAAACACGCTGTTGACCCGCGTATCAGAGACAATCGATCGTACATGCGACACTAGGATTTCCCGAGCTTCCCCCACATAAAGAATGGCCTTTTCCAACTCTGAAACCAGTTCCTGAAGGTTATTTCCAACCAGATACACCAGCATTTCCGCAGCAGCCGGCTCGATTTTCCTCCCGCGAAGCGAGGCCTCATTCCTGATAAAAGCAGCTAGCTGGTTCTCATAGAGCCGCTTGAACTCGACGAGTTCCCCCATTTTCTTCATCTCGGAGAAGAACTTCTTCCGCTGGTCAATTTTTTCTCCCTGCAGAAGGAGGCAGGTCGAAGGAGAGGGGCGCTGAACATAGGAAAGGAGAACATCAAGAGAAGCAGCCGAGAGAGCATCGGCTTTCTTCACCACCACTACCCGCCAGGAAGCGAACATGGGGAGAGTTGCTGCGGTCTCGGCAATTTCGTCACCCTTGGTTTCCGTACCGTAATACACATTCAGATTAAAATCCCGCAAATCCGCTGAGACGAGGCGTTCCAGCAGTTGCTGGACGCACTTGTCCATAAGGTACGGCTCATCACCGTAGAGATAATACAGGGGACGTATTTGTCCCTTCTCGATCGCGTGGATAAACTCCTGGTATTTCATTGGGCAACCTATTGAGCGGAGCTTTTGATGAAGGCTTTCGCAACGAGAGAGGAAGCTATAGGGCACGTCCGAGACATCAGCGTTGTCCAGGAGAAGGCAGGAGCAGCCTGCAAAGCCGGTCTATCTCCACTCTTGTCTTTCAAGAACCAATTAGAAATCTTCGTATATTTTGAGGTACAACTGCTGAGCAAGACGTTGGCAGATTACCTGGATCGCAGCATCTTCGCTGTTCTGCTGGATGGCAATATCCGAACTTGCCGGCAAATCCTGACTCCAGGAAAGCTGCCCTTTCCAAACTACCACCTGGTTGCTGTTTTTACGCAATATTGCAGCAATGGTCAAGGTAGCGGTGTACTCCATCACGATATCTTGCCCGGTGTAGGAAACGGCACTCTTTCCGTAGCTGAGCAACTCCCCGGAAAGGGTGTAATCGGCAGCCTCATTCTGCACGACCCGTAATCCGTTTCTCTTGGCAAACTCCCCAATCAGATTATTGAGCAGTATATTTTCGAGGTTCGGCTTATAGGTCTTGTTCGAGAAAATCGGGATACTAACAGTTGCCGTCTCACCAAAACGCTTCTGACTATCCTGTGCAATGGAATGGTAGCTACAGCCCGAAAAAAGTGACGAAAGCAGTATAAGCAGCAATGAAAGCAGAGCAGTTCGCACGCGCGCCCCCTTCCCCGGTAGAACCGGAGCGGTTTTTTTAACAAGCAGGTGATGATGATCGGCATAATGGAATAAGCAGCACGGTTATGGTTTCAAGATACTGCGTTCCCATTACGACTTGAATGCTGACAACCTGCGACTGGAGCATTCATCGGCATCAAGCAACTACGATATTCAGGAGTTTTCCGGGAACAAAGATAATCTTCCTGACTGTCTTGCCTTCGAGGTGAACCACAACCTTTTCATCAGCAAGGGCGGCAGACCGAACCTGCTCCTCTGTCGCAACGGCAGCTACCGTCACCTTGCCTCGCAGTTTGCCGTTGACCTGGACAACAATGGTCAACTCGTCTTCTACAATGGCCTCCGCATCATACACCGGCCAGGAAGCAGCTCCAATCCCACCCTCGTGCCCGAGACCTTCCCACAACTCTTCGGCAATATGGGGAACAAAAGGCGCCAGGAGCAGGACAACGGTCTCCAGCGCCTCTTTGAGAACCGGGGCGCAGGAGGGATCTTTCTTCGATTCGAAGGAGGAGATATTGTTGACAAGCTCCATTATTGCCGCAATGGCGGTGTTAAAATGGAAGCGCTCCTCCACATCTTCGGTGACCTTCTTGATGGTCTTGTGTACTAGCCGTCGAAGTTTTCCGGAATCTCCGGCAAGAGCAGCGGCATTTTTCACCGAACCGGCACTTCTGATGAGCGGCTCAAGCTCAAACACCAGCTTCCAGACCCTGTTGAGAAATCGATAACTCCCGTCAACTCCCTGGTCGCTCCATTCAAGGTCCCGTTCCGGAGGCGAGGCAAACAGCGAAAAGAGCCGGGCGGTGTCCGCACCATAAACCTTGATAAGAGAATCGGGATCCACGACATTCCCCTTGGATTTGCTCATCTTGGAACCGTCCTTGATCACCATCCCCTGGGTCAGAAGATTAATGAACGGCTCGTCGATATTCACATAGCCCAAGTCGCGAAGGGCTTTGGTAAAAAACCGTGCATAGAGAAGATGGAGTACGGCGTGCTCGATACCGCCAATGTACTGGTCCACGGACATCCAATATTCCGTTTCTTCCCGGTCGAGTGGCCCCTGGTCAAACCGCGGACTGCAATAGCGGAGGAAATACCAGGAAGATTGTACAAAGGTGTCCATGGTATCCGTCTCGCGACGTGCCGGCTTGCCGCACGTCGGACAGGCAACGGAGACGAAAGAGGATACCTTCGCCAAGGGGTTCCCCCCTTCGCCGCTGAACTTCGCATCCAGAGGCAAAACAACGGGCAGGTCGCTTTCTGGGACAGGAACGGCACCACAACTGCCACAATAGACAATGGGAATCGGATTGCCCCAGTACCGTTGCCGGGAAATGCCCCAATCTCGCAAACGGTACTTCACCGTCTTGTTGCCGAAACCCTCTTTTTCCAGATAGTCGGCAATCTTTTCCTTGGACTCACTGCTCTTCATGCCGTCAAAGGGCCCCGAGTTGACCATAATCCCATCATCGGTGAACGCAGCAGTCATGGCAGCCGCATCAAGTGTCTCTCCTTCCGGCTGGATCACCACCTGCAAGGGGAGACCGTACTTCTGCGCAAACTCGAAATCCCGCTGATCATGCGTCGGTACGGCCATGACGGCACC
>RPRC01000265.1 GCA_003857395.1 Geobacter sp.
GGAGGTATACATCTTGGGAATCTTTGCCGTGACCGGTCCGGTCGTTATCGCTGTCCTGGTTATCCTCGGGCTCTTTTCCATAATCTCAGTCGGGATCATCTTCTTTAAATTCCGACAGGTGTACCGCGCCAACAGCCAGTCGGAAAAGTTCCTCGATTTTTTCTGGAAGGTGAAAAAATTCGACGCTATCAACGCCCAGCTTGATCGTTTTACTGACTCCCCCCTGGCTGTGCTCTTCAGCGAGGGTTTCAGTGAGCTGAAGAGGCTGATGGAAAAGGGCGACGAAAGAGAGGACCCTGAGATCATCAGCACAGACCTTGGCGGTATCGAGAATATCTCCCGTGCCCTGCGCCGGGCGACCACTTCGGAAATCACCCGTCTGGAGAAGTACCTTACCTTTCTGGCAACCACCGGTTCAACCGCACCCTTTATCGGACTGTTCGGAACCGTTTGGGGGATCATGACTGCCTTCAAGGGTATCGGCGAAACCGGTTCGGCGTCTCTGGCCGTTGTTGCTCCCGGTATAGCCGAAGCACTCGTCGCCACAGCGGTTGGTCTTGTCGCCGCAATTCCGGCAGTCATGGGATACAATCATTTCCAACACAAAATCAAGGTCCTGATTTCCGAAATGGACAGTTTCACCACGGAATACCTCAACATCGTGCAGAGATCCATCAACAAAAAATAGGGGACGACCATGGAAATCGGAAATAGAGAAAACCGAAGCGGCGCCATGTCCCAGATTAACGTTACGCCCCTTGTAGACGTAATGCTGGTTCTGCTCGTCATTTTCATGGTAACCGCCCCCATGATGCAGCAGGGTGTCCAGGTAAATTTACCAAAAACCCAGGCAAAGTCCCTTGCCACAGACCAGGAAACGGTTGTGGTTTCCGTCGACCAGTCAGGGAGAGTGTTTATCAACTCCTCGGAGACCAGCCATTCCGAGTTGGCATCAAAACTCGCTGCGATCTTTGAATCAAGAGCAAAAAAAGAGGTATTCCTGAAGGCCGACAAGGATGTCCCCTACGGGGAAGTGGTTAAGACCATGTCAGAGATCAAGGGCGCCGGCATTGAACGACTTGGAATGATGACGGAGCCCGGCCGGGAAAAATGAGACATCATCCGAAGAAAGATTTCGGGTTGGTAGTTGCCATCACCTGCTCGCTCCTTGCACACGTGGTATTTTTTGCGGGATTCAGTTTTCTCGATTTTTTTCGCATCGCTCAAGCGAATGTGGCCCCGGTCTACTATGTCGACATGGTAAACCTCCCGGTGGCTGATCCTCGCTCAGGATCGCCGTCGGAGCGCGGCGCAGATGCCAGTCCCGTGGCACCTGAGACTTCCAAGGGAATGCAGTCTCCCGCCACTCCTCCCCAGAAACCCCCTGCGCCAATCCCTGACAAGAAAATACCGGAATCGCCTGCCGAAACTGAAAAGGAATTCCGTGAACGTTTTGCCCGCCTGGAAAAAAAGCTCGAGGGGCAACACACGGAAAGCGTCCTCGACAAACTCCGGCAAAAGGTTGCTGCGAGCAGCGGCAGGGCGGGAATGCCTGGGGGGACGGGCGCTGAAGCTGGCAGCGACTACGGCAGCTTCATCCAGTCGCGCCTTCGCGATGCTTTTGAGAAAACCATCTCTTCCAGCGGCAGAAACCCCATGGTCGTGGTGCGGCTGACCATCAACAGGGCTGGCAAGGTTATCGGCTACCGTGTCGAACGGACTACCGGAGACAAGGTTTTCGAGGATTCGGTTGCTCGTGCGGTGTACCTGGCAGAGGAAAACTTCCCGCCGCCGCCCGGGCGAAAGGAATTCCAACAGGGCTTTATCTTCAAGCCCGAAGGGGTAGGAAAGAAGTGAAAAAAATCGTTCTGTTTCTTTTTTTCGTCATGCTGCTCCCGGGAGCACTCCAGGCCAAGGAAGATTATCTGGAGGTTACCGCCTCCTCTGACCGTAAAATATCACTTGCTCTGGCTCCTCCGGTCAGCCAGGGTGGCGGTGAAAGCAACGACATCTCCCGGAATGTCAATGATGCTCTCACGTTCGACATGGCTCTTACCGGACTGTTTACCATTTTGGACTCTTCCCAGGCTGGAAGAAACTCCGGTGTCCGCCCGGGCGAATTTGACATGGCTCCCTGGCGAGCCGTAGGGGCGGAGTATTTGATAAAATCCGCCTACCTGCTTAACAAAGATGGCGCTATCCTGGAGTTTCGCCTTTACGATGTACTGAGCGGACGACAGATCCTGGCAAAGCGCTACTCCGGTAAAGTAAAAGACTCGCGCAAGATGTCCCATTCCTTTTCCGACGAAATTCTCCTCCTCCAGACAAGGGAAAAGGGGCCCTTCACCGGCAAGATTGCCTTTGTCTCCAGAAAGTCCGGAAACAAAGAAATCTACCTCATGGACTATGATGGCCACAATGTGCAGCGCCTCACCGCCAATGGTTCCATCAATCTCAACCCGGACTTTTCACCAAATGGTAGGGAAATCATCTATACCTCCTACAAAAAGGGGGCCCCTGACCTCTATCGAAGGGACCTTTTCAGCACCGCCGAAGCCCGTATCTCGGCCCATCCGGGAATCAACATCACCGGCACGTGGTCCCCGGACGGAAGAAGAATCGCCCTCGCCCTGAGCAAGGACGGAAATGCCGAAATCTATGCCATCAGCAAAGACGGAAAACAGCTGAGCCGTCTCAGCCGCAACGGCGCTATCGAAACATCTCCTGCCTGGTCTCCTGATGGCAGCAGGATCGCGTTTCTCTCCGACCGGCTTGGAAAACCCCAGATCTTCGTCATGAACGCCGACGGGTCGAATCCCTACCGTCTTACCACAAGCGGTGATTATAATGTGAGCCCCTCCTGGTCACCAAAGGGCGACCGTATCCTCTATTGCCGTCAGCAGCAGGGAGGTTTCCAGATCCATTCCATCACTCCGGACGGCAACGACGATATCCAGCTCACCAGTGAAGGAAGCAATGAGCATCCCCGCTGGTCTCCGGACGGGAGATTCATCACCTTCAGTTCAACCCGTGATGGAGCTCAGGCCATCTATGTCATGCGCGCGGATGGCAGCGGACAGACAAAGGTCTCGCGCAGCGGAAGCAGCGACTCCCATCCCAGCTGGTCACCCCGCTGGTAATTCTTCAACAATCTGCGGTTCTTTGGCTAGGAAAACCGCAATCATTCATGTATACTTATTCACGTTGGAAAATTCCGGTACAACCTCGGAAGATCCGCTACTATATTCTTAAAAAAGGAGGAAACAATGAGAAACAAGACTCTTGGAATGCTGCTTATGCTTTTCTGTCTCACCTTTGTTGCAGGAGGTTGTACGAAAAAACAAATGGTGAAGGAAGATGATACCCTTGCTCAGAGCCCGGCGATGACCAGCCAGACTCCTTCTTCAACTCCCGCGCCGACACCGGTCGCCCAGGCTCCGGTAGTGAAGGATGAATCCCTCACGGAAAGCGCAACAGCGGTAGAGCCGTTTGAAACCATCTATTTCGATTTGGATTCCTATGTTCTCCGCCAGGACGCCCGTGATGCCCTGGACAAAAATGCCCAGTGGCTGCTGAAAAAATCCAGCAGCACCATCCGTCTCGAAGGAAACTGCGACGAGAGGGGTTCCGACGAGTACAATCTGGCGCTTGGCGAAAAACGAGCCAAGGCGGCCAAGAGCTATCTGGTTACCTTGGGAGTACCCGCTGACCGCCTCGTCACTATCAGCTACGGCAAGGAAAAACCAGTCGATCCTGGGCATAATGATGCTGCATGGGCAAAAAACAGACGGGTTGACTTCGTGATTGTGAAATAAAGCAGGTGCGACACAAAAAGGAGCCTGCCATGGCTCCTTTTTTCTGCCTGAAGTTACCAGGAAACAAACGATCGTTAGAGTAGAAGGAGATGGTACGCTATGGTGATCCTACAACGCATGATTCTCTTCTCTCTCCTCTGTACCGCGGCAGGATGCGCCACCAGAGGAGATATGCAAAGTCTCGAAAGTACTACGAACGATGCGAGAAGAAGAATCGTTCGGCTTGAAAAAGAAATGGTCGGAGTCCGGCAGATGGCTAACGATGAAATCCAGATCTCCCTCCAAGGCCTCCGCAAGGAGATGGACACGATGCGTAAGGGAGCAGCCGACCTGCAGGCGTCTCAAGACACCATACGGGTCGACATGCAGGAGATGTCGGGTAAGGCTGACGACCTGAGGATACTTGTCCAGAAAAGCGTGGAAGACGGGAAATTCCAGAAAGAGGAATCGGACCGACGACTCGCGGCACTGGAAGAGAGGCTGGCAAAATTGGAGCAGAAACTCGTCAACCAGCAAACTGCGGCTGCCACCCCGAACGACTCGACCCCTGAGGGGATTTACGAGGGAGGACTCGCCGCGTACAAGGCAGGCGAGATGCAGAAGGCACGTGATCAATTTACTCGATTTGTTGAACAAATGCCGAAGCATGCTCTCATTCCCAACAGCCACTACTGGATCGGTGAAACGTACTACAATGAAAAGAATTACGAGCAGGCGATTCTTGCTTTCCAGGAGGTCATCAAGAATTACCCAAAAAGTGACAAGGCGCCTGCTGCACTGCTGAAACAGGGGCTGTCTTTCAAGAACATTGGCGACAAGAAAAGCGCCCGCTACGTGCTGAATAAACTAATGGACGACTATCCCAAGTCCGAGGATGCTAAAAAAGCAAAGGGACTTCTCAAGGAATTGTAAGCATGAATGCCCTGGACAATAAAAAAGGTGGAGAAATCCGCCTTTTTTATTGGTATGCCAGAAAAACTCAGCCAACCTTCTCCTCCGTCACCACCTGTTCATCCGGCGCCGGAGAGACTACTTTCACGTTCTCCGCCTCTTTGCGCACGGTCTCTCGCTCTTCCTCAATCCGCACCTCTTCTTCGATGGAAGCTTTGAAGTCATTTGTTGCCCGCTTGAAATCAGCCAGGGCCTTGCCAAGGGTCCGGGCAAGTTCGGGGAGTTTCTGGGGGCCGAATATTATCAACGCTATCGCCAGAATGATGATTATTTGCGGCATGCCGAAGCCAAACATGATAAACCTCGCTGTACGACCAATTTTCCTCATTGAACCGAAATACCACTGATTTTTTCTTTCGGCTCGGCAGTGAAAGATAGTATCTGCGTAAAAAAATAATAGTGGTTTTCCCGTGGAGTGTCAAGAATGCGTGATGAATGGTGCTGAAAGAACGCCGGTGAAGGACAGGTTCTCAAATGCTCAGCATGAGCAAAGAGTTTGACATAGTAGCGAACATTGGCTACTATCTGCGATGTTTTGCTTATTATTTTGCCGATCTCCGAGACGGCGTAACAGGGAAAAGACACACTATGTATCAAGAAGATATCAAAAATGAAATCCGCGACCTTCTAAAGAAACGTAACGCTGTTTTGCTTGCCCATAATTACATGCGGGATGAAGTCCAGGAAATTGCCGACATTACAGGTGATTCACTTGCCCTTTCCATTGAAGCCACGAAAACTGCGGCGGACGTAATTGTTTTTTGCGGTGTTCATTTCATGGCGGAATCCGCGTCTATCCTTTCACCGGACAAAACGGTACTGCTGCCGCGTCTTGACTCAGGCTGTCCCATGGCAGACATGGTAACGGTCGAAGGCCTGCTGGAGATGAAAGCCCGTTTTCCCGGCATACCGGTAGTGACCTATGTGAACTCCACCGCTGCCGTCAAGGCCCATACCGACATCTGCTGTACCTCGGGAAACGCGTTTCGCGTCGTCGATTCACTTGCCGAAAACGAATTAATCTTTGTTCCTGATCGTAACCTGGGTCGTTTCATTGCCAAGTCCTCCCCAAAAACCTTCCATTTCTGGGACGGCTTCTGCCCCACCCATGAAAGACTGCGGCCCGAAGAGGTCATCCGTCTCAAGGCAGAATACCCGGACGCCCTGTTCATCTGCCACCCGGAATGCAGCCCGGCAATCTCCGCCCTGGCTGATCACGCCTGTTCCACCAGCGGCATGTATGACTATTGCCGCACAAGTCCGGCAAAACGGTTCATCATCGGAACCGAGGCAGGGATTCTCTATCGGCTGAAAATAGAAAATCCCGACAAGGAATTCATCCTTGCATCTCCTTCCCTTATCTGCCCGAATATGAAACTGATCTCTCTAGATGACATCCTTGCGTCACTGAAGACCATGACCCCGGAAGTTCGAGTGGCAGAGGATATCCGAATACCTGCAAAACGAGCCCTTGACCGGATGCTGGCTGTGCCCCGAGACTGATAGCGGGCGGGGATTTTACCATGATCCTACCATTCAAAGGCATGATACCGAAAATCGATCCCTCCTCCTTTATCGCCGCGACCGCGGTGATAATCGGCGATGTAGAGATTGGTCCGTTAAGCAGTATCTGGTATAATTCCGTAGTGCGCGGAGACGTGAATCATATCCGGATTGGAACAGGTACCAATATCCAGGACCTGTCCATGCTTCACGTTACGCACAGGAAAGGGCCCCAGGACTCCGGTGCTCCACTCATCATCGGCGACTTTGTAACCATTGCCCACAGCGTGACCCTTCACGGCTGTACTATTGAAAACGGTGCCTTTATCGGCATGCAGGCAGTGGTCATGGACAAAGTCGTGGTCGGGGAAGAGTCTCTCGTGGGCGCCCGTGCACTGATAACAGAGGGCACAATAATCCCGCCCCGCACCCTGTGGCTCGGTGCACCGGCCCGTTACAAACGGGATCTCACTGCCGCAGAATTGGAACGAATCCGGATTTCGGCCCAAAATTACATCCGCTATGCCGATGATTTCAAGCTCGGGCAAGTTCTGTAAAATAACAGCACTTCTATGGTGGTTCTATGAAACACGACCGTTCAGCCCTTTTATTCGACAAAGCCAAAACAGTTATTCCCGGAGGTGTCAACAGCCCGGTTCGAGCCTTCAAATCAGTTGGAAGCCAACCCCTGTTTATTGATCGGGCAGCCGGCTCTAAAATGTTCGATGTGGACGGCAATGAATATATCGACTATGTGGGCTCCTGGGGTCCGATGATCGCCGGACACTGCCATCCGAAGGTAGTTGCCGCGGTAACTGCAGCCCTTTCAAAAGGTTCCAGCTTCGGCGCCCCCACCGACCTTGAGGTACAACTTGCAGAGATGGTGATTGCCGCAGTTCCTTCCATCGAAATGGTGCGAATGGTGAGTTCCGGAACCGAAGCGACAATGAGCGCTATTCGCCTCGCGCGTGCCTACACGGGACGCGATGCAATCATCAAATTTTCCGGCTGCTACCACGGTCACGCCGATTCGCTCCTGGTAAAAGCCGGATCAGGGGCCGCCACCTTTGGCGTACCCGACTCGCCCGGGGTCCCGGCTGATTTTGCCCGCCACACCCTTACCGCAGAATTCAACGATCTTGATTCAGTACAAGCCCTGGTTGCCGAAAACCGGGGGAAAGTTGCCTGCATCATCATCGAGCCGATTGCCGGAAACATGGGAACCGTGCCGCCCCAAAAGGGTTTTCTCGAAGGCCTGCGAGACCTCTGCGACCGTGAAGAAATCCTCCTGATTTTTGATGAAGTCATGAGCGGTTTTCGGGTCGCCTATGGCGGGGCCCAGGAATTGTTCGGTGTGACACCCGACCTTACCACTCTTGGCAAGATCATCGGCGGCGGCCTTCCGGTCGGTGCTTTTGGCGGAAAACGCCAAATCATGGAACTTCTTTCCCCTTCGGGCGGAGTCTACCAGGCAGGCACCCTCTCCGGCAACCCGCTGGCCATGTCTGCAGGGATAGCAACACTGGAAATCCTTCAGGAAAAGGGCTTCTATCAGCGACTGGAAGAGAAGAGCGCCATGGTTGCCGATGCCATTAC
>RPRC01000266.1 GCA_003857395.1 Geobacter sp.
ATCAAAAGTTGTCCGGAGAAATGGCTCCCCCGGACAACTCAGACGTTAAGTATACTTTGTTTTCTTCATATTTCCATCGCGTTGTTACTTATGAAAAAATTTCATCCCCGCTCTTGAATTCGAGTCCAGGATGATTATCAAACCGGACGGCGCCAACAGCCGCCTTGTTGCCTACGGCCTTCTTTACTATGGCGACACCTTCGTGACCAAAACCCGCACACAGCTCAATGGCCACATTGCCCTGATCCACAAGCGTCTTGGCTACTTCTGCGGCCTCTGCATAATTATTGACACCCACTACGGTCAGCTCAACTACCGGAGTTTTCACCAGGGTGCGGTGTTTTTCCGCATCGGATTCGGGTGCGACAAACATAAATACTGCTTTCAGTGCCATTTCTCCATCTCCTTTACGATTATTTTACCGGGTACACAGAATCAGGCTCAGGCCATTTGAATTCAGGAACCAGCTTGTAGATCTCCGCTATCACCCCCAGATCCTTACGGGAATCCAGGTAGGTATATGTCAGTCCTTCCCAGGTTCCACCCTGAAGAACAGGGCGACCTTTCTCCTTGTAGAATTCAACGGTTTTTTCGTAGTTTTCCGTTCCAAATGCCACATGGTGCAGACCTTCTCCATGCTCTTTGAGAAAACTGGCATAAATGCTTTTGTCATCCTTGGGCTCGATAATTTCCCACTGAACACCACCGATGTCGGCCAAAGCCAGACGCATGGCATATTGCACCGGCTTTCCTTCAATGATCATATCACTGACGGTGTCCGGATTGAATTCATAGATGGACCATGGGCCGATGCCGTAATCATCCGCATATTTCCTGACGGATGCGTCACAGTCCTTCACCACAACAGCTATCTGCAGAATATTAGTAAAAACGGGTTGTTCCGACATCACAGCCTCCTGGCTTTTTTAGAATTCCGGCCACTCATCCACGGCATCGTCGCGAGTGAAAACCAACATTGACAGGACACGACGACCCCATGCATGAGATTTTTCTATTACTATCGAACCGACAGAACAGGACATACAGTTGCCTTTACTGCTTTTGTTGGTTCAGATCTTTTTAAGCTCCAGCCTGACAGAAGCAGTCCGTCTTTCCACAGACGGATCAGACGTTTGTGCCCTGTTTTTTCGAGATGCCGAAAAACCCGAAATAGCAGACAAAGATCAGCAGAATAAGGTTCAGAAGGTCGACCCAGGTCAAGGGATCACCACCGAATCCGGGCACGATGGCCGCTTCATGGAGAACCTCGACGGCAAACCATTTCATGTAGACGATAAAGGCACCGATACCTAGCACATAGGTAATGATGAAGCGTGCGATTCGATTCATTGCCGGACTCAAGGATGTGGGTGCATTCCCGCAGCAGAGCGCCCAGAAAAGCAGGATATTGACAATCCAGACACCGAGTTGAGCAGGCCAAAGGTTAATGGCAGGTCCGATTTTTTCCAGTGCATCGGCAGGGATCAGAACATTCTTTAACAACGCCAGCAGGATGAAGTAGAGTCCAGTTCCCAGGATGAAGTTACCGAAGAATGCAGCCATGGCCCTTCCCGCACGGGTTTTGAAAGTACTGTACGGCCAGAGGTCCAGAACCAGGACGGTGGTAAGCCAGACGGTGATTACGGAATAGAACCAGCCAATTGCCGTGGGCAGAGCCATGAGCACCCTATCCGGAGCGGTCCAGCTTGCCAGGCAGGGGTAAATTAAGGCAATGTAGCCGACAAAGGTCAGAAAGAAACCGACAAAGATCTGGGCAAAGCCGACCATGGGCTGCTGCATGCCGGCATCAGTCCACGGCCAGCCGTCCATGCTGTTTGCCACAACACCAAAACCGTAGAAACCTATCAGAACGATGAGACCGGCGGCGCCATGCCCGGCATAATTAGCCGCACTGAATGCAGGATCCAGTTGACCGTAGCCGAAGATCAGCAGCATCGGAATGGCAAACCCGAGAGCCAGGGTAACGGCCGTTACGACAATGCCCCCCATTGGCTGGCTCATCTTGCTAAAACCGTGCATGCCAAGGTTGAAACCGATAAACACGATCACCAGAATAGCCCAGAACAGATAGACGCCAAACGGTTGTGGGTAGAATTTCCAGACACCAACCTGGGGATCAACGAATAACCTCCAGACCCCGAAGCTGATACCATGAATAACGATGAAACTTGCGATGGCAAAACCGACCGCACCCAGTTGCAAGCCGAAAGGCTTTGTACTGGCGACGGTATTTTCACTTGCTACCTCTGATGAATGTGACATACCTACTCCTTTCCAGAGAAACTAAACCTTCTGAAATATGATTGCTTCGCCCTAACGCCAGATAGTTTCAAAAAAGTTCACCTTAGGGGAGGGACACCCCTCCCCTAAGCTCGCAACCGTGCAACAGGCCTAATTTGGGCTTACAATGATCTTGATGTTTGCATCCTTGTTGTTGACCAGCTCTTCGAAACCCTTCCCGATAAGGTCGTCCAGCTTGATCCTGCCGGTGATGAGCGGTTCGGTCTTCAGCTGGCCGGTTGCCAGGAGGTTAGCAACGCCCTGGAAGTCATCGACGGTATAGGCCAGTGTGCCAATAACAACCTTGTCGGTGGCGCTCAGGCTGAAGAAGTTGAATTCACTGGGACCTTCAAAGATACCGACGATAACGATCTTGCCGACGTTGTGGACCGACTCGACCGCCATGGGTGCGGTTTTTACGTTACCGATGCACTCGAAGGACACATCGGCACCATTCTTTGTGCCGGTGATTTTCTTGATTTCAGCGATTACATCGCAATCCCTCGGGTCGAGGACTATGTCTGCGCCGCATTCCTTGGCCAGTTGCTTGCGGGCTGCGGACATTTCAATCACGATAGCGGTAGAAGCACCGGCCGCTTTGGCGCACATGAGAGTGCCGAGACCGATGGTGCCGGCGCCGTAGATGACAACAGTTTGCCCCATAATCGAACCGGCCAGCCTTACGGCTTTGAAACCGGTGGCAAGCGGCTCGATGAGAGAGGCTGCCTGCAGGTCGAACCCCTTCGGCAAGACATAGCAGAGTTGCGCGGGAACATTGACATATTCCGCGAAAGCTCCGTCAGCCATGAGGCCGGTGAACGCGAGCTTCTCGCACACGTTGTAGCGGCCTTCCCGGCAGGGCAGGCACTCACCGCAGTGCTGGCAGGCATCCGGGGCAACCATGTCGCCCACCTTGACGGTGGTGACACCTGCACCGACTTCCACGACTTCGCCGGAGAACTCATGACCGAGAATGAGGGGAGCCTGGGCGCCCGTCAGCGGATGGGGCTGTGTAGGGATGAAGATCGGGCCGGCAAGGTATTCATGCAAGTCGGAGCCGCAGATGCCGCACCAGGCAACCTTGATCTTTACCTCGCCCGGTTTCGGTGCGCTCGGCTCGGGAACATTCTCGATACGGATGTCTTTTTTTGCATACCATTTTGCTGCTTTCATGCGAACTCTCCTTTAATTGGATATAATGTGCATTGTCAGCGACAACGCTTGGAAACCTGAAACAAGAATACTTGCTATTCGAATTCTAGCTCCTCCGGAAAACTTCTCCCCCCACACCGGGGTTGTTTCTGAGGACGGGGACAACAAACACAACACTGCCAGCTAACCGAGTTACCCCTAGAAAGACCAGATGAATCTGGCATAGCCGGCATTCGTCTTGGTGGTATTTCTGCCTGTGATACCTTTTTCATACCAGAGGGCAAGGTTCAGCCGATCGCTTATCTTGAACTGGTTGCCGACGCCCCATGCAAGCTCGGACTGGCCCGGGGTATCAACTCCGGTCGTTTTATCTCTGCCACTTTCCGTTGTCTGATAGTCGAGTTTGAAGAACGGCTCGACCTGATTCATGACTTTGTAGGCAAAGACGGTATTGGCAAAGAACACATTGCCCTGTTCGGCTTCTGCACCGCCGTCCTTGTAATCACCCATGAGTTTGTAGCCGAAGTCGCCATCAAAGGTGAAATTGCCGAGGACGTAGTTGGTCATGTAGGCAACGCTGTGATTCCAGGAATGTCCGGACAGATTATCACTGCCGATCGGTAGATACAGCCAGTACTCCAGAACATTAACCCAGTTCTTGGTAGGCTTCCACCAGGCAACCAAACCGGTCTGGCCATCGATCATTCCGGTTTCGCTCGTGTTGTTTTTCAATTGAAGGTTTCCGAAACCGAGTACGCCTTCCCAGAGGAAACCACAGTTATCCAGCCCCTCAATATTAAAAATATGAACAAACTTGTTAACGTTCGCGAACAGACTCCGCGCGTTGCTCTCGCCATCCCACGCTTTTCCTTCGTCTCTAAAGGTGTTGTAGGAAAGCAAAAGATTGATACCGTCCTTAGGGATTTCTTTTCCCACCGGCAACTGGTATTCATGGGGACCAATAACACTGTAGGGAATAATCCCTGCTTCCACCTTGCTGGCAATACCCGCTAGTCCAACAGTCACCAATGCCGCGGCGACAACAGCAAACGACACCTTCCTCACTAACAAACGCATAAAATACCCCCTGTTTAGTTGTTTTTACAGCATCATTCCTTCGCTGGTTAAACCAGGACAATCCCGCCATCGATCATGACCGACTGGCCGGTCATGTAATCCGCGTCCTCGGAAGCAAGGTAGGATACATACCCGGCAACTTGTTCTGGCTTTCCGACTTCCTTGGCGAGAATGGCACTATCGACGTATGCCTTGAGAGTTTCGCCTTTCGCCGCGCCAGTATAAGCGCCGATTTTTTCGTCGATAAGATCCCACATGTCGGTACCGACGATGCCCGGGCAGTAACCGTTTACCGTGATTTTGTACTGCGCCATTTCCTTGGCAAACCCGTGGGTGTATCCCCTGACAGCGAACTTGGAAGCACTGTAAACCGGCAAGAAAGCAAAGCCGGAATGCCCGGCGATACTGCAGCAATTGATAATTTTGCCGCCGCTGCCCAAATAGCCTTTGTGCCCTTGCTTGACCATCTGCCTGGCTGCCGCGTTATCACAGAGGATGACGCCCTTCACATTCACTGCAAGCTGTTTGTCAATGTCTTCGGGAGTATGGTCACAGCCCAACTTGACGATGCCGATCCCGGCGTTTGCCACCATGATGTCCAGTTTTCCGTATTTTTCGACGGCTTTTGCTACCAGGTCATCAACTTCCGCTTCCACGGTAACGTCAGTCTTGATCGACATTGCCTTGCCGCCGGCTGCCTCGATCTCAGCTGCGACTTTCTGTGCATTATCAAACATGATGTCACTAACCACAACAGCTGCACCGTCAGATGCCAACCTCATGGCAATTGCCCTGCCGATCCCACGACCCGATCCAGTTACGATTGCAACTTTTCCATTCAACTTCATAACTCACGCTCCTATTATTGATAGAATTCCCATCTCCATGATGGCTTGCTTAGTAGTACGTCCCGAATTGCCAACGATCCTTGATGAAAAAAATGGGTGGTGAAAGAGGGAGGTTTTCACCACCCCATCACCATGATGTGGTGGAATGACATGGTCTCGATATTATTCGCACTAACAAGTTTCAATAGAACGCCTTTTTACCCGTAAACAATGGCAACTCTCATACCAAGTGATTCACGTTGACCCACTTCAAAACATAACCATCTATAACTAAAGGTTTTTTTGGTCGCCATAAATAGAAGAGACAAAATATTTTCCTTACGAGCCTCATAAACTGTTTAATAATCAAACGTACTCACCCCGAGGCATGCGACAGGTGTCTCAAACGTGTTTCAAGTGTATATGTCCGTTTTATTGGAGAGCTTTCAGATATTTATGCATGATATGGTGGGGAATTCTGCGCAGAGCTACCGTAGAACTACTTGTACAGCGTCTAAAAGATGTGGGTGGTATTACTCAGTGACCCACATCCATCCATTTTGTGGGTGAGTTGAGAGGTATTGACAGGAAATTGCCACGTGTCCGGAGACTTCTTCATCAGAAGAAAACAGTGAAAGGCAGGACAAAAAACAGAAAGGTGTTTTTTACGTAATCTTTTGAAAGTAATCGCTTGACCATCTGAATCGTGTTCAAAATTGGCCCTGAGACATCCGAACATCCGCACCTAATTGATTCTGGTAAAGCGACGCTCCCTCTCCAGACTGGAAACATCGACCTTCTCGCAATGCTCCCGAATTTGCGTCATGTACACTCCGAACTCCGGATCAGCCCGCCAGGCGTCTATGCTCTCTTCATCATCCCAGCGAAACAAGGTAAAGAATCTCCCGATACGTGTCTGATCCCTGAAAAGCGTTATTTCACTGACTGACGAATAGTTCTCGATTGTCCATTCGGCAACCGCCTCAATAGCGTCGATAAAATCTTTTTCCTGCCCTTGCCTGACGATGAAACTCCCCGATGTGTACGGCGCTTGTTCGTCCCTCATGTGCGACTCCTTTCCGGTGTACTCCTGCTATCCCTCGTGCTATACGATCAGAATCCTCAGAGAAACCGGGAAGCCCGGTTCTCGGCATAATTCTTTTCCCTCACAACTCCCCACGCAGTCGCCACCAAGCGAGGCTCAGCCATTCCGCCAGGCCAACTGAAGAGTTTTTGAGATTCTCAGCCCGGGGAATGAAAAGGGCCGCCCCTTTCTTTCGCGACTGGGAGAGGTAGTAGGCAGGGGCTGGAATAACGGTGAAGCCCTGCCTGGTGAACATGATAACCGCACGCTTCATGTAATATGCGGAAGTGGCAAGAATGATGCGGTTCCCCTTCAGTAGCTTGCGCACCGCCTGAGAATTCTCCAGGGTGTTTCGGGAAAAATTTTCCACCACAACCTGTCTGCGTGGCATACCCATGGCATAGGCCGCCTCGGCCATCACCTCGGCATCTTTCAGTTTCGTCGCAAACGGCTCGCCATTCCCACCTACTAAAACGAGTGGAATTTTAAGCTTCTTTGCAAGCGACACCCCCAAAACCAGACGGGCGCTGGTTTCTCCGTTCGGGAGGGGAGGTGCACCAATCCAGGTACGATCAACCGAGCCGCCTCCGGGCACCACGACCGCAACAGCAGAGCCCGGCAGAGTTGTAAGAGGGCGCGAGCTCCGCTCCAGAGGCTTGAGAAGACTATCCGCAACCGGCCCAAGACTCAGGAGATATAGCACCAGCGCAGAAATCAGGAGAAACCCCTTTGCCATTCCGGCACGATTACGTGAGACCACCGCACCAAAGAGCATAAAGACAATAAGGCATGCGGGCGGCATGACCAAAAACCAGAGTATTTTCTGCAGAGTAAAAGACATGTGCACATCTCTTTCAGGGTAAGAAGAAACGAGCAGAAGGGATACAACCAGGCAAGGCAAAAAGGACAAAATATTTTACGACACGAACCGTCTGGCTGACAGGCCGCCCGGAAAACAGAAAAGGGAGGTTCCAGGGAGATACCGCACAGCTGCCAGGCAACTGAGCCACATTCCATGCAAGGATCAGCCCCGTTTGCGGAGGTAGCGAAGGAATTCCTCCTGTGTCAGTTCTTTTTTTCGGATGAGATGCTCGATCTGATGCCCGATGGCAAGTTTTTCGCCCTCTTTCATAGCCTCTTTCATAAGGACAAAAAGCGGGAGATTTTTCGTCTGGGGGTAGAGTCGAAATCGATCCATCAGTTCAAAAGCAGACATGTCAGGAAGCATTAGAGTCGAGAAGGCCATGTAGCGAAGCTCCGTAGTAGCAAGGGCAATGCCTTCCTTACCGGTATAGGCATTTACCACCTCAAAGCCCAGG
>RPRC01000267.1 GCA_003857395.1 Geobacter sp.
CGTTTTGTTGAGACACTACCAGGAGCTTTCAGGGAGCGAATGCTACTTTTGGCTCCGATACCTGGTTAAACCGTAAACTTATCAGATGGTTATACGATAATTACCAACTGCGAAAGTTGAGTTAATAATTTCACAACAGAAACAATTTTATTCTCTTGCAGCAACTGAATAGACCTTAAATATTTTTTATCAGCCTTTAGAATATGGTTAAATAACCAGTCTTTCAAGTAGAGCATTGTGTCGGTATCAACATAAGCATTACCTGAATGATACTTATTCTGAAGTTCTAGTATGTTTGAAATAAATTCACTATGCTTTTCTACATGAGATTTGTAGCCTTGATATTTTGAATCAAGCATTAGCTTTTCTTCAAGGTCGAAATGGTTCTTTGCATATTCCACAAGCTCAATGAATACATCATCGACATCTACGGTTTCGTTGTAAACGATCCCATCATATAACCTATTTAATTGGCTTACCAAGTGTTGGTGATGTTCATCAACATCCTTCAGTCCCAAGGCATAGGTACTGTCCCATTCTATCAACGACATTAACTGATCCTAGCAAGCTTTATTTCAGTTTTTTGCTTCCAAGTTTCTAATCTCTTCTATCATTTCTGCTCTGGTCAATACACCCTTTCTTTCCAACAATGATAAAAGAGCTGTCAATTCATATGCATTTCTGATAACAAGTTCATCAACCGATTCCACTTCTTCCTCATCATGTCGCTCTTTCATGGTTAAACCTTTTATGCAGCAGTATTAGACTTATTGAAACACTTGACCAGCAGCAACTATTTTGAATCTATTGCGTTATTGATGCTTGTAGCTAAACCCTCTAAATTGAAAGGTTTCTGGATAACACCCTTAATCCCCATAGTTAATGCTTCATTGATTTCACTTTCATACCATGATCCACTACATATCAAAATCTTGGCATCCTTATCAACCAATAAGATCTCTTTTGCCGTCTCTAGCCCATTGATCCCTGGCATGTGTATATCAACAATAGTGACTTCTGGATGATGAAGTTGGTAACCATTTATAGCCTCGACCCCATTCTCCGCTTCTAAAATCACGTTAACTCCTTGAGTTTCCAACAAATCACGAAGCACCGTTCTAACAAATGATGAGTCATCAACAATCATGATAGTTCTACCAGCAATGGACTTGCCCATATTGATACCCTCATTTCATGCTGAAATGTTTTATTCCTTTTGATGCGAAAGCAATTGGCCTCTGCTTGATAATTACAGACTTCACAGCATATTCGGGCTTCAGAATTGTTAAGAACTTTACTTGGCTCCATGAGTACCGATTGTCTGCTTTTACCAGGAGTGATGTGACACAGAGAACTCGTATCCCTGTTGCCGCAGGATGGACATACATATCCTTTTTTCATATGCGTACCCTCTTACGTAAAAAAGGGACACGGCATCCACCATGTCCCTTCACTACCTCAGAATATAGAATATTCAGCAAACCAAATCTCTTTAATCTGACAAATCTTCATCAGAGTCCTCGTCCTCATCGATTTCTTCGTCTACAATGCATGCTTCGTGGTTGCATGAGCAGCAAATATGCTCTTCTTCAGTGGAATTGCTTTCATCTACCTGGTCACACTCATCTTTGCAAGTGCATCTCTCAAGGATTTCCTCGAGGTTACATGTTTCGTTTTTTTCCATTTCAGATTCTCCATTTCCGATGTTTTTTCAGTTAGTTATCAGGCAATTAATAAAGATACCTATTTCGTAATACAGTGTATACACTTTCAATGTTATGGAATTGTTACGCTTGGGTAAAAGAAGACTCTCTTATCTTGGTGCAAGAGAAATGAATATAAATATGGTGCTTCCTCCACTTGCGGCTATCCTGATATGCCCTCCTTTCTCTTTGGTCTGCTTAAAGGTCCCAATAATGTGAACTGTAGGGCATGGCATTTAGCAGAAACAGATTGATTCCTCGATACACTTTCCCGTAGTGCCTATGGCAGAGTCAGACCCGGTAAAGTCTGTGGGACACTCTAGTACTCTTGATCGGGACATTGAAAAAAGAGAGGACGTCCTGAAAAACCTTTTGAAACTGTCTGAAATGGTTGGGCGGAGGGCCAGAAGATACCAGGTGGCAGGAAAAACGATACATCTCTATGTTCGGTATGCAGACTTTTTCTCCAGCTTCGGTAAGCAAATGACCTTTTCCGGGTATGTAAACCAGAGCGATGAGATATACCGGGCCGCGGTGAAACTATACGATTCAACGGAGCATGCCCAACCGGTGAGAATGCTGGGAGTGAGACTCACGAATCTGCAGCATAGCAGTGAACAGTTGCCACTGTTCCAGGAGGATAGAAAAAAGCTATTCCTTACCAACGCCATGGATGAAGTCAACAACCGGTTTGGTGAGTTTGCGGTCACGTTTGGGTCCTTAATGGAAAAAGGGAAGGATTGCGAAGAGAGAAAGCTGGAAGGCTCGACCGTCATATCGCCTGCCTGGAGGCCAGAGGGGATCCGAAAGGTGGATGTGAAGTAGCTTTTCCCGCAGAATTAAGTTCTTCTTTTTTCTCCACGACCTACATTTACCCTTTCACACCAGCCGCTCAATCACGTATTCCCTGCGGACCAACAGACGTTCCGAGTCGGTACTCCGCTCAGCGGAAGATTGACGTTAATCAGCTTATCCCAAGTTGGCGCCAGTATTGTCTAAAGCAATTGATTGGGACATTATCCGCCAGCAGTACGACCAGATGGTAAAATATGCGACAGCGCTCCGACTCGGCACGGCCGAAACGGAGGCCATCCTGCGGAGGTTTACTCGGAGCAATGTCCAGCACCCCACCTACAAAGCGTTTGCCGCACTCGGCAAGGCAATCAAAACAATCTTCCTCTGCCGTTATCTCCATAGTGAAGAGCTGCGCCGGGAAATCAATGGGGGGCTGAATGTGGTTGAACAATGGAACGGAGCTACGGATTTTGTCAGATTTGCTCGTCGAGGGGAATTCGTGAGCAATGTACGAGAAGACCACGAGGTCAGCATGCTGGCTCTTCATCTGTTGCAGAACTGCATGGTCTACATCAATACCCTCATGCTCCAGCAACTGTTGGCACATCCGCAATGGGAGCAACGGCTCACAACGAGAGATCAATCAGCCTTGACGCCGCTGATTTGGGAACATGTGAACCCGTATGGCCGCTTTGAACTCGACATGAATTCACGCTTGGCACTTCAGTGATCCCAAATGGCCCCTGGTGACACGACTGTTGGTTCTACCCCTTGAACTGATTGCCAGAAGCGAATACGGCCTCATGGTTCAACTGCTTGGCGGTCTCATTACCTATCTGTTGCTTGCCATCTATTGCCGTGAGCATCACCAGGAGCCAGTCAGCATTAGCAGGGTACGAGAATTACGCAATCAGATCGCAAATGAAGCAGCCGAAGATCAGAGCCAGCGAACAAGAAAACAAGGCAAACCAAACAAAATAAGACAGTTAAAGCGCAAGAAACGTCGTGCAAAGACCTAACCGGACGTTACTGATTTGGACTATCATTTAAATATAAATATATAAAGGGCGTCCCCTTGTACTTGTGACAAAAGGAAAGGGCGTTACCTATAACGGTTACGCCCCTTAACAAAATTAATCTATGAGTAAAAGATTATGCTTTGTTGTTCTTACGACGATTTCCGTAGATGGCAAGGCCTGCAATACCAAATCCAAGTAGCATCATTGTGCTTGGTTCTGGAACTGGAGCTGAGTCAACGCTCCAGTTAACTATTCGATCATTTGAATCTATTCCGTATATATATGTATCTTGACCTTCATCCACCAACAGCAAACTCCCGGCGGAGGTTGAAGCTAATGGGTCCCAAGTCAAGCCAATGATATGGCTCCAAGAAGAAGGAGTACCATCCATTAACCAGTCACTATACAATCCTGCGCTAACACCATAAGCAGATGGATTGGTTTGCTCAGTTCCCTGCCACCAAGTCCAACTATAATAATCAGTTCCGTTTAAATATCCTGATGTCGATATCATACCTTGATATCCATCATTGAATGTAATCGCGCCATTCCATGTGGCACCAGATTCAAAATACAAATGTACATTCTCCATAATAGTAGCATTTGAAATACCCACGATGCCAAACATCAGTAAGCTGCAGACAAATAGCGACACCAATTTTCTTTTCATTTGAAACCTCCTTAAATATTTCATATTATCGTGTTAAGCAATGTGTGTGCCATATTGTAACAATATGATTTTATTAAATTAATCCATAGAGTTCAGCAAAACTCCACTGTTTGTAAGATTTCCCGACAAGTTATATTGCATGGGAACACAAATGTATATAGTTTTAGGGGACATTCTAGAATGGCGCTAGTTTAAGCTTATAGGGGTCACTACAGAAAACGGAAAAAATCGTACGCTAAGGATTTCGTACCGGTCGCAATGACCTGTATTTACTGCGTTCCGCCTTTTTTGATTGCTTCCAGATGTAATCACCAGTCAGGTTTATATGCTCCCAGCCCAGGGGCGACAAGTTCCTGAGCAGATTGTCATCAACTTTCTTTCCATGTTCCTGTAACGCTTGGATGGCTTTTTCCAAGTATACCGTATTCCAAAGGATGATTGCCGCCACCACAAGGTTAAGGCCACTGGCCCGATAACGCTGATGCTCAAAGCTGCGGTCCCTCATCTCACCCAAGCGGTTGAAGAACACTGCCCGAGCCAGAGCATTTTTCGACTCACCTTTGTTCAACCCGGCATTGACCCGTCGCCGCAAATCAACATTTTGCAACCAGTCCAGAGTAAACAGGGTCCTTTCAATCTTTCCCAACTCGCGCAGCGCCACGGCCAAGCCATTTTGTCTTGGGTAGCTCCCAATTTTACGTAAAATAAGCGACGCCGTTACCACGCCGCTTTTAATTGATGCAGCCAGCCTGAGTATATCATCCCAATGGCTCTGTATCTGCCGGTGATTCACGACGCCACCCACAAGCGGGTCAATTGCCCGATACTTGACCTTTCCGTCAGGCAGGTACAATTTCTTCTCGGCCAGGTCCCTGATCCGAGGTGCAAAGCGAAAGCCGCGCAGGTGCATCAAGGGGTCAGCTCACGAAACGGAAAAAATCGTACGCTAAGCCTCGCCTGCCATCCGAAGCGGTCGGAACTTGCCTTGATTGACCTGTTTGCTCTGAGACCAAATGTAGTCGCCTGTCAGGTTGATATGCTCCCACCCCAACGGTGACAGGTGTGGCAGCAGCCTGTCATCCACATCTTTTCCCGAGTCTTGCAGAGCCTGTACCACCCTTTCGAGGTAGACTGTATTCCACAACACGATTGCCGCCACCACAAGGTTGAGGCCGCTGGCGCGATAGCGCTGGTTCTCGAAGCTCCGGTCTCGCACTTCCCCCAGTCGGTTGAGGAATACAGCACGAGCCAGTGCATTCTTGGCCTCACCTTTGTTCAAGCCGCTCTGAACACGGCGGCGCAATTCAACGTTTTGCATCCAGTCGAGTGTGAACATCGTTCGTTCCATGCGCCCAAGTTCGCGTAGCGCAACCGCCAGGCCGTTCTGGCGAGGGTAGCTGCCGAGCTTGCGGAGCATCAGAGAGGCCGTAACGGTTCCCTGCTTAATCGATGCCGCCAGCCTCAGGATTTCATCCCAATGCGCTCGGATGTTCTTCACATTGACATTGCCGCCGATCAGGCCAGCGAGCGTAGGGTACTTTTTCGCTTCGCCAAAAATGTAAAGGCGTTTGTCGGCCAGGTCGCGTATGCGTGGAGCGAAACGGAACCCGAGCAGGTGCATGAGCACGAAAACATGATCGGTAAAACCGGCCGTATCTGTGTAATGCTCCTCGATCCGCAAATCAGACTCATGATATAGCAGGCCGTCCAGGACATGGGTGGCATCGCGCACCGTGGCATTTATTACCTTGATGTGGAAAGGTGCGTATTGGTCGGAGATGTGAGTATAGAACTGCACGCCTGGTTCCTGGCCGTACTTCAGATTCACTTGACCCGCGAACTGTCCCCTGGCGCCAGCCTTGGAATTCTGACCATCTGAAGACGACGTTGTTCCGTCGCCCCACCAGGCTGCGAAAGGCTGGCGGAACTGAGCATTGACCAACTCGCCCAATCCAGCCGAGTAAGTTTCGTCGCGAATATACCATGCCTGCAGCCAGGTCAACTTGGCGTATGTCGTGCCAGGGCAAGATTCCGCCATTTTGCGCAGCCCCAGATTGATGGCATCGGCCAGAATGGTTGTCAGCAGAAGCTGCTGGTCTTCAGCCACCTCGCCGCTCTTTAGGTGCCTGAAATGGCGTCTAAAACCTGTCCAACTATCCACCTCCAACAGCAGCTCGGTGATTTTCAGGTGTGGCAGCATACTGTATGCCTGCTGCATCAGTGCTTCCGCTTCGTCCGGCACGGCATTGTCGAGGGGCGTAATCTTGAGGCGACCTGTGCTGGTGAAGGAAGCGTCGGGCAATTCGTTTGCGGCAGCGAGCTTTTCCACGGTAGCCAGATCGCGCTCAAGCACGGCCAGCCTGTCTTCCAGGAAGCGCTCGCAGTCTGTTTCGACAGCCAATCCTAGTTCCTTTTGTTCGCGCTGCGCCATAAAATGCGGAGCGGGCAGCAAGTATTCCTCGAAATCCTTGAACTGACGAGATCCCTGTATCCAAATATCGCCAGATCGTAGCGAGTTTTTCAGTTCCGACAGCACGCACAGCTCGTAGAAGCGACGATCCAACCCGCCCGAAGTCTGCACCAGGCTTTCCCATCGCTTGCGCACGAATGAAGTTGGTGCATCGTCCGGCAACTTTCGCGCCAAACGTGTATTCATTACTTTCAGCATTTCGACGCCCGCCAGCAGCTCACGTGCCGGCGGCGCGGCCTTCATGGGAAGCGAATCCAGCAGGGTCGGCGTGTAGCGCCTGAGTTGATTGAAGCTATCGCCAGCCAGAGACAGGAAGTCGAAGTTTTCAGGCTGGGCCAGCTTCTCGGCCTCATTGATGCTCTCGCTGAATACGTCCCATGATATGATCGCCTCAATGGCGGCAAAGGGGTCGCTGCCCGACTGTTTGGCGTCCAACAAGGCACGGCCAATACGCGAGTACAAGCGGACCTTATCGTTGATCGCCTTACCGGACTCTTGGAAGCGGTCGGCATGATTTCGTTTGGCCTTGCTGAACAGCGCGCCCATGAACCTGTCGTGCAAGTCGATGATTTCGTCGATCAACGTGGCCCGGGTGTCAAGTATCACCGCCACCAGGGTAGCATAGCGGCGATCCGGTTCCAGATCCCGCAGATGCTGTGCAGTCATCTGCCCGCCTTCGCGGGCAAGCTTCATCAGGCGGTTCTGGTGAATGACACGTTCCAGCCCATCCGGCAGCAACAAGCTGTGGACGGTTTTCAGCCGCTCAAGGTGAATCAATATATGTTTTGGCTTCGGCGGGCCGGGCGACTGGCGCAGCCAGATCAGCCCGCTCCCCTTGGTGTCTTCGCACAGCATCAGCAGGCCGTCGAGGGCACTCCGGTGATGATCGGACAGTGGCGCGGTCAGGGCCTCGTACACTTTGCGGGTGCCGCGAGTGAGCGCCTCGCTGCATATGCGCTCGATAACATCGATCGGCGGCATGATGATGCGTTGCTGACGTAACGTCTCAACCAGGAGTTCTGCAAGCATGATTCCCCGGTCAGTCTGCTGGGCCAGCTCTGCAAGCTGAGGGACAAAGCGCCGATAGTCGGCAATCGAG
>RPRC01000268.1 GCA_003857395.1 Geobacter sp.
ACTCTCCGGCCAGACCACAAGATCCACCGCACCTTCAGCAGCCCGGCGGGAAAGACGTTCATAGATCGCAATAGTCTCCTCCATAAAAGCAGGATCCCATTTAATTCCCTGGTCGATATTACCCTGAATCAGGGCTACCTTCAAGGGAACTCCAACCGGCTCTTGGCGCAGACGAAAAGAACCGTAGAGCAGAACAGCAGCAAACAGAACAAAGAAAACCGCGGCACTCCGATAAGGGATACCCCTGCTCTCTCTGGTTTTCAGCCCTTTAATGGCCAAATATACAACACAATTCGCAAGGACAATGAGAAAACTTATCCCATAGACCCCGGTAATATCAGTCACCTGTATGAGGGGAAGGATCCGATACTGGGAGTAGCCGAGACTTGCCCAAGGAAAACCGGTCAGAAGGAATGAGCGGATGAATTCCAGTCCGACCCAAAGAAACGGAACGGATACAACGACAGAAACTCCTCTTAGTTCCGCCTTACGAGCCAGGTAAAGAAGGATGAAGAAAAACGCCGCAAGATAGGCGACCAGCATCAGGTACACGCTGAGGCTTACCAACAGAGGCAGTTTACCGTAGGTGGTGACAACGATATTAATCCAGTAAAGGATCCCGCCATAGGTAGTCAGTCCGGCGACGAAAGCGAGTTTACCGGCTTTCATCGGACTCTTTTGCTCGCAGGCCACCATTAGAGGAACAAGGGCAATCCAGGCCAGGTATGATATTTCAGCCTTCGGAAAAGAAAGTGTCAGCAAAACACCGGAAAGTACCGCAAGGAGATAGTCTCGGGAATTACCCGCAGAGAAATGTAACATGGAAAAACGAAAATGCCTCACTTATCAACCGCCTCCGGAACAGGTTCCATCTTCCGCTCAATGCGGACCCTGCGGATCTTGCGTTCATCAGCATCAAGGATCGTCAGTAAAATATCATTATTTTCAACTACTTCGCCCGAGCGGGGGATCCTTCCGGTCAGATGGAAAATATAGCCCCCAACCGTATCGAACATCTCCCGTTCGATATCAATTCCCAAATGTTCCTCCAAATCCTCGATGGGCAGACGGGCATCGACGACAATGGTTCCGTCCGCTTGCGGAATCAGCCATTCTTCTTCCAGATCATACTCATCCTGGATATCACCGACAATCTGCTCCAGCAGATCCTCGATCGTGACTAACCCGGAGGTTCCGCCATACTCATCAATAACAATGGCCATATGAACACGTTTACGCTTGAACTCCTGAAGTAGTTCTTCAAGGTTTTTCGTCTCGGGGATATAGTAGGGAGCCCGCAGTATTTTTCTCAGGTCGAAGGCGGAAATGTCCATCCCCCAGTACTTTAAAAGGTCCTTTGCATAGACAAGGCCCACAATATTGTCAAGGGTGCCCTCATAAACAGGTAGACGGGAATGGCCAAAAGCCATTATTTTCGAGAGGACCTCCTGAATGCTGTCGTTACTATCAATGCACCCCATGTCATTCCGGGGGACCATGATCTCGCGGACCACTGTATCCCGAAAGTGAAAAATGGACTGGATCATTGCGTTTTCTTCAGGGTTGATGAGTCCTTCCACTTCTCCGGCAGTAATAACCTCCTGGATTTCTTCTTCGGTTATTTTCTTGCGACCGGAAGCAAACCATCCGAGCAACACCCCAAACACAGATTTATTATTTCCTGAACCTTCTTCCAATCGAGTAATTCCTCCAATATGCTGAATCGCAGTATTCCAGCAGGAATGCTTCAAACAAATTCTCAGGCCTATTTTTACGGATGCAATTAATCATATCAAAGGTAGGAGCTAGGCTTGCCTCGCCCAATCGGGGCACGGCGCGCCGTGCCCCTACCTCAGGGTTGTGAAGTTTAATTGCCGAAGTAATACTTCTCTATTCCAGCTTCATAAAAATAATCAGTACGGCCAGAGTCAAGATTATACCGATAATCGCGCCAAGTACGACTTCCCGAAAAGTATGGAATCCGAGCGTTATTCGGGAGTGACTGACCATAATCGCCAGCGTCAGAGTGAGCAATGAACTGATCGGATCCTGGGTGGTAAGAGATACTGCCGTAACAATTGCAAAAGCAACTGCAGCATGGCCACTGACGGTTCCACCTTCCAAGGGAGTTCCCTTACCGGCACATGCCTTAAAAATTACCACCAGTATCACAACGCTCAAGATCGCAATAAGAGTTGCCATCTCCGGCGGGGCCCCGATCATACCAAAAGAGTCCTCAAAGTAAGGAAAAATATAGCGGGAAAGGATCAGATAGCCCATAACGGCAGCTCCGATCGCAGCAATCAGCACCGCTCCGGCAGCCACATCCTTTACTGCCTTTGCAAGGGGATGATAGTCGGGTGACACGAGATCGACAGTCAGTTCGATAGCAGTGTTGATCAATTCGGCAAAAAGGACAAATGAGACGGAGACTACTAGCAGAATGAATTCCAGGCTGGAGACCCGCAGAAAAAGGACCGCAACAAGAATTACCAGAGCTGCCAGAAAATGATTACGCATGTGTTTCTGGCTCTTGACAGCGTAGATAATCCCTTCGATGGCACAATTTACGGAATCAGTGAATCGGGTCGGTTTCACGGCGTATCCAGCAAACTCGAATTCTTAGCTGTAGCCGACAAGAGCCCTTCGCCCATCAAGAGCTTGCACAGCTGTCGCTGCTTTCTCTCCATCCGCTTCGCCTCAGCTTCACCGGATCTCTCGTGATCATAGCCTGTCACATGGAGAATTCCGTGAAGGAGCAGGAAACCCAGACGTTCGAAAAAGGAAACCCCCAGCTCTTGCGCTTCACGAAAAGCGGTATCGGCGGAAATAACCACATCTCCAAGGAGTTGGGGATTCAAGTCCGGAAAATCACCCTCGGACATGGGAAAAGAAAGTACATTTGTCGGCTTGTCAAGACCCCGATAGTCGCGATTAAGCCGGCGAATACTTCGGTCCCCCACTATCGTGACGGACAGTTCACTATCGATGAATCCCAAGACGCTTAAGGTCCTCTCCGCCAACCTTCTTATCCTCTTCGCTTCGACATGATGGCGTCTTTGCCTGTTCCCTAGTACTATCTTCAACAGCTTTCTTCCTTCCACTCACCTTGAATGCCGGTTCAGGATAATCGATCCGGTGATGGTAGATACCGGAAAGTATTCGATTAAAACTATTGGCAATATCATGGAGGTTTTTAAGTGTCAGCTCACATTCCTCAAGCTGGCCATCGATAAAAATATTATTAATGATTTTTTGTACCATTCCCTGGATACGAGAAGGAGTTGGATCGGTCAAAGTCTTGGAAGCAGCCTCCACGCAGTCAGCAAGCATGACCAGTCCAGCTTCTCGCGTTTGCGGTTTGGGCCCGGGATAGCGGAAGTCGCGCTCTTCTACATTCCTTGCCTCCGGGTCTTCGGCACTCTTTGCCTTCTGGTAAAAAAAAGAAATCAGAGCGGTTCCGTGATGCTGGCGAATAATATCGATAATCGGTACACCAAGGCGTTTCTCCTTGGCAAGCTCCACACCCTCTTTCACATGGGAGATGAGAATCAACGCGCTCATACTCGGTGAAAGTTTGTCATGCCTGTTATCTCCGCCGCACATGTTCTCAATAAAATAGAGTGGCTTGCTTATCTTACCGATATCGTGATAATAGGCCGCGACCCTCGCCATGAGCGGATTGGCATGAATTGCCTCCGCAGCAGCTTCAACCATGGTTCCGACGAGAATGCTGTGGTGATAGGTTCCAGGGGCCCGTATCATCAGTTCTCGCAGAACAGGGGAATTGAGACTGGCCAGTTCAAGCAGCTTGATGTCGGTTGTATAATGAAACAGGTTTTCAACAACCGGTACGATTCCGGCAACAACTACGGAGTTTATCACCCCACCGACAAGAGCAAAAACAATAATGTAGAGAGTTTGGGAACTAAAGAGAGTATCGGAAAGGATCTGGAAGGGAATGGCAAGAGCAAGGTTCACGATACTGACCTTTAGCCCTGCTGAGTAGATGGTCCCCCGATACTGGCACTGGCGCACTCCATGGGCACCGATGATCCCTCCCAGCAGTGCATAGATTACTATTTCAAGATTACTATTGAAAAGCACGCCGAGGAGAAGAGCCGTAACGGCACAATACACCATGGCAACTTCGGAGTTAAGGATAATCCTTACAATCATGGCTCCAGCAGCAAAAGGCAGGAGATAAAAATAGTCGTCGGTACCGATCTGTGGGAAGAGAATTCCCATTGCTGAAGAAACGATAAAGGCGATTTTCAGAAAAAGGAACAGGAAGATTGTCACGAGCGAAAGGAACAGAAGATCCTTGAGGGCAGGGTTGAATTTTCGTATATTCTTTCTTCCGAAACGGTAGGGGAAATAAAACATGACGAGAATCAGTGCAAATATCCCAATCCCAGCCAGGAACCTGTTGATTCCCTGTGCTGAACTGTAGATCTTGTTCAGCTTGATGGCCTGCTCATCGGAAATTCGTTCGCCTTCGCGAACAATCATTTCTCCCCTTTTGATCTGATAGACAACCGGGCTGATGGATTTTCTCGCTTCAGCTTTTTTCGCATCAGTCGCAGCCAGATTGCGGGTAAGATTCGGCTTGAGCGCTTTCAGGAACAGACCTTTGATTACCGCCGCCTCTTTTCGATCAATGCCGGAAACGCGCAGATCTCGTATGATACCTGCTGCCTCTTTCAAGTCGATCGCAGTTACAGATGTGTCTCCGGCACCAACCAGGCGACCGGTCTGTCTTTCATAGAGGACTATCCCATGTCGACGATCGTCATTGAACATCGTCTTGTCGTTCACAAGTTTGTAGCGATAAATACTATCAGCTACACGCCCAAACTCCGCCAGCAGCGCACGAGGATTACGAATCTTTTGCAGGGATGCGAGTTCCACAGGGGTTACGGGACAATCGAATTCTTCGGAAAGTTGTTTCAGCAAAGCCTCGTGGTCAGCCGTACCTTGAGTCCGCGAATCATTTAACAGAGCGAATCCCCGCGCGAAACTGCTCTTCAGCTCTTCTCCCTTTGCGAGGTGAAAATCATAGACAAAGGGGGTAGACTTTTCCACCTCGGATCTCTTTTTTTCCGTCAGGGAAAGATCTTCGAGCAGATAGCTCTGGGTTGCCTTGATATCGGCAGGGGCAATTTCACCGGCATTATATTGAGACGTATGAAAGTGTTGACTGGGAACAATGAGAAGAGTAAGGATGAGCGCCGTCGCAAGTAGGAGAAGCGTCTGGGTCATCTTTTCGTTTCTTTCGCTGAAGAACCGATCATGGAGGGAGTCGAACAAGCGTCTCCCGCGCAAAGCGAGCATAGCCGCTTTATTCATTTCTTTACTACCTTTGGAAGTATCGGAGGGCATACCCTGTTTCTGAAACCTCACCGGAGTACCGGAGTTAAGTAGAAAACGAATTCAACTATAATCTTTCTCTAGCAAGCCTGTCAACGTAAACATCCCCCGAAGAAAGTACGCAGCTTCAGTTTCCCGTGGTACCTGGAAACATCTCTAATGCTGTTCATCTTCCCCATTTGAATTTATTGTGCTATAAAATGTTCGAATCAGGACAGGGGCTTGCACCCCGAAGCAAAGGAGACAATAATGAGCACAATTGCTGATGTGTATGCACGGGAGATTCTAGATTCGAGAGGCAACCCGACATTGGAAGTGGAAGTACTCCTTGAGTCAGGGGTTATGGGCAGAGCCGCCGTACCTTCTGGAGCCTCCACGGGTGAGCGGGAAGCCTTGGAACTACGAGACGGAGATGTCGACAGATACTTCGGGAAAGGAGTTCTTACCGCTGTCAACAATGTGAATTCGCAGATCGCGGACCAGATTATCGGCATGGACGCAACCGATCAGGCAGGTATTGATGCACGCATGATCGAACTGGACGGGACTGAAAGTAAAAGCAACCTCGGTGCGAATGCCATCCTCGGCGTATCCCTTGCCGTTGCGAAAGCAGCGGCTGAGGCTCTCGGACTTCCCCTTTACCGCTATATTGGAGGCGTTAACGCACGGGAACTGCCGCTTCCCATGATGAACATCTTGAACGGCGGTGCCCACGCAGATAATAACGTCGACATTCAGGAGTTCATGGTCATGCCTGTCGGCGCTCAGAGTTTTTCCATGGCGCTTCGAATGGGAGCCGAAATATTCCACTCACTGAAAAACGTGCTCAAGAAAAAGGGCTGCAATACTTCCGTTGGTGATGAAGGTGGCTTTGCACCGAACCTGGGTTCCAATGAAGAGGCACTTCAGGTCATCATGGAAGCGATTGAGAATGCCGGATACAAGCCGGGAGATGACGTGCTTCTAGCACTTGACGTAGCCTCTTCCGAGCTCTTCAAAGACGGTGCATATTTCCTGGAGAACGAGAAAATACCCAAAAAGACAGCCGATCAGTTGATAGATTTTTATGAAGACCTGGTAAACCGTTATCCCATCATTTCCATTGAGGATGGAATGGCGGAAAATGACTGGGACGGCTGGAAGAAGATTACCGAAAGACTGGGAGGTCGGATTCAACTGGTGGGAGACGATCTGTTCGTGACAAATACCAAAACCCTGCAGCTGGGAATAGAGAAGGGTGTTGCCAATTCCATCCTGGTCAAACTCAACCAGATCGGGACATTGACCGAAACTCTCGACGCTATTGAAACGGCCAAATGTGCAGGGTACACAGCTGTTATTTCCCACCGCTCCGGAGAAACCGAGGACACTACCTTGGCGGATCTTGCCGTGGCTGTCAACGCCGGCCAGATAAAGACCGGTTCACTCTGCCGTACCGACCGGGTCTGCAAGTACAACCAACTTCTCCGCATCGAAGACGAACTAGACTCCACGGCAATTTTTAAAGGGAAAAAAGTCTTTTATAATCTGAGGAAAGGGTAACGACCTGATACTTGATATATGTTGTTCCTGTTGTTGCGCCCCAAAAGGGGCATGGTCTGGAAACCATGCCCCTTTTCAGCTCCCCGACCGCTTCCTTTGACCCTGCGAACCGAATGAACCTTCCGAATGAAACAACCGCCCCCTGCCCTCTCCCGAAAAACTGCTCTACTAAAGTATGAATACAAAAAAAACGAAGTGCGCCGATTCTATTAGTCCTCAACACACGAGCTATTCTTATTAAACGTTGCTTTTCTTGAAATTCTGGACGATACAAGCCCATACCCTGCACATACCTTGGACCATTCCGGGAATACCGGGGGATAGAGGGGAGAGAAAGTGCCCCCCCCTCCGCTTAGAGTGAAGTCAGGACCTTCAGCAGATGGGGGATCAGCTGTTTCTTGCGGGACATGACCCCCTTCAGTTCATAGAGGTGGGGCTCCAACTGGGGATAGCCCATAACATGGGCTATCTGGTTCATCCCTTCAACTAAAAAGAGGGTCGATTCGCTATAAATATCCGTAACCATGAGGCCTGCAAGAGGAAGGCGCTCCTCGGAACGGATTCTTTTCAGCGCAGTTCGCAAGTCCTCTTTCAAACAATGGAATTCATCAAAACCTACCACTTCTACCTGTCCTACGCCAATAAGTGTCGTACCGACAGTATAATGTTTAAAATCGGACCGAATCGCTTCTTCCAGCGAGGGATGGTGAGTAAAACCACTGCAGGCGTTGAAAATTTCCCGGCCGAAGTCGCCATGCTCAAGACCGGCTAGTTCCTCCAGCCAGACAACCATCTC
>RPRC01000269.1 GCA_003857395.1 Geobacter sp.
CTCCCGGACGTCTGCTCGATCACATCGGCCAGAAAAACCTTGATCTCTCACAGGTGGAGATCCTGGTCCTCGATGAAGCCGACCGGATGCTCGACATGGGATTCATCCGCGACATCCGCAGGATCATCGCACTGCTGCCGGCCAATGGCCGCAATGGTCGCCAAAATCTTTTGTTCTCGGCAACCTGCTCCGATGAGATTCGTCAGCTCGCCAGCGGCCTGCTGCACGACCCGGTCCACATCGAAGTGGCACGCCGGAACGCCACTGTCGAAACGGTGTCACAGGTCGTCCACCCCGTTGACCGCACGCGCAAACGCGAATTGCTCTCTTCGCTGATCAGTTCACAGAACTGGCGCCAAGTGCTGGTCTTCACCCGAACGAAACATGGTGCCAACAAACTTGCCGAACAGCTCGCTAATGACGGCATAGTATCGTCAGCCATTCACGGCAACAAGAGCCAGGGAGCACGTACCAAGGCCTTGGCGGATTTCAAGAACGGCGAGGTGCGGGTACTGGTCGCAACCGACATCGCCGCACGCGGCCTGGACATCGACCAGCTGCCGCACGTGGTTAACTTCGAGCTGCCCAATGTGCCGGAAGACTACGTTCACCGCATCGGCCGAACCGGACGTGCCGGCAATGAAGGTGAAGCAATTTCCCTCGTCTGCATCGACGAACGTGACTTTCTCCGCGATATCGAACGCCTCATCAAGCGCGAGATCCCCAAGGTGGTGATTGACGGTTTTGCACCGGATGCAAAAATTGCGGCTGAACCGATTTTCAAGAAGCAGCAACAACGTACACCACGTACAGGCACTAGCACAAGGAATTCTAGACCGGCGGGAAAGACTGGTGTTCAAGCCGCGCAGAAACCAAAGACAACATACGGCAGCAATAAGCCACGCAGCGGCAACGCACAACAACCTGCTGCCGATCAGCGCAGCCGTCCGCAGCAAAGCCGCCCGTCACAGCGCCCTGCGCAGCGACGTTCCGGAGTATAGTAGCATTCGTTAGGCAGAACATGTCCGGGTTGAGAATCACTATTCAACCCGGACACTTTTTTCATATATTCGAGTATATTTTTGGATCAGCGGGCAGTTTCACCCTTCCCTGCTGACCCAGTTCTGCAGCCCCCCTCTCTTCAGTTCCATCTTCCTTGATCCTGTTTCAAACTTTTGCACTAAAATTTCTGCCCCACCATCAGGACTAATGCACAAATCAGTTAAATAACCAAGGCCACCTCTGGGAGTCTGTAGGACTTCGGGGAAATCTGCTGCAAATCCATCTGGCTAGCCCATATTCCGCCTTTTTTTTGATCAATAGAACAACTATTACCCAGCAAAATTGACAAAATCTGTCCTCGCTCAGTCGAATTTCCGCATCAACTTCGTAAGCCCGACAGATTCCCAGCAGAAATACCCGACGCTATAGTTTTTTTCATATATAATAAAAAACGCATCCGATTTACCAATCAGAGATTATTAATTTTGTCAGATATCTATTTTGATTCACGATTATATGGGCGGGGCAGATCCTTCCGCTCGCACTCTACCCATAAAGTCCAAGGTTCACCGGTCAGGCGGGGCAACGAGGTTGGAACTCTTCCCGGTTACCGCCCCCTACGATCCAAAGGCAACGAGGAGGCACAAATAATGGCTGACGAATTGCTTAAAGGTACTGATGAAAAGGCTGATGATAGCAGCGGAACTTGCGCAAAGAAGACTCGGTTTCTCTATTGGTGCGAGGTGTGTGAGAGGACAGTCGAAGAAAAGCGCTGTCCCTCATGCGGGCTGAAGACGCGTAAAATCCGTTAAAAAGACGGCGCCAAAATATCGCCCTACCCGACGCGTTGAACACCAATGCTGACGCGAAGCGTTTAACTTAAGATTCTTTCTTGCTAACCAGTTGTCTGGAAGGTACTTTAGGCTCAAATCATAATCATTACAGAGGAAGAATATGCCGGAACTACCCGAAGTTGAAACAGCCCGCCGCGGCATCGAACCATGGATACTGCAGCGGCAAATTACCCGGCTGGAGATCCGTGTGGCAAAGCTGCGGCAACCGATTCAGACCGATCTTGACCGGCAGCTGGTCGGTCAGACAGTTTGTGCGGTTGAGCGGCGTGGTAAATATCTGCTGCTTCGCTTAACCAGCGGCAGCCTGATTCTTCACTTGGGTATGAGTGGGCATCTGCGTATTCTCCGAAAACCTGCTCCGGCCGGGCGCCACGACCACGTCGATATCTGCTTTTCCGACGGCATCTGCCTGCGGCTTAACGATGTCCGCCGGTTCAGCACCCTGGTGTGGACCAGCGAAGACCCGCTTTTTCACCCGTTACTCGCCGAACACGGTCCGGAACCTCTCTCCGGGGCAATGAGCGGCGACTATCTTTTCCGCTGTTCCCGCAATCGGCGCCTGGCAGTGAAATCCTTTATCATGGACCACCGGGTTGTGGTGGGAGTCGGCAACATCTACGCCAACGAAGCGCTGTTCCGCGCCGGCATTCTGCCGGTCCTGCCTGCCGGCGGCTTGTCCCTTGACCGATATCGCAGCCTGGCTGCTGCTATCCGCCAGGTACTGGAAGAAGCCATTGCCGCCGGTGGCACAACCCTGCGCGATTTCACCGATGAAAAAGGCCGACCCGGCTATTTCAGCCTGCAACTCAAGGTCTATGGCCGCGCCGGGAACCCCTGTGAGGTCTGCGGCGCAGCCATCGAGAGTTCACGCATCAGCCAACGCTCAAGCTTTTATTGTCGTCACTGTCAGCACTGAACAGCTTTACAATTCATACAGGAGATTGTTTGATGGCGAGAAATACTGCTCTAAAAACTTTAAGCTACTTCCTTGTAGTTCTGACGCTGGTAGTAGGGGCGGCAGCAGTCTCCTCCCGAATCCAGGGAGCAAAACCGGAAAAACTGCCCATGCTCCGAACTATGATTATGGCAAAAGAGATGACGGTTGCCCAGTTCGGACAGGCCAACAAATTGCCACCAGCCCTTTTACAAGAAATATTCACCCTTGCCTCCCCTGCCGACCTTGAAAAACAGATAGGTGAATATGGCTCCCCGGAACAGGTTTCTTCGCTGGTCACCAGAAAACTGGCTCTTGCCGCAGAGCATGCCAGTAAAAACTGGTTCAAGATTCCGCTAAAATTTGCTCTCTGGTTTATTTTCATGTCAGCCGTTTTTATCTCTTTAAGGAAACGAAAGCTCACCTCAACCCGCAGGACTTGGCTGCTTTGTATAGCAGTTACCTTTTTCGGCATACTATTGGGGTCGGATCCCAGTCCCATGGGTACAGTAAAGGATGCAATTCATCTCTACGGCACCGCACAGGTAATCTTTCCGCCGCGCATGATCGCCCTGTCGATCTTCCTCGCAATCGTGCTGCTGGCCAATAAATATATCTGCGCCTGGGGCTGTCAGGCCGGGACACTGCAGGAACTGATCTTCCGCATCAATTACACTGGAAACGGGAAACCGGGCATTGGCCGGCAGTTCAAACTACCCTTTGCCGTGACAAACACCTTTCGGGTGCTGTTTTTGGGTCTATTCGTCCTCGTCATCTTTGCCTGGGGGACTGATATCATCGCCCCTATTGACCCGTTTAAAATCTATACGCCAGCATCTCTCGGTCTCACCGGTGGCATTTTTACCGGCCTGCTGTTGCTGCTCAGCCTGTTCCTCTACCGGCCGTGGTGCCACCTTTTCTGCCCCTTTGGCCTGGTCGGCTGGCTTCTGGAGAAATTCAGTCGCGTAAAAATAAATGTTCAGTATGAAACCTGCATTGCCTGTCAGAAGTGTGCGGAAGCATGTCCGTCAACGGTGATGGCAGCAATTTTACGACGTGACAAGAAAACCATACCGGATTGCTTTTCCTGCTATACGTGCAGGGATATCTGCCCGACCGGATCTGTTTGCTTTTCGACACGGAAACGGTCATTACCACCCAAAGATCATTTTACGGAAAATTAAACGAAAACCTTGTCCGGCAAAGTATCAAAAGGCGTCATAACTGACCAGGAATGCAGCTTTCAGCACTTTTTTATACCATTTCCCGTTATTTCCTGCTATTTTTCGCGCAGCAATGAAAACAGATTCTTTATAGGAGTTATATCATGAGCCTCGCCCTTGTATTTCTGCTTGTACTGATCGTTGGATTTGTTGGTGCCGCACTGTATGTGATTGCCGCATACAATCGCCTGGTGACACTGCGCAACCACTTTAAAAACGCCTTTGCCCAGATCGACGTCCAGCTCAAACGCCGTTACGATCTGATTCCCAACCTGGTGGAAACAGCCAGGGCATACATTAAACACGAGCGTGAGACTCTGGAAGCGGTCACAGCGGCCAGAAACCAGGCTGCCGGAGCCGTAAAACAAGCCTCGGCTGATCCGGGCAATGCACAGGCAATGGCACTGCTTTCCGGGGCAGAGACCGCCTTAACCGGGGCCTTGGGTCGCCTTTTTGCCGTGGTTGAGGCATACCCTGACCTGAAAGCCAACCAGAACATGATGCAACTGAGCGAAGAGCTTACTTCCACCGAAAATCGCGTTGCCTTTGCACGCCAAGCCTTCAACGATGCAGTCATGACCTACAATACCGCCTGCGAAGTTTTTCCTGCCACCCTGATTGCCGGCACGTTCCGATTCACCGCTGCCAGCCTGCTTGAAGCGGAAACCTCAGAACGAACCGCTCCGCATGTAACCTTCAACTGAGAGCCGGACAATGAGAGATTTTTTCGCCCGACAGGAAGATGCTCGCCGTCGGACCGGCCGCCTGATTATTCTCTTTACCTTTGCCGTGATTGGCGTTGCCCTGGCAGTTTACCTTGTTGCAGTAGTAACCTGGATGCTGTCATTGAAACATCTAGCCGCTGGTTTCAGTCTCTGGAATCCACTACTTTTCCTCTGGACCACAGGGGGGACACTCCTTTTTGTCGCTCTCGGATCTTTCTGGAAAATCCAGGAACTGAGCGCGGGAGGCTCCCATGTCGCCACCATCCTGGGAGGCAGACCGGTTCCGCTCGACCCGCAGGACCCGCGGGAAAGGCAGCTGCGTAATGTGGTAGAGGAAATGTCAATTGCCTCGGGAATTCCTGTGCCGAACCTCTACCTGCTGGAACGCGAGCGCGGCATCAATGCCTTTGCAGCCGGTTACAGCCTGAACGACGCAGCGATCTGTGTGACCAATGGCGCGCTCAAATTGCTGAATAGGGATGAAATGCAAGGGGTTGTGGCCCACGAAATCGGCCACATCATAAACGGTGATATGCGCCTGAACCTGAACCTGGCGGGCTGGCTGAACGGTATCCTCATGGTAAGTCAGATCGGGGAAATGGGTCTCCGGGGGGTGCGCCGAACAAGAGGAAAAGGCACTGCGCCAATCGCGCTGGTCTCAATCGCCCTTTACGGGATTGGCTATATCGGCTACTTCTTTGGCCGCCTGATAAAATCTGCTGTATCAAGGCAGCGCGAGTATCTTGGCGACGCCTCGGCCGCCCAGTTTACCCGCCATCCCGAAGGGCTTGCCGGAGCATTGAAAAAAATCGGCGGGCTGGCGAGCGGATCACGGATCGACCACCCCAGGGCCGATGAGATGAGTCACCTGTTTTTCAGCAACGCTCTTTCGGAGTCCTGGCTCCATGCCCTCGACACCCACCCGCCCCTGATTGAGCGAATTCGTCGCCTGGATGCCGGATTCAATGGAAAGTTTCCCGAGGTTACGCCGCTCCCGGCACCGCCGCCCCTTGAAGCGTACCTCTCGCCGCAATCACCCAAGACCGTTCCCGAGCCGGTCGCAGCCCTTTCCGGTGCAGCGGTGGCCGCATTGCTCAGTCGAGCCGGCGATCCAATGCAGGAGCATCTCGACCGTGCCAGACAGATCATAAATGAACTTCCCGAACCGCTGCTTTCGACAATACGGGACCCTTTTGGTGCCTGTGTCGCAGTCTATGGTCTACTGATTGACGGGAGTCCGGCGATCAGGGCCAGGCAGGAAGAGATTCTGGCTGAGCACGGAAACCAGGCTCTTGTGGCTGAAGTTCGTAAACTCTCACCAATCCTCAACTCTTTGCCCCCGGCGGTTCGCCTTCCTTTGCTGGAACTGACGCTTCCATCCTTACGCGCCTTGAGCCGGGACCAGTTCCTGGTCCTGAAAGAAACCGTTGCGAAATTAAGCGCTGCAGATAACAGGACCAGCCTGTTCGAATTTACCCTGCGCTATCTACTCATGAGACACCTGGAACCCTGCTTCTCGCCGCACACCAACCGACCGGCCCAGATTTACGGTCTGCGCGGGGTGCAGCAGGAATGCTCCTGTGTACTCAGCTCTGTGGCACGAGTCGGAAATATGGATGAATCTCTGGCTCAGCAGGCCTTTGATCGTGGATTGATTGTACTGCAAGAGGCAAAAACCGTATTCACCTTCCTACCGCCAGCAGAATGTGGCGTAGCATGCCTGGAACGGTCATTCACCGTCCTCGAAAACACCAGCCCCCTGATAAAACGTCGACTGCTGGGCGCCTGCCTCGAATGTCTGAGGCACGACGGCAAGGTGACGGTGGCGGAACTCGAACTGTTTCGGGCAATTGCCGATGCTATAGGCTGCCCGCTTCCTCCTTGGCTCGATATCTCGCAAAAGCAAACTGTTGTTGAATAAATAGATACTTTCTTATATTCTTTCAGCATTTCACGACAATATGATCAGTGTCAACTCTCCAGCAGATTAACCAGCACACGGCCACACAGCTGCCCTTTCAATATTGCCTGGATTTCATTTTCCAGATTGTGGAGTGTGCACTCCCGAACAATAGTTTCCAGGTTTTCAGGCTTCCATTCGCCGGCAAGTTTTTCCCAGACAATGCGGCGGGGTTCCATGGGGCACTGAACGGAATCGGTCCCCAAAAGGCTGACACCCCTCAAAATAAACGGTAGCACATTGACGGAGAGCTCCCGTGACCCAACCAGTCCGCAACAGGCAACACTACCTCCATAGCGGGTCGACTTTATGGCAGCGGCAAGCATCTCGCCACCCACGACATCAATAACTCCTGCCCACCTCTCCCGCATCATGGGGCGTTCAGCTCCCTCAAGAACACCTTCACGTCCAATCACATCGGCGGCACCAAGAGAAAGAAGATAATCCTTCTGAGACGATTTCCCGGTCGCGGCGATCACACGAAACCCCGCCTTTGCCAGAATCGCCACAGCAAGGCTGCCAACCCCGCCGGTTGCTCCGGTAACGAGTATTTCGCCCTGCTCCGGCTTTACGCCGTTACCGGCAAGTTTCTTCACCATAAGGCCGGCAGTCAGCCCTGCAGTGCCCAAGATCATGCTGTCACGAAGACTAAGCCCATCAGGCAGAGGAACCACCCATTCTGCAGGTACCCTGATGTATTGGCCAAACCCTCCCGGTGTATCCATCCCCAGATCGTAGCTGGTGACAAGCACCTTGTCGCCCGGCTTGAAAGCGCTGTCGACGGATTCAACAATTTCACCGGCAGCATCAATGCCCGGTGTATGGGGATAATTTCTGGTAACAGCGAATTGACCGGTGGCGGAAAGGGCATCCTTGTAGTTGAGAGACGAGTAATGAACCTTCAACAGGATTTCACCGGGCGGCAGGTCATCAAGAGACCGCGCACCAATCCTGATTGAGTAGGTTTTATC
>RPRC01000270.1 GCA_003857395.1 Geobacter sp.
CGAAACATAAACAAGTGGCTCATCACCATGACCGTGATGATTCCCACCTTCATGGAGATTGTTGACACATCAGTGGCCAATGTGGCGCTCCCGCACATGCAGGGCAGCCTGAATGCCGGCACCGATGAAGTCACCTGGGTTCTCACGTCATACCTGGTAAGCAACGCTGTCGTACTGCCGATGACCGGCTGGCTCGCCCGTCTCTTCGGTAGAAAACGTTTTCTCATCACCTGCATTATTCTCTTCACCTTTGCCTCATTCCTCTGCGGAGCGGCCCCGACCCTGGGTGTGCTCATTTTTTTCCGGGTGGTGCAAGGGGCGGCTGGCGGAGCATTAATTCCTATCAGCCAGGCGATCCTGATGGAGACCTTCCCCCCGTGGCAGCAGGGCATGGCCATGGCAATTTTCGGCGTCGGCGCAATGTTCGGTCCAATCATCGGGCCCACCTTGGGCGGCTGGATCACCGACAACATGAACTGGCGCTGGATCTTCTACATCAACATACCGGTCGGTATTTTTGCCGTCATCATGGCAAATTTTTTCATCTTCGACCCATCCTACCTGAAGCGGGTCAAAATGAGGATCGACTACTGGGGGCTCGCCCTCTTGACAATCGGTCTCGGTTCCCTGCAGGTGGTACTGGACAAAGGTCAACAGGATGACTGGTTCAACTCCTCCTTCATCATCGCCTTTGCCGTCCTGTCGCTACTATCACTGCTGATCCTGCTTTTCGTCGAGCTTTCCCACCCCAACCCGATCGTCAACCTCCGCCTGTTCAAGGACATCTCGTTCTCGTCGGGAAACTTCATCATGTTCATCGTCGGCTTCTGCCTCTATGGCTCCATTGTCATGATCCCTCTCTTTCTCCAGACACTTATGGGATACAACGCAACAATGGCGGGAATGGTGCTGGCACCCGGCGGAATCGCCACCCTCGTTGCCATGCCTTTTGTCGGCGCGGTCATTCAGCGCTACGACGGCCGCTGGGTAGTCCTGGCCGGCCTGATCCTCGGTGCCTATTCCATGTTTCTGATGCAGGGATTTACCCTGGAAGCCTCTTACTGGGCTTTCGTCTGGCCTCGGATCTACCTGGGGGTTGCACTGGGAATGATCTTCGTGCCGCTGACAACTGTCACTCTCTCCACGATCTCAAAAGAGGAGATGGGCAACGCCACCGGTATCTTCAACCTGCTCAGGAATATCGGCGGAAGTGTCGGCATTGCCACCGCAGCCACCCTGCTCTCCCGCTTTTCACAGTTCTACCAGACCGATCTGGCAGCCCACGTAAACCCTTTCAACCCCGTGACACAACTCCGTTTGGCGGAAATCGAGCAGGCGGCCATTGCCAAGGGAGTCGACGCTGTAACCGCCCACAAAACTGCATTAGCAATCCTCTACGGTACTGTTCAGAGACAGGCCGGCATGCTCGCCTATAACCATATTTTCTGGATTATCGGGATTGCTTTTCTCGTTATTATCCCTTTTCTCATTTTGCTGAAAAAACCGAAGGACCACGGTCCGGCGAGCTTTCACTAAAGTGTGTTTTTCTGTCAACCGATGAGGTTCTTCTTCGTTACATTTAACTATCTGACTTCTTTTCCCAACTCGAAACAAGAACATACGAAAGGAGAACTAACAAAATGAAAAAGATGAAATTGGTAATCGCAGCCCTCGCCGTTCTGGCAGTGTGCGCTGGACTGACACAAGTTGCCCCTGCTGAAGAAGTCCAAACAAGGGGTCCGCACAAAGGAAACATGGCCCGCGAATGTATTGCGGGCAAACAGATGAATGCAGACTCCCACCTGGCGAAGATGGCCACCTGTCTCAACCTTACCGAGGACCAGAAAGCGAAAATCAAACCGCTCCTTGAGGAAAACTTCAAGGCGAAACAAGCCGTGCGCGCCGACAAGAACCTGACCAGGGACCAGCGACGGGCAAAAATGAAGGAACTTCGCGTAACGCTCCATGACCAGCTCAAACCGCTCCTGACCACGGAACAGAACAGCAAGGTTGCCAACATGTGGACAGCACCCGGACACCACTGGAAAGGGAAAAAAGGTTACATGAAAGCGAGGCACCATGGGAAAAACTTCCGGATGGATCCGACTAAGCACCTCGCGAGAATGACTGCCTGTCTGGGGCTCTCCGCTGACCAGCAAGCCAAGATCAAACTGATTCTTGAAGAAAATTTTAAAGAGAAACAAGCCCTGCGTGCCGATACTACTCTGACAAGGGACCAGCGCCGGACAAAAATGAAGGAGCTTCGCGTCCAAATGCATGAGAAAGTCAAACCGCTCCTGACCCCGGATCAACTGAAACAGTATGGGGCACGGAAGGGTCCTGCTGCAAAACAGCCAAAGTGCGGAAACTGTCCCTTACCGAAATAGCTCGATCCCGTCAGCCACCTTTGCCAGAGAGCTTGTTATTATTCCGGCAATTAAACAACACAACCCTGCCCCTACCTTGATATGTTTAATTGCCGCCGTACTAGCGCTTCTCTACAAAAAAAGCCCGTTCCGCGGGCTTTTTTTGTGCCGAGAATTTACTTGCCCAATCCGTCAAAAGGGTGTATCCATGTGACTTTTTCACTATCAGGAAGGAGCACTCTATGGGAATTCTCTCGAACACGGTCAGCATCTGCCAGTTCAAGGTAATCGGGGAAATCCCCGATATCGATACTTTCGCATGGGTTTCCGAGCGACTGACGAAAAACGGCTTTATCACCATCGACCATGGGACCGAAGAACTTTCCATTGGCTGGGTTACGCCGGATGATCATCGCATAAATGACTTTAGTGTCCCGTCAGCTTTCTGGCGCGACAATTACCTTTTCTTCACACTGCGGCAGGACAAGCGGAGCATTCCTGCTGCCTTGCTGAAGGCCTACCAGAAAGTTGCCGAAGAAGAGTTCCTCTTTGACAACCCCGGCTTTACCCGGGTGCCGAAACAGAAGAGAGAGGAACTGAAGGAGTCCGTGCGCATCTCCCTGCTCGCAAGGACGCTACCGGTCCCGTCGACCTGTGATGCAGTATGGGATACCCGGAGCAACACCCTCTCCATCGCATCGGTCAGTGCTAAAACGGTTGAGCAGTTCGACTCACTGTTCAAAAAAACCTTTGAGGATTTTCGTCTCGTCGCCATACACCCTTTCGCCCGCGCCGCCAATGTAATCCCGCCCGAACTGTCCGAGCCATTGCAGAAGGCCAATAAAGCCGGCTCGGAAGCGGTTCTCGACTTGATTCGCAGCAACCTATGGATCGGAACGGACTTTTTCCTCTGGATCACCTACCGAACCCTGAACGAGTCGGGAGAATACCGGATAGTCAGGCCGGGTCCGGCCACCGGAGGAGAGCCGTTCACGGCATATGTGAACGATCGCCTGGTTCTCTGCGGAGCCGGTGACGACGGCGCACAGAAAATTACCATCTCGGGTCCCCAGGACCGTTTTGGCGAGGTCCGGTTGGCCCTCAGCAACGGCAAAATAATCACCGAAGCAACCCTTTACCTGGAAAAGGGAGAACACATCTGGAAAATGACGCTGAAAGGTGAAATGTTCCAGTTTGCCTCTTTCAAGACTCCCAAGGTAAAGGAGGAACGGGATTCCGGAGTTGACGAGACAAGCGAACGGGAAGCGCTGTTTTACGAGAAAATGTACGTTATGGAAGTAGGGCTTCAGATGTTTGACAGCCTCTTTGCAGCGTTTCTTTCGGCACGGCTGGAGCAGGGCTGGGGAGAAGAGATGCAGAAAATCGAAGCCTGGCTGGTCGAGCAATAAGCATGCCCCTCCTAAACACCAGAAAGCCCGCCTAGCGGGCTTTCTCTTTAGAGCGTGCAACTGTGGGTTGACGAACAGCCTAAAATCAGAGAATATCGTATCATTAAAATCTTGATAACCATTCAGCATGGTTTTGCTGAGGCCAAGAATTAAGCTCCCCTCCCTTGACCGGAGGGGATTGAGGGGTGGGTGAAGCTGTCAACTGAGCAAACATGGCAAATTACCCCCCCCAGTCTATACACCCACAAGGGGCGGGGGGAAATATCTTGCACTTTCAGTAGATGCTGAATAATTACAATTTTTTAAACCCAATATCTTCTGGAGGGTTCATGTCTAAGGTAACGACAGAGATATTCGTCGGCAAGGGTACAGAAGAGCTTTTCCTCTCTCCTCGAATGGCGAACCGCCACGGCCTGATAGCCGGAGCCACCGGCACCGGAAAAACGGTGACCCTGCGGGTTCTTGCCGAGCAGTTCAGTACCATGGGGGTCCCTGTCTTCATGGCGGACATCAAGGGAGACCTCTCCGGCATGGCAAAAGCGGGTGGAGATCATCCGAAGGTGACGGAAAGAGTAGGGGAGCTGGGCCTGGAGGATTTCAGCTACAGCGGTTTTCCTGTTGTTTTCTGGGACATCTTCGGCGAACGGGGCCATCCGATCAGAGCTACGGTCTCTGAAATGGGCCCCCTGCTCCTGGCGCGAATACTTTCCCTGAATGAAACCCAAAGCGGGGTCATGAGCCTCGTTTTCAAGATTGCCGACGACAACGGGCTCCTCCTGCTGGACATAAAAGATTTGCGGGCGATGGTACGCTATGTCGGCGACAATGCTGCACAGTTCAAAACCGAGTACGGCAACATTTCCCCAGCCAGCATCGGTGCAATCCAGCGCAATCTCCTGGTGCTCGAGGAACAGGGAGGTGACTACCTCTTTGGCGAGCCGGCCCTTGATATCATGGACTTCCTGCAGACGGACGCCGACGGGAGGGGCGCGGTAAACATCCTCGCTGCCGACCGACTCATGCAGTCGCCAAAGGTCTATGCCACGTTTCTGCTCTGGCTCCTGGCAGAACTCTTCGAGCAACTTCCCGAGATTGGAGACCCGGCGAAACCTAAGATCGTATTCTTCTTCGATGAGGCGCACCTCCTTTTCGAAGATCTCTCCCAGGTACTGGAAGACCGGATCGAACAGGTTGTGCGCCTGATCCGCTCCAAAGGGGTCGGGGTCTATTTCGTCACCCAGAATCCCCTTGATATCCCTGATACGGTGCTCGGCCAACTGGGCAACCGGGTACAACATGCACTGCGCGCCTTCACCCCGCGGGACCAGAAAGCCGTTCAGGCAGCTGCGCAAACCTTCCGGACAAATCCGAAGCTTGACACGGAAATCGCCATTATGGAACTGGGGGTCGGCGAAGCGCTGGTCTCCCTGCTGGACGAAAAGGGAACTCCCGCCATGGTGGACAGGGCCAAGGTCGCGCCACCCCAAAGCAGCCTCAGCCTCCTTTCTGCCGATGAAATTTCCCGGATCGTGCAAGGATCAATCCTCTATGGAGCCTATGAAAAGACGGTGGATAGAGAATCGGCCTATGAGACATTGAAGAAAAAGACCGAACTGTCGGCAGCGGAACCACCTCCCTCGCCTGAACGCTCATCCGGCAAGGAACGCTCGGGAACAGCCGATCTCCTCGGGGCTTTTGCAAAAAGCGCCGCCCATGCCATCGGCAGCCAGGTTGGCCGCCAGATCATACGAGGGGTCTTGGGATCCCTCTTTGGCAGTGGTAAACGACGCTAATAATTGTCTGCCCGCACATTGAACTAGAGGATTTTTGTGTCACTACTTACGCTTCGCACTATCCAGATCGCATTCGGCGGTCCGTCGTTATTTGAAGGGATCAACCTCCAGATTGAAGAAGGGGACCGCCTGTGCCTGCTGGGACGGAACGGAACCGGCAAATCGACCCTGTTGAAGATACTTGCCGGCGATCTCCCTCCCGACAGCGGAGAGATCATCCGCCAACAGGGGCTGAAAACAGCCGTCGTCACCCAGGAATCGCCCCCGAACCTCACCGGCTCGGTCTTTGATGTGGTTGCCAGCGGGATGGGGGACACAGCGGAACTTCTGGCTGAATATCACCACGTGAGTATTCGTCTTGCCACGGAAAGAAGCGCTGAACTGCTGAAAACCCTGGAACAGCTGCACAAGTCTCTCGAAGACTCCGGCGGCTGGAGCCTGCATCAGGAGGTGGAGCGTGTTCTCGGTCGGCTCTCGCTTGATCCGGAAGCTGAATTCAGCCAGTTGTCTGGCGGCACAAAACGCCGCGCACTGCTGGCTCGAGCCTTGGTATCACAGCCTGACATCCTCGTTCTGGACGAACCGACCAACCACCTGGACATCGACACGATTGTCTGGTTGGAAGATTTCCTCCTTAAAGAAGTAAAGACCTTTCTCTTTGTGACCCACGACCGTGCCTTTGCCCGGAGAATGGCAAACCGAGTCGCGGAATTGGATAAGGGGAGGCTGTTTGTTTTTTCCTGCGGCTACGATACGTTTGTCGAGCGTCGGGAGGCACTCCTGGAAGCGGAAGTTGCCCGGCAGGCACTGTTCGACAAGAAACTGGCCCAGGAAGAAGTCTGGATACGTCAAGGGGTCAAAGCACGCCGGACCCGCAACGAAGGACGTGTCCGGGCATTAAAAAAGCTGCGAGAGGAACGGAGGACCAGGAGGGAGAGAATCGGCTCGGTGAAGATGCAGCTGCAGGAAGCCGAACGCTCCGGCAATCTGGTGGTGGAAGCGGAAGCAGTTTCCTTCGGCTACAACGGCACCCCGGTTATCAGCAATCTCACCACCACCATCATGCGGGGTGATCGGGTTGGCATTATCGGCCCCAACGGTTCGGGAAAAACCACCCTGCTCCGACTGCTGCTGGGTGAACTGGAACCCCAAAGCGGCGAAATCCGCCTCGGCACCCGCCGAGAGGTCCTCTATTTCGACCAGCTCCGCGAACAGCTGGACCCGGACCAGACCGTACAGGAAAACGTGGGAGAGGGAAACGACACCGTACTTATCAACGGCAGGCAGCGCCATATCATCGGCTACCTCCAGGATTTTCTCTTTTCCCCGGAAAGGGCACGCAGCCCGGTACGAATTCTGTCAGGCGGTGAAAGAAACCGGCTCCTCCTGGCCAAGCTGTTCACCAAACCCTCCAATGTTCTGGTAATGGACGAACCCACCAATGACCTGGATGCCGAGACACTGGATCTCCTCGAAGAACTTCTCGTAGAGTATCCCGGAACCCTTCTCTTGGTTAGTCATGACCGGGAATTTCTCAACAATGTCGTTACCAGTACCCTGGTTCTAGAAAACTCCGGTCAGATCAGCGAATTTGTTGGCGGCTATGATGACTGGCTCCGGCAGTCGACACCGGCACCCTCCGCTGCCGCACCACCAAGGTCGCCTCTGCCGCCAAAGGAAAAAACCCGCATTGAGTCGGATAAAACCCGCAAGCTTTCCTTCAAGGAACTGCGGGAACTGGAGTCGCTGCCAGATCGAATAGCTTCACTGGAAGAAGAAGTACGGATTCTCCACGAAAAACTCGCCGACCCCGATTTTTATCGGAACGCAGGAGCAGACGTTTCACAGTTCACAGCCCAACTCCACGCTGTTGAAAGCGAGTTGGAAAAGGCCTATGCCCGGTGGGAGGAGCTGGAGGCGTTTTCCGGCTAGAACCACTCGCTCTCGAATGCATCACCACGGTACTTCTTCCGAAAGGCCGCACCATCACCATTGACAATGTTCGTCCGAAGAAAGGCACCAATGAATGACTCGCCCTCACAACCACATCTCCTTCTGGTGTATCCTTCAACCCATAAAC
>RPRC01000271.1 GCA_003857395.1 Geobacter sp.
AGACACACTCGAAGCCAACGATCTCCGTGCAGCTCAGGAAGTCTTGGGCCATTCATCAATCCGGAGCACGGAAAAATACACCCACGTAGCCACAAATCGAAAACGAGCCGTAATGGAGGCTACCAGGCAGTACAGAGAAAACGAGAAAAAAACCCGCAAAAAACAACCAGTTACTACAGTAGATAATAATGTAGACGAATAGCTAAAACATATCAATACCTTACGTGGTAGCTAGAATACTGGCAGTCAAGAGGTAGTCGGTTCGATCCCGTCCAGCTCCACCAAATATTTACAAAGGGTCCGGCGATTTTCGCCTGGCCCTTTTTTCTTTTCTGCACGACATCTGATGCCTAAGAAAAATTCAGGTTATCTTTTAACGTTTAACTTCGCGACAGGCAATCCCCTCTCGCAGAACTCAGAGCGAGTACAAACCTGTTATTTCTTTCGGAAATTTCTGGCAGAATGACTCTTTTCTATGCTATAAGAATTGCTTAAAGAAGAAGGGCTTCCAACCGTTCTTTATGCTTTACTTACTACCCTGTTTCTATCCGGAAACTCCGGATGTGAAACTATTGATTTTCAATTCCATGGGGGTTACGGCTCCCGTTTTCTCTTGAGGTTTCTGACGATGAAGATTTGTGTTATCGGTACCGGCTATGTCGGTCTGGTTGTTGGAACGTGCTTTGCCGAGAGCGGCAACACAGTTACCTGCGTTGACATTGATGAAGCAAAAATTGAAGGTTTGAAAAACGGGATTATCCCTATCTACGAACCAGGCCTCAAGGAACTGATTCTCAGAAACACCGAAGAAGGCCGACTTTGTTTCACTACGGACCTTGCCGGCGCTGTGAAAAACTCCCTTCTCCAATTTATCGCTGTAGGCACCCCGCCAGGAGAAGACGGCTCCGCCGATCTCATGCATGTCACTACAGTGGCCAGGGAAATCGGCCGCGCCATGGAAAACTTCAAGATTGTCGTCAACAAGTCCACAGTCCCTGTGGGCACGGCTGATTTGGTGCGTACTGCAATCAGGGAAGAGCTGGAAGCACGGAATGTGAACATCGAATTTGATGTTGTCTCCAATCCTGAATTCCTGAAGGAAGGGGCCGCCATTGATGATTTCATGAAACCGGACCGGGTGGTAATCGGGGTGGACGATGTACGCACGGCCGAGATCATGAAGGAGTTATACGCTCCTTTCATGCGCAGGACCAACCGCATCATCGTGATGGACGTGCGAAGCTCGGAGATGACCAAGTACGCCGCAAATGCAATGCTTGCCACCAAGATATCCTTCATGAACCAGGTGGCTAACCTTTGTGAGGCACTCGGTGCGGATGTGACCGCGGTACGCGAAGGTATCGGTTCGGATTCTCGTATCGGTTACGACTTCCTCTTTCCCGGTGTCGGTTATGGTGGTTCCTGTTTCCCCAAGGATGTAAAGGCCTTGGTGATGTCAGCTGAAGAAAACCACTACGACTTCCTGCTGCTGAAGGCAGTGGAGGAGGTCAACGAACGGCAGAAGCAGGTCCTGCCCCGCAAGGTAATCACCTATTTCGGCGACCCTGCTGCAGCAAAACCCTTGGAAGGAAAAACCATCGCCCTCTGGGGTCTCGCCTTCAAGCCGCGCACCGACGACATGCGGGAGGCACCATCCATTGTCATCATCAATCAGCTCCTTCACGCGGGTGCTAAAGTACGTGTCCATGACCCGGTGGCAATGAAGGAGGCGGAAAAAGTTTTCGGCGACCGCATTCACTATAATGCAAACGAATACGAGATCCTCTCAGGTGCCGATGCACTGGTGATTGTTACGGAATGGAACGAATACCGCAATCCTGACTTTGAGCGGATAGGCGGACTCCTGACCAGACCTGTCATATTCGATGGTCGAAACCTCTATGAGCCGAGAAGAATGAAACATATCGGTTTTGAATATTTCGCAATCGGCCGAAACGGCAGGCAGTTCAGCTCGGAAAGGGGTTAGAAATATGAGGGTTCTGGTTACCGGAGGCGCCGGCTTTATTGGTTCACATCTCTGCGAAAGGCTCGTCAGTGAGGGTCATGACGTCCTCTGCCTCGACAATTTTTATACCGGCAGGAAGGAGAACATCGATCACCTTCTTGACAGTCACCGCTTTGAGCTGATTCGTCACGATGTAATTGAACCGGTACTGCTGGAAGTTGACCGAATATATAATCTGGCCTGCCCCGCATCGCCGGTCCATTACCAGTACAATCCAGTCAAGACCATTAAAACCAGTGTGATGGGGATGATCAACATGCTGGGTCTCGCCAAGCGCGTTAAAGCACGTATCCTTCAGGCATCCACTTCCGAAGTGTACGGCGACCCGTTGGTTCACCCACAATCCGAAGAGTATTGGGGTAATGTCAATCCGATCGGTCTGAGAAGCTGCTATGATGAGGGTAAAAGAGTTGCCGAAACTTTGATGATGGATTACCATCGTCAGAATTCGGTTGACATCAGGATTATCCGGATTTTCAACACGTATGGCCAGCGTATGGCCCTTAATGACGGCCGAGTAGTTTCCAATTTTATTGTCCAGGCCTTACGCGGCGAAGATATTACTGTGTACGGTGACGGAAGCCAGACCCGTTCCTTCTGTTTCGTTGAAGACCTGGTGGAAGGCATGCTGCGGTTTATGAATTGTGATGGTATTACGGGACCCATGAATCTAGGGAATCCTACGGAAACATCGATTCTTGAATTTGCTACACGCATCATTGGTCTGACCGGATCTTCAGCCAAGATTATTTTCAAGCCTCTTCCTTCCGACGACCCTAAACAGCGGCAGCCGGATATTACTTTTGCCAGAAAAACACTGGGCTGGGAACCGACAACGGATATTGATACAGGACTCAAAAAAACGATCGAATATTTTTCACGTATACTGGCATGTAAAGCATAAGAGCGGAGCCTATGAAAAAGCGGATGTATTTCATCCCTGCCGGGTTTATCCTCATATTTCTCTCTTTCACCGTCTTTGGCGAACGGGGTCTTCTGCGCATTTATCACTTGAACCGTGAAAAAGAGGACCTTTCGGAACGTACGACATTCGTAAAGCTTGAGAATGATCAGCTCAAGAGGGAAATTGAGGCGCTGAAGACTGATCGCCGTTACCTCGAGAGCCTTGCCAGAAAAGATTTCGGCTTTGTTCGCAAGAATGAGATCATCTATCAGTTCCCCACAAAAAAGTAAAACAAGTAGCACAGGACTATAGCCGTTGAGCGGAGAGCGGGTTTCTGATCACAATGCGAGCCCCCCACTCCACTCCACTCCTGCGGTTTCGAAGGAGAATAAAGACATGTCGGAAAGCCGACGGAGTCAAAGTTGTGTTATCTGCGCTTGGCGCGGAGAATGTCAGAAAAAGTTTTGCGTGCCCGATGGGGGGCGGCTCTGCCCGGATTTTACCCGGGACCTAATGATCAAGGCACCGGAAGAAGACCAGCCGGAGAAGAATAAGGGAAAGTAGCACACTTGGAGGAAAGATGAAGAAAGCCTTGCTCGGGCAGGTACGAAAGTGTCTCGAAAACTGCTATACGAACGGAACCCTCTCATCCGGTGCCATGCCGGAGATTGTCATAGAAGTCCCTGCCCACGCAGAACATGGAGACTTTGCAACCAATGTCGCCATGCAGCTGGCAAAGCAAGAGAAAAAGGCACCTCGGCAGATCGCGGAAAACCTCGTTAAAGAACTGGAATGCAACAGTGAGCTGCTAGAAAAGGTCGAAATTGCCGGACCGGGTTTTATCAACTTCTTTATCCAAAAGGATCTGTGGCGCGAATCCCTCAAGTGCATCGTTGCCGCAGGTGACGACTATGGCAAGGGAACTGCCGGTAACGGAAAAAAAGTGCAGGTGGAGTTCGTCAGCGCCAATCCGACCGGACCGCTCCATATCGGGCATGGTCGAGGTGCCGCCACCGGCGATGCAGTTGCCTCGATTCTTTCCGCGGCCGGATTTGAAGTCAACCGTGAATATTACATCAATGATGCCGGCAATCAGATGGATACTCTGGGCAGATCTGTGTACCTGCGCTACTGCGAACTGCTGGGCAAATCCATTGAATTTCCTGAGAATTGCTACCAGGGCGACTATATCAAGGACATTGCACGTGACCTGGTAACGAAATTCGCTTCGCGTTATCTTGACGCACCGGAGGAAAAATCGATACCTGTATTTGCCAAGCTTGGTGGCGATATCATCCTTCAAGGGATCAAGCAGGACTTGGAAGATTTCGGCGTAGTTCATAACAGCTGGTTCTCAGAACAGACCCTTTTTGATTCCGGAAAGGTTGCCGAAGCAATATCCTATATGCAGCAGAATGGTTTTATCTATGAAAATGATGGGGCTCTCTGGTTCCGCACCACTGATTTCGGCGACGATAAGGATCGCGTAGTGGTTCGCGGAAATGGAGTAACAACCTATTTTGCCTCGGACATCGCCTACCACAAGGAAAAATATGAGCGCGGTTTTGATTGGGTTATTGATGTCTGGGGTGCCGACCACCACGGATACGTCCCGCGCCTGAAAGGAATCGTTCAGGGACTGGGACGCAGTGCCGATGATCTGAAGATCATTCTGGTTCAGCTCGTGTCCCTTCTGCGTGATGGAGTTCCGGTAGCCATGTCCACCCGCAGCGGCGAATTCGTTACCCTCAAGGAAGTCGTGGATGAGGTCGGCCGCGATGCTGCCAGATATTTTTTCCTGATGCGGCGCTCTGATAGTCAGCTGGATTTTGACCTGGAGCTTGCAAAACGTCAGAGCACGGAAAACCCCGTCTATTATGTTCAGTATGCCCATGCCCGCATCTGCAGCATCTTTGAGACGGTCACCGAAAGGGGCCTTGTTCCAAAAGACTTCTCGAAAATTCCCTTGCAGAAACTTGACAGTTCTGAGGAAATGTCACTGATAAAACTCCTTGGTCAGTTTCCCGAAGTAGTGGAAGGAAGTGCGCTGAATTTTGAACCGCACCGGATAACCTACTACCTGCAGGAACTAGCCGGACTCTTCCACAGCTTCTATAATAAGCACAGGGTTATCGGAGAAGATCCGGAGTTATCCGCGGCTCGTCTTTTGCTTCTCAAATGTACGGCCCAGACCCTGAAAAACGGCCTTTCTCTGCTTGGCGTATCGGCTCCCGAAAGGATGTAAAGGAAAGACCCGGAAACCATGGCTCTTGATTACAATCAAAAAAAACAGGTCAGCAAGAATCGTCCGCGCAAACGACCTGTCAAGTTTATGCTGCTGCTGATCCTGGGGGCTATAATTTCCATTTACGGACTTGGAATTGCTACCGGTTGGCTAATTTTCAAATTCCTTCCGAAGAAACCATCAACTTCGTTAGCAGATTCGGCAAAAATTGAGGGAACTGGCCAAGTGCCCCCCTCCCCTGTGCCAGCCTCACCGAAAGGAGGCACCGCAGTCCAGGGTAAAGAACCTGATCTTACTTTCTACTATACTTTGCCTAGGGGAGAAAAAGGGGTCATTGGGAGCGGGATGAACAGACTCCCCCCAGAGACAGCTCCCAGGCAGACAACTCCGGCAACTACTGCAGCGCAAAAGGTCAGGGTGCCGCAACAGCCGAAACAGGGTGCCGAAAAGAAGGAAACGTTAGAACCTGCTTCACCGAAAGAACATGCCGGCAAGAAAACCTACACCATACAGGTAGCCGCCTATCATGCAAAGTCCGACGCACAGCAATTAAAAGTAACGCTTCAGAAAATTGGCATCTCATCTCGCATTGAAGAATATACCGTTTCAGGAAAAGGAATCTGGTATAGAGTACGGACAGGCAGTAACCTTGATAAGGACACAGCAAACGAGTTAGCGGCAAAAGTCGGCAATAATGCAATACTAGTTGCGGAATAACTGGCAAATCACTCTCAATTGGAATTTATGAAAATTAAATATTGACATCGATTGAACCGCTGTGTTATAAAGTTTGAGTTACACACATGACGCGGGGTGGAGCAGTCTGGTAGCTCGTCGGGCTCATAACCCGAAGGTCAGAGGTTCAAATCCTCTCCCCGCAACCAAATAATTTCAGGGACTTGCTCAATCGGCAAGTCCCTTTTTTCGTTATTGGTTACCAAGTGGCCCTTGCTGCCTGCTGTCAGGATATCTTGGACCTTTTCATTTTCCACCGGAAATTTCGGTAAATTCCCTGATGCTGCACTGGGTATAGATTCCCGTAAAAACATCCATGCCAAATTTCCTCCAGACCTGCTCACCGCCATCCTCTTCACTGTCTTGCAAAAACCACGGTCCATGGTAGTATACAACAAGTTTCATGAAGTGCTTACCGCAAAACACACCCACAAATCACCAAATATTTATTTGTCCCCTCTGCCGACATGAGACAGGATCTCCTCACTTTTCTCGGAGCAAACCGGCGGACGATACCAACAATTGCGCGTAGTCTACGAACAACGGAAAGCCGACAATGAAAATAGCCCTCGTATTCCCGCCATTTTACCTCTCTACTCTCTACAACCTGCCACCGCTTGGTCTTCTTAATCTCGCAACCGTACTCCGGGAAGCGGGTCATGAGGTTATTGTTCTGGACCTGGTTTTGGCAATCCGTAGAAACATCCTGCCACTGGGAGGCTCCATATACGATGAATCAGTGAAGATGATTCTCAACGAATCTCCGGATCTGGTTGGTTTTTCTGTTCAGTGCACAACTTTTCCCGCTGTTATCCAGATTACAGAACTCCTCCGAAAACGGAAGCCTGCGTTGAGAATTGTCCTTGGCGGTCATGATGTGTCTTTTGTCGACCAACGGACCCTCGAGAGGTTTCCCTGGATCGATGCTGTAATCCGTGGAGAGGGTGAGATTACCATGCGGGCACTGGCTGCGGCATACGCCAAAGGCAGAAATACAGCTGAAATTGCCGGTGTAACCTGGCGTGAGGACGGCAAGGTAATTCGCAATAGAGATCGTGATCTAGTCGCCAATCTTGACGACCTTCCGATCCCTGACTATTCATTCATCCCATCTCTTGCGACCTACCGTGACGCCTGCAACATCCCGCGAAGCATCGCCATCCTGGAAGTGGGCAGAGGGTGCCCGCACCAATGTGTCTACTGCTCGGAATCGATCATGTGGCGTCGGCGCACACGTACCTTCTCCATATCCCGCATCATCGAGGAAATGCATTTATTGCGGGACCATTTTGGTGCGGAGTGCTTTCTGCTGGCCTATGACCAGTTCACGGCCAACCGTCAATTTGTGGAAGATTTTTGCACCACTGTGGTAGAAGAAGGCTTAAACGATACCCCTTGGTACTGTATCTCGCGACTGGACTCGATGGACCCTCCCCTGCTTCGCCTGATGCGTGAGGCAGGCTGCGAATCAATGTGCTACGGAATCGACTCCGGATCGAAACGAACCCTCGCCTTTATCCGCAAACAAATAGATGAGACCATTCTCTTTCAACGTGTCAGGGAAACAACCGAGGAAGGCTTGGTGCCCACATTGAGCTTTATAGTCGGTTTTCCTGAAGAGGGTCGAGAAGACATCGACAAAACACTCTCACTGGCCCTGAAAACAGGCATCCAGGGGAACAGCAATCCGCTCCTGCAGCTGCCGACCGTTCTGGCGGGAACTGAACT
>RPRC01000272.1 GCA_003857395.1 Geobacter sp.
AAAGTCATCGAATCATGCCATGATTCGCGTCCGGGACTATGGCCCCGGTGTGCCGGAGGATGTTCTGCAACATATCTTTCGCCCCTTTTACCGCATTGCGGAAGCGCGTGATCGTCAATCCGGAGGTGCCGGTATAGGGTTGGCAATCACGGAAAGAGCCGTGCTGCTGCATTCCGGAGAGGTGCAGGCCTCCAACGCTCCTGACGGGGGGCTGGTGGTCGAGTTTCGTCTTCCCCTTTCTGACGGGTAGTTTCTTCAGCTTACACCGGTCCTGCACTATGTTTTTTGCCCCTTACTCTCAGGAAATGCAGTACGGAGAGAAGAGGGTGACGGAGCAGCATGCGGGGCCCTGCATAGCGCATAACCTGCCGCACTTTTTCCCTCATTGCCGGCTGGTAACAATGAATCGGGCATGTTGAACAGACAGGTTTATCTCCCTGGTATGGGCACCTGTCAATGCGTTCCAAGGCATAGTTCAGCAGTGCCCGACATTCCGGACAAAGTCCTTCCGCTGTCTGATGGTCTGCCCTGCAGAAAATCCTCGCCATATTCGTAATCGTCGTTTTTTCTCTCTGCAGGTGCGTTTCTCTGTTTTTCACAATTCAAGCCTTTCCTGATTCTCAGTCATCTCGAGGATTAAAGTACTGATCTTTTCGGCAAACGGATGCATTGGGCGAAAAACAGCGAAACAACGCTGAGGCCGGTGCCGATGAAAAACGGAATCCGGTAATCGATCATCCAGAGAACTCCGCCGAGTACCGGGAGGAATACTGCTGCCAGGTGATTGATACTGACTCCGACGGCGGTGCTCGGCGCAATGTCTGCGGGGTCAGCAATCTTGTGAAAGTAGGTGCGTATGGCAATAGAGAAGTTGAAAAGTATCGCGTCTAGTATGAACATGCCTGCGGCAAGCCATTTGGAGGTGGTGAAGGCATAGGTCAGAAAAACGAGGATGACCACCGAGTATTCAACCGAACAAAGGGTTCGCTCTCCAAAGGCGATGATTGCCCGTCCGATTAGAGGATTGAGAAACCAGTTGATTCCATTGTTGATCAGGAAGAGCAGGGTAACCTCCTGCACCGAGAAATGGAATATTTTGACCAGAAGAAATATGGAAAATACGGTGAAAATCTGTCTCCGGGCGCCGGAAAGGAAGGTGAGGAGGTAGTATAGCCAGTAGCGTTTACGGATAACCATTTTCAGTCGCTGAGGCGGGATGCTGCTGTGGGTGGGATCCTGAAGCATACCCCAACAGCCGGCAAGGAAAACCAGTCCGCCTATGACGAGGAACATTCCCTTGAAACTGAGAAAATTCCCCATGAGCCAGATCAGGAGTGCGGTGACGATGCTTGATGCGGCCGCAATACTCCTCAGCTTCCCGATTACCAGGGGAGAAATATTGGTGGCAAAATACTGTAGGGTGAGGGACTGGTTTGTCGTTTCGTAGTAGTGAAAGCCAAAGCTCATGAGAAGCGTGGTGGCCATGAGTCCCCCATAAGTGGGGAGCAGTCCGGTCAGGGCAACACCAATTCCCAGGGTGGCGATGGAGAGTGCCGATAGGCGATGCTCCCTGATTACCAGCATGGCATACACTGCCAGCAGCGCCAGGAAACCGGGTGCCTCGCGAATGGACTGGATAATCCCCACGTGACGACCTTCCAGGTGGACCATTTCAACGGCAAAGTTGTTGAAGAGAATGGTGTATCCCTGGATACCGATCATGGAAGCGGCAGTCAGGACGGTGAGAAAACGCAGCATCGGTTTCTGGGAGTCATCGATCATGCAAGTCCTTTCGTGGGAGAACCGTTTGAATGGTGGCCATTGTATGCCACCTTGCCGCCTTCTTCAACCGGCAATACCTCTGATTTCCACGGCAAAGGGTAGAGCGTGAGGAGAATTGTTGGGCTTGCAGACCCCTGTTTAAGGGATCTTCAGGCCTGAACAGCGCCAGACTGTTTTTTCTTCTGGAGACAAACAGGCTTTCTGTATTATTATGCACAAGTTCTCGCAGTGGAAGTATCTCCGCTCAAAGTGTGTCCCCGGCGGTCGGCGGAAATATTATTTCAGATTTGGGAGGAATCATGACGTCAGGAACCGGGTTGTGCAGCAATTCCACTTCAACAGTCTTGACGACATCCGCTCAACTATCTCCTGTCCTGCGCCCGCATCCTTCAAAACTGTTTGTCGAGCTTACTACGCACTGCAACCTTTCCTGTAAGATGTGTGTAAAGCAGTCCCCTGGCAACAAAATAGTCCAAGGTGACATGAATCGTGAGACTTTTCTTACCTTGTCTTCCGCTTTCCCTACCATCGAGGCGCTGATTCTCAATGGGATTGGTGAATCCCTGCTTCATCCTGAGTTGGAGGATTTCATCGGCATTGCCCGGAAAGCAATGCCGCCGGAAAGCTGGATAGGGTTTCAGTCCAATGGTCTGCTCCTTGATGAACAGCGCGCTCATTCCCTGGTAAAGGCTGGTCTGGACAGGATTTGCCTCTCCCTTGATGCCGTATGTCCCGAGATTTTCCGAGCGATCCGTGAGGGGGGAGAAGTTGATGATCTCCAGCAGGCTTTTGGCGCTTTACGCTCGGCTCGGGATGCCTGCCCCGAATCCCGTCTTCAGGTGGGGGTTGAATTTGTAGTAATGCGCGATAATATTCATCAATTACCCGATGTGCTTCGTTGGGCGGCTGCCCAGGGGGCGGGCTTCGCTATTGTCAGCCACTTTCTGCCTTATGACTTCGATCAGGTCTCGCAGGCAGTGTTTGATACCAATTCTGATCGTGCAGCTGAATTGTATCATTTTTGGAAAAGGCGGGCCGAATCGGAAGGGATAGACATCAGCCAGTACTTTTTTATCAACTTCTACAAGTTTTACCGAACGGATGAAGAGCAGCGCGTAGTGGATTTTGTCAAGGAGATGGTTGCCGACGCACGATCCAAAGACATTTTCTTTCACGTCAGGAATCTTCTGGCACGAGACGAGGCGCTGGCGGAAGAGGTGGCACGAGTCTTTGAGGAAGCAAAAACTGTTGCCGCTGAAGTGGGGCTCAGTCTGAAACTGCCCGGTCTTTCTCCTCGGGCAGAGCGCAGGTGTGATTTTATAGAAGACGGGAGTGCAATGATTTCATGGGATGGTATGGTGCATCCCTGTTATTTGCTCTGGCATAGCTATCATTGCCACTTTTCCTACTGGAGAAAATATGTGCCCGGACTGGAGTCGCCATGGGGGAGCAGTACTGCCCTCCATTTCACCTATTGGAAAAAGTCTGTACAGTCGAAGTCTTTCGGCAACACAACGGCCAGGGACATTCTCGATATCTGGAATGATCAGGATTTCCGGACTTTCCGTTCGGAAGTTCTTGGTAGTGAGTATCCCTGCTGCTCCAACTGTAACCTGGTCCCCTGCGACCATCTCACCGCAGAGGTTTTTGAGCAAGACTGCTTTGATACCTCCGTTCCCTGCGGAGACTGTTTCTGGGGATTAGGGATCTACAACTGTCTTCAGTAATGTTTCCGGTGGAAGTTTCTGATTTTTTTTACTAAACTATCAGTGTTGTTCCAAGGAGTTTTCTGATGTATGAGCTTTCCGACATGCATGAAAAATGCAGACAGTGCGGTTTCGATTATGCCCGGATTGATTCCGAGCGGTGGAATGAAAACAGTGCCCGCCGCGTCATGTGTCCTATCTGCGGTTGGACTAAACATGAAGAGCATCAGTGGAACAACGGAATTTCACTGCTGGTAAAACGTAATGAAAGTTACGGTTTCGGGGCATATCGTCTGGTGCCGCCCGGAGGGTATTCAGGGTATAACGCTTTTCATTCTATTCCCACTCCGGAAGTGATCGAACAAATCAAGGATCTGCTGGGGAAAAAGGGCTGGAAAGGATACCTGGCACTCTGGGATATTGACGCTAATCGAGCGCGGCTGATTGCCGGGACCCCGCTGCAGAAATTCGATCATTCGGCGAGGGATGAATAGCTGCAGCTTGATAACGACGGCACGCCAGGTAAAAGTATCCACATGTATTTCGAGAGGGGACGTGATGGTTCGAGAAGGGGATCTGGTTGCCATCTTCAACAGTATCCACCGGGTTATGAAGGCTGAGAAGGTGTTGAAAGAGCGTCGCCTGGATATTCTGTTGATTCCGGTGCCCCGTTCCCTCGCTTCCGATTGCGGCCTAGCGATTCGCTATGCGGAGTCTGACCACCAGCCAATCTCTGCTGTTCTTGCAGAGGGTGACCTTCTCCCTGAGCAGTTATTCCGTTTCAGTAATGGTGAGTTTGTCAAGACAGGAGGAAAATAAAAGGCAGCGTTAGAAATTGACTGAGAGTTTTGAGCCTTTTCCCTTGACATTCGAATCTATGTGCTATATAAACGACAGGCGCGTGAGGCTGTGAGTGTTTTGAACTTTCAGCCTGTTCTTTTAAAGTGTCAGACGTCGAACCCATACAAGAATTAATGCCTCTTTGGTGTGCCCGGAGAGGTATTTTTTGCGGTACCTTTTCCCGTATGCAGAGTTTGGCGGTGTAGCTCAGTTGGTTAGAGCACACGGCTCATATCCGTGTTGTCCGGGGTTCAAGTCCCTGCACCGCCACCATAATTCCCAAGTAGCTGTAATTGCTACTTTTAAGCATGTAACCCTTCATCTGCCACACAACCTGACACACCGTCGGGGGAGTGATATGAAGGGTTTTTTGCGTTTGAGAGGTAACTCGAATTACTCAGAGGTTACTAGGGTCCTGTGCAGGATTCTCCGGAGCTGGCCGGGCAAGCGTTTGAAAACTTGACGACCAAAACAACCTTGCACTGGTCGGATACTTGGGCAAACCCGTCGGAAACTGCCTGAAAAACGGCCTCCCTTTCTCCGGCAATGACAGAGCTCATTGATCCAACGCTGACGGTCAGACCCTGTCGCAGGGCTGCGTTTAAAAAATCATCGATATAGGGCCCAAAGTGGTTTTCCTTTAAAGGATAGAGACTTATTTCTGCTTGAATTTTCATAAATCAATCCTCACCGCTACAAATGCTCCACTTTTCCATTTGAGCCGGCTCCCCAGACGATCTAGACAGCGACCAGCAGCCCCACCAAGCATCACCGAAAAAGGAAATGCGCAAACTGTGGCGTGCACCTTTCCGAAGCGAGAAAGTATACTGGATATTTCTTCGACAGTGGAAAAGTGCGCCTTTTCGTAAAGGGTTCCCGCTGTTTTCGCCCGTTTTCGGTTTGCTTTCGCTGATGCATTGAGCAATCCGAGATAAACCGTCCCGCCCCGCCGCCGAGTACAGCGCACCATCTCTTTGAGAACGGTCTCTGCTTCTTTCATGAATTCAAGGGCTGCAATGGCGGCGCAAGCGGCAAAGGATTCGTCAGCAAAAGGAAGGGAATGTGCATCAGCCACTTCGAAAGTAGCTGCCGGGATATGCTTTGCCTGCGCGGCCGCAACCATTTCCGGAAAGAAGTCGACCCCTGTCACCGAAAAACCCAGTTGACTGAAAAAGCTGCTCCACCATCCGGTGCCGCAACCGACTTCCAGCAAAGTACCCTTTGGCTGCACTGCATCAATTAAAGAAATAATCGCCTGTTTTTCAAGCCGATCGAATATTCTGCCCTCTCTTGTTTCGTACCAACGGTCGTAGCGAGTAGCTACGGCCCCAAAATCATACCGGGACGATGATATATTCGACGAGCCTCTCTCCATTTCGTTATCCATCCCCTCTTTGCGCAGCACGTTACGCGGTTGCCGGATATGTAGCCTTTTTTCAATTATGTCATAAGTGGACAAAAAAGAAGCCCGGTTTTTTTAACGGTCTCGATTGCCGCCGGGACAACATCGGTGTTATATCATCTGAAGAAGGCCAACTCTCCTGGCAACTTCATAAGATATGAACAGCAGACGACTTGAACGAGATTTGCACACAAGCATTTATGTCCGGCCCCAGATCAATCGCTGCTCTCTTGGTGACGAGCGACTTGAAGGCCATGTCCTGAACACGGATGTGAATCTCGTAGAGAATACCCTTGTCGATAATGACCCATATAATATCCGTAAACGAGTTGAGGATGCTCGATTCCAGGGGCTTCAGGCTGTTCAGGGTATCTCCCGGTCTGACGGCGATGCCGCCCTTGCTATTATGGTGTGGACGACTGACCTGGATGGTCTCTGGAGGATATCCCGGATCGTTGCCTATTTAAGCTGTCTAATGCTACCTTCTGAGATAGCCACATAGAATAGTTGAAATGACGAGAACCTGGGTTTATTCTTAGACAAGTGGCCAAAGTAGGTCAGCAAGAAAAAAGCGTTGCAGGTTCGCCAGGCCCCATAACCCTTGCTGTGAAGTTATCAGGAGAGGATAGTGCGGGAAAACAGGAAAATAGCATCAGGTTCAAACCAGCGCACCAGTTCTTGACTCTACTGATGAGGGGAGGGCATGTGACTACCTGCTCCAAAAACTACCCTTGTAGGAGAAGTTTTGCATGACGCAACATAGAAAAGGACGACGCAAGTATTACGATATTTTTTCTCATTTTTACGATGCCTTTATCCGCATGCATTCCCGGCAGGATGAAGACGATACCCGGAATTTCCTGGTCGATGCTGCCTATCTCGATGGAAAGCCCATGCCACATATTCTGGATATTTGCTGCGGGACGGGAGCGGTTATTATTGCCTTTGCGCAGCATTATCCGCAATCCCTTGCGATAGGCTATGATTTTTCTCACGGCATGCTCCGCAAAGCGCAGGAGAAAAATACTTCCGGCCGGGTAGTTTTTGTCGAAGGGGATGCGGCGGCGCTTCCCTTTGACGAAAACATATTTGATGTGGTGACCTGTTCACATGCCCTCTATGAATTGAAGGGAGAAACACGGCAAAAGGCCCTGCAGGAAATGAAACGGGTGGTGCGCCACGATGGCTACGTGTTGCTTATGGAGCACGAAATTCCTAAACATCCAGTTGTTAAACTCCTTTTTTACCTGCGGATGCTATCCATGGGGGCTGAAGACGCCCGTGAATTTGTAAAGGGAGGGCTGGAGCCATTTGAAAAAGTATTCTCCCATGTCACGTTACGCCATTCCAGGACCGGTAAAAGTAAACTGGTGAGTTGCCAAAAATGAATGTAAGTAACGGTCAGGAAAGGTCAGGTTCAAAAAACATGCAAACACTATATGGGATTTGAGCTGTAGGCCTTTCTGTTCGTAATTATACTGAGTTTATGATGAAGGGACAGCCGTCGCTTTTTGAAATGACGGCTGTCCCTTTTTGCCAGGCTATTATGGTTTTAAGTAATCTGCGTACCAGGTTTTGGTTTGTCGGGGCCTTTATAAACAAATCTTGTATTTATTTATCTGGTTCCAAATACTGGTTCGGGAAATACCCATGAAGATGAAAAATTACTTCTATTACCCTGCCGTTTCAGGAACGCTTCCCGTTACAACGCTCTTTACATCCGCGGCGAATCTAGCCAGTGAGAAAGAAAGCCTTTCCAGGACTGCCATCCACTCGCACAGGTGCTCCTCTCCTGAAGGGGTGAGCGTATAGTGCCTGCGGGCAGGTCCGCTTCCTTCCATATCCCAGCTTGAAACAACGTGCCCGGTTTCCTCCAGACG
>RPRC01000273.1 GCA_003857395.1 Geobacter sp.
ACTTCTACCCGTTTCGGTCACCGTCGAAAGAATGATTTTCTTTTCCGGATACCGTGCTTTCAGAGCTTTCAGGAGCGGCCGCACGGCCATTGTCTCACCAACCGACACGGCATGGACCCAAAGGGTCTCGCAGCCCTGAAGACAAGCACGCTTTTCAGCGGCAAGAAAACCGAGACGCTCGGCGATTCCTCTGCGAAACCGCCCTCTCCTGACGAACCGGAACAGGAAAAAGGGCACAATCAGGGGGACGGCAAGAAAGAGGAATATATCGTAGATAAGGTAGAGCATAAGGAATAGTTAAGTAAGACGTTAGCCGCAAGATGTCAGAACTTCTCACTTCTCACATCTTGGCTCTTACATCACTATCATCTCCCTGGAACTGCATGGTATAAAGTTTTTTATAGAGGCCGTCTGCTTCCAGAAGCTGTCGATGACTGCCCCTTTCAGCCACGACTCCCTTGTCCAGTACGACTATTGTATCGGCATGCAGGATAGTGGAAAGTCGATGTGCTATTACAAACGTTGTGCGGTTCGACATGAGATTATTAATGGCCTGCTGGACCATCTGTTCACTCTCGGTATCAAGGGCACTGGTGGCCTCGTCGAGGATGAGAATCGGAGCATTTTTCAGGATAGCTCGCGCGATGCAGAGCCTCTGTTTCTGGCCTCCGGAGATTCGAACACCGCGATCTCCGATGTTTGTTTGATAGCCTTCCGGCATCTCGCTGATAAAATCATGAGCATAGGCGGCCCGGGCGGCCCGCTCCACTTCTTCATCAGTGGCATCAGTCTTGCCGTATCTGATGTTGTTTGAAATGGTTTCATTGAAGAGAATCGTCTCCTGGTCCACCAGGGCAATCTGTTGCAGCAGATCGATTAGCTTCAGTTCACGGATGTCGATGCCGTCGATCATGACCGAGCCGCTCGCCACATCGTAAAAGCGAGGGATGAGGGACACTAACGTTGTCTTCCCTGCTCCCGAGGTACCAACAAGGGCGACAACCTCACCTTTTCTTGCGGACAGGCTGACATTCGTCAGTACCGGTTCGTTATTGTACGAAAAGGAAACATTCCGGAACTCCACCTCTCCTCTTACTCTCCCAAGACTTAAGGCATCAGGATTGTCCATGATCTCCGGTTTTTCATCGATTATTTCGAAAACTCTTTCTGCAGCCCCGAGTGATCTCTGCAAAAGTGAATAGACATTCAGAAGCTTTTTAACCGGAGTATAGAGCATCCCCATTGCAACAACAAAGGATATGAAGGCATCCGCACTCATCTGGCCGGAAAGAACGTGGCTGCCGCCGAACCAGATGACACTTGCTATTCCCAGCGAACTGATAACCTCCAGTATCGGTGCATGAAGTGACTCGTACTTCAGTGATTTTCTGGCAAAGGTGAGAAAGCGCAGGTTTGAAGACCTGAATTTGGCGACTTCTCGCGCTTCAAGACCAAACGCTTTAATGACTTTAATTCCTGAAAAAGTCTCCTGGAGGATGCAGGAGATGTCACTTATCCTTTCCAGTCCTAACTTGGCAAGACGTTTTAGGTGGCGACCGATTATTTTTGAAGGCACAATCATCAAGGGGACAACTATCAGGGTAATGACCGCAAGTCGCCAATCGAGATAAAAAATGAGGCCAAGAAGTCCCAAGGCAGTCAGAGTATCCCGGAAAACGCTCATCAATACTTCTGAGAATCCGCCCTGCATCAAGGACACATCATTCAGAACGCGAGCCATGAGCACTCCGGTTGGATGGTTAGTAAAGAAACGCAGGGATAACCGCATGTTCCGCTCGTATATTTCGTTTCTGACATCCTGAACAGCAAGCTGTCCGGCATACGTTATGCAGTATTGCTGGGTAAACCGGCAGACGCCACGGAACAGAAACAGCATGATAAGTGCCAGAGGCAGCAACCGGAAGATGTTCAGGGAATCAAACGAAAATGATGTGCTAAAAAGCGGACCAAGGGATACTTCAATTTTATGGGAATTATCAGAAAAAACCTGTTTCAGTACCTTTCCCACTGAAAATGCGATTGCTGAATCAGATGCAGCAACCCCAATGGCGCCGACAAGTGAAACGAGTATCAGCCTCCAATACGGAAGCGTATATCCCAGAAGCCTTCTAAACGAACCCATTTTTTACCCTTTCTGTCTATGAAGCATTTCCTGAACTATCCCTGCCACTTGAGCAGAACATCCTCCGCTACCAAGACGCTTGCGCACCAGACCCAGCCCGGTTCTGATGTCTCCTGCATAGGAGGAGTCAGTCAGTATCCGTGTGATCTCCTCCGCAATTAATACCGGCTCTGCTTCATGTTGAATCATTTCCCTCACCACCCGCTTGCCAGCTACGATATTACAGATGCCGACATGATCGACCCGTATCAGCTGCTTCGCCACCTGGTAGGTCAGCGGGGAGACCCGGTAGATGATTACCAGCGGAATTCCCAGGAGAGCAATCTCCAGTGTTACCGTACCGGAGACAGAGATAATTGCATCGCACACCTGAATGACATCATATCCCTTACCCTCAATGAGGGTCACTGCGACACCACAAGAATCCAGATACGGCGTAACATCAGTACGCTCCAGACTGGAAGCAAGGGGAAGAATGAACTGCAGGTCAGGGAAACGCTCTGACAAAAGCCGGGCAGACTCAAGAAGGATTGGAAGGTGCTTTCGAATTTCCTGCTTTCTGCTCCCGGGGAACAACCCGACAGTCTGTCGGGTTGGGTCGATCCCGAAAGAGTCTCGTGCCTCCGCTAAGGACATAGTCGGCTGAACCGAATCAACAAGCGGATGACCCACGAAAGAGACAGGCAAGCCCTCTTTCTCGTAGAAGGGAACTTCGAAAGGGAAGACTACAGCCATATGATCGACGAGCCTGGCGATCTTCTTTACTCTGCCAACCCTCCAGGCCCAGACCTGGGGGCTTATATAATAGAGAACTTTCACCCCGACGGATTTCGCGACCTTGGCCAGGCGCAGATTGAAATCGGGATAATCGATAAGAATCAAAAGATCGGGAGGATTCTGCTTGAGGATCTTCTCCATTTTCCGAAAGGCCCGAAAGATGGTCGGAAAATGCGCGATCACCTCAACGAGCCCCACAACCGCCATCTCCCGTGCATCCACCAGGGTCTCAACACCTTCAGCCCGCATTAGCGAACCGCCGATTCCAAAAAATTGGTGAGTAGGATCGAGTGACCGGGTTTCCCTGACCAGCGAAGAGCCGTGCAGATCGCCCGATGCCTCGCCGGCTATGATCATGATACGCTTATTCGCCACGTTTCCTCCGTGGTTCTAAGATTCAGTCAAAAATCGGTAAAAGAAAAAGTCATTGCGCGGAGCACTATCCCAAATGATACCGGAAACAGTGAACCTCTATCAGGACTGTAAAATTCGTCATGAAAAGGCTAGATGCATCGTAAAACGCAACATAAGGCTTTCAGAACAGATTTTCAACAGCCTGGTAATGCGCAATGACCCTTGAGCAAGAACAACAAACACGCCATCAAAACATTAGGGGGGAGGTGCAGTGATCACAATTTGCGCCTTGCTGCGGCTTACCGATGTGCCATCACCTAGCTGTCCGTAGGTATTATTTCCCCAGGTCCAGATATTGTTGCTTGAATCCCGTGCAATACAATGATGGCCGGTGGCAATGATGTCGTCGACACTCGAGAGGAAATGCCCATCCTGATTCTGAACGATTTGGAGTGAGGTAACCGGAGTATTACTCTGGAGCGCAGCGTCATTTCCAAGCTGCCCATAGTAATTGTATCCCCAGGCATAAACAGAACCACCAATTATAGCCAGAGAATGGTCAAGCCCAGCAGCAATTGCTGTTGCATCTCCTAAGATACCCGTTCTAACTACAGGAACAGCAATCGAACTCGACGTCGTCGTCCCGTCGCCCAGTTGGCCAAACTCATTATAGCCCCAAGCATAGATTGTACCGTCATCTTTCAGCGCCAGAGCATGACTGCCCCCGGCAGCAATTGCAGTGATCCCACTAATTGCTATGGTATCATCCAGTTCGAGTGTTGACTCGTTGAGCATGACTACCTGAACAGGCAAAGGACTTGTAACGAAGGAATTGTTTCCCAGTTGACCATTGGTATTGCTACCCCAAGCCCAGACGTTACCGTCCTTAAGGGCAAGGCTGAACGCTCCTCCGGCAGCTATTGCCGTAACACCGGAAAGAGCGGATACCTGAACTGGAGAGGATGTTGTAACAACTGAACCATCACCCAACTGACCTGACGAGTTGAGTCCCCATGCACGAACGGTGTCATCAGCAGCGATAGCAAGGGAATGGTTTCCTCCCGCAGTGATTGCCTTGACACCGGTAAGTGCGGATCCGCCTGCAGAAAGAAGCACTTGCGCCGGTGATGTCTTCGAAGCAACCGTACCATCCCCCAACTGCCCAGAGGCGTTCCGGCCCCAGCCCCAGACATTCCCTGCCGTATCAAGGGCGATGCTATGCGCACCGCCGATGCGCACTGCGGAAAAATTCCCTGTAACCGATACCGGGTTCGGGCTGTCCGTAGTGGTGCCAATACCAAGTTGTCCGTAACCGTTTGCACCCCACGATTTCGTCGTGGACTGGACAAGAACAACACTATGGCTCGCGTAAACGGCAGAGGAATTAGTAGTAGAGGTATCATCGCTACCGCAGGCAACTAGAACCAGTGGAATAAGTCCAAAAAGAAAGGGCCGCAGTATCTGCCTCGTAATTCGGTGCACTTTTGTTTCCCCCTTCAGGTAGTCATTGAAATATTTAGTCGGTAGTGAAGTTCAGTTTTCTTAAAAAGGCGCCAGAACGGTTATCATGCAAAGGACGCTTTTACCGCACCGACGACCTTTACAACCTGCGCCTCGGTCATCTCGGGAAATATAGGGAGAGAGAGACAGCGCTCGGCGACCTTTTCGGCGACAGGAAGCAAACAATGGCTATAGCTTTCGGCAAAAACATCCTGGCGATGGAGCGGAATGGGATAATAAACTGCCGAAGCAATCTCCTGCTCGGCAAGCGTCTTCATTATCCGCTCACGATGGGCTGAAAGAATCGTATACTGATGATAGACATGAACGCCTTTTCCGTCTTCATGCGGCACCACAAGATCCAATCCGGAAAGAAGCTCATTATACAATTTCGCCACGCGCCTGCGGTTGTTGTTGAACAGGTCAATATGCTTCAGCTTTGCGCGAAGAATTACAGCCTGAATCTCATCGAGACGGCTGTTGAAACCGATCACATGATGATGGTATCTCTGGCGACTGCCATGATTCCTGAGAACACGGACACTTTCAGCCAGCTCATCAGACCCCAGCGTTACCATCCCCCCATCGCCATAACAGCCAAGGTTTTTACTCGGGAAGAAACTGAAACAGCCAAAAGATCCGATAGCTCCAGTCATTTTATTGTCATTGGTTGTGGCGCCGAACGACTGCGCACAATCTTCAACCAGCAGTAGAGCATATTTATCACAAATAGCTGATATCTCAGCCATATTTGCAGGATGCCCAAAGAGATGAACAGGAAGAACAGCGCGAGTTGCCGGGGTAACGGCGGCCTCAATCTTTTCTGGATCGATATTGAAAGTTTGAGGATCGATATCGACAAAAACGGGAGTTGCACCGACATAACGAATAGCCTCGGCTGTTGCAATAAAGGTAAAAGGTGTGGTGATCACCTCGTCACCCGGGCCAATTCCTGCCGCAGCAAGGGCCAGGTGCAGGGCATCGGTGCCCGATGCAACGGCTACGGCATGCTTCACACCAAGATACTTGGCAGCTTCCGCCTCAAACGCGCTGACATTCGGGCCAAGGATAAACTGAGATTTTTCAAGGACATCACGAATACCGCTGTCAATTTCATCCTGCAACTGGCGGTACTGCACATTAAGGTCAACCATTGGGATCATAGAAAACACCTGGCTAAAAAGTTAGTAAAAATGTTGTACGATTTGGAATTCAAAGAATTTGATTGCGCAAGACAGTTAAGTTCAGGCTGATCAGCGCCTGACTTTGTCTTTCAATTATCCGCATGAGGAAGTTCAGATGCAAGAAGAATATAACTCAAACAGCATGTGTCTTTGCACAGCATCAACGCAACTGCACGTTAGAGCTTCTTGTTTATCCGCAGGGCGGTTTCCAGTGCTCTTCTTCCATCCTCGCCCGTCACAACGGGCGTCGAGTGACCGGCAACCGATTCAAGAAAAGATTCTATTTCAGTTTTCAGGACGTCCCCTTGGCCCAACTGCCGCTGATCAATGGCAACATTTGGAATACCCGGAAACATCTCTCCTTCACCTTTTCGGAATATCGCAACCTTCTTATTCTGAAAATCTAGTGTTATATAGGCATCAGACTGAAAGATACGCATCCGTCGTTCACTTTTGAGACTGATCCGGCTTGCGGTAACGTTGGCGACGCAGCCGTTTTCAAACTGGATGCGGGCATTGGTAATATCCTCTTCCTCGGTGAATACCGGAGCACCGATGGAATCAATCCTTTTAATCGGGGACTTGATCAGGTGCTGAATAATATCGATATCATGAATCATGAGGTCGAGCACCACATTAACATCAGTACCTCGAGTCTTAAACGGAGCTATCCGGATAGACTCGATGAATCTTGGCTCTTTCAGAATGCCATCCAGAGCCAAGACAACAGGATTAAAGCGCTCCAAATGGCCAACCTGAAGTACTGCACCAGTTTCATGTGCTATCCGAATCAGTTCATCCGCTTCTTCAAGGGTCGTGGTTATCGGTTTTTCAAGCAGAATGCTTGTCCCCTGGAGGAGAAAGTCCCTGGCTACATCAAAATGACATTGCGTTGGTACGGAGATGCTGACAGCATCTACCATGGGCATAATATCTTTATAATTGGTAAATGCCTTTGTTCCTAAACGAACGGCGACTGATTCGGCTCGCTCAGGATCCACGTCAACGACGGCGACCAGTTCGGAATTCGGGATCACGGCATACTTTTCCGCATGGAAGCCTCCAAGATAACCAACCCCAACAACGGCAGTCCGCAGCTTTTTGTTTAGCGACATAGGCCCCTTTCCGATTTTTCAGCAAAAACGGTAAAACGCTCGATTTCCGGCGATAGAGGGATCTCGCTGCGAACCTTGCGAAGAGACTCTTCCAGCCGCAACCCAGAACGAATGATGATCCTGTAGGCTTTCTTAATGTTTGAAATGACCTCCGGTGAAAAGCCGCGTCGTTTCAGTCCAACGGTATTAAGGCCGGCCGACGTGGCACGGTTCCCACTTGCTACGGTGTAAGGAAGAACATCCTGCCCGACCATGGCACCTCCCGACAACATGGAACTTTCTCCAACCCGGGTAAACTGATGCACGGCAGAAAGTCCCCCGAGGATGGCAAAATCTTCCACCGTTACGTGGCCGGCAAGCGTAGAACCATTGGCCATAATTACATGGTTCCCGATATGACAGTCATGGGCAACATGGCAATAGGCCATAAAGAGATTATTGTTACCGATTGTCGTTTCTCCGTCGCCGGTTACGGTACCCAGGTGAATGGTTGCAAACTCGCGGATGATATTACCG
>RPRC01000274.1 GCA_003857395.1 Geobacter sp.
TGCCAGGGTGTATCCATGGGCGCCGGCCTTTATTTTCAGCAGGTATAGGGTAACTGGTTCCACAAACCGGTACAAGTTTCCCATCCCACACGAACAGGGACGATTCGGGCCGTGGCGATTGCATATTCCGCGGGGCATGACAAAGACTCCTTTCATGACGTATCATTCTTCCCACTAGGAGAAACAAACCTGATCTGGGGGATAACAGAAGAGGGGGCAAACGAAAAAGTGTTCATACTACGATTGCCTTGGGAATTCGGAGAAAAGCTAGGTCCTCTCCTCGCCGCAGAAGAGGCTGCCGGTTTCGTAGTCCATCAGATTTTCATGTTCCTTGCAGCAACAAACGACAGCTCCATCATCAGCTGCCTCCGAGCCATCATATTTAAGATTGACAAGTTTTCAAACAATCCGCAGACTGCGAACCCGCTACTTCATCTTCCCTAACTCTTCTTCTACCTCTTCAGCACCTTCGTCATAGAACTTCTGCTCGTCCGGATCAAGCTCATGGAGTAGTCGGAGAAATTCTCCGGCATGGACCCGTTCCTCATTCGCTATGTCCTTGAGAACCTCAATGGCAAGACTGTTGTCTGTAGACTCGGCCAGCTGCATATACAGCTGGATTGCCTCATACTCCGCAGCCACCATGAAACGTATGGCGCGAATCAATTCCTCGTTGGTAAGCTTTCTTTCGTGTGCCAATCCGGAAAAAGGTGAACCGAACTCAGGCATGAGAGCCTCCTTTCTTGTTAGCTGTATTCGATTGGCATGGGCGGTTGTCAATAAAGCGTCAGGCCAGGGATTCTTTCTCTTCCGGAAGCCCGCCGAGGGCATCCGCAATGTCTTGGTCCTTGAACTCCGGCACTTCCGATCTCGCATGCCGCGGGGTAATGATTATATTTTCTTCTCTCCATCGCCGGGAGGGAGATTGATTTTTTGCGAAACCATCAAAAATGTACCATGCATGAATCTGAACTGACACTTTTCCGTCACTCGATTACCCCTTGCAAGGGACTTGATGCCGTTGCATAGAGCTTGCGCGGGATGCGCCCGGCTTCATAGGCGAGTCGCCCCGCCCTGACCGCCAGGTTCATGGCCTCCGCCATGGCGATGGGATCCTGGGCGCCGGCGATAGCGGTGTTCATGAGCACCCCGTCACAGCCAAGTTCCATGGCAATTGCCGCATCTGAGGCAGTGCCGACGCCGGCATCAACAATTACCGGGACATTTACGGTTTCCATGATAATGCGGATGTTATAAGGATTCCGTATCCCCAGGCCACTACCAATGGGTGCTCCAAGTGGCATGACAGCGGCGCAGCCCAGATCCTCCAGCTTCTTGCACACTATCGGGTCGTCGGTGGTGTAGGGCAGGACGGTAAATCCCTCCTTGATAAGTATTTTCGCGGCCTTCAGGAGTTCCTCGTTGTTGGGGAAAAGGGTCTTCTCGTCCCCGAGTACTTCCAGCTTTACGAAATCGGAGAGCCCTGCCTCCCGGGCAAGCCGGCAGGTACGCACCGCGTCATCCGCCGAATAACATCCCGCCGTGTTGGGTAGAAGGGTATATTTCTTCAGATCAATGTGGTCAAGAAGCGATTCCTTATTCCTGTCAGAAATATTTACCCGCCTCACGGCAACGGTCACGATATCGGCTCCCGAAGCCTCCAGCGCCTTGGCCATCTGTGCAAAATTCGCATATTTACCGGTTCCTACCATGAGTCGTGACCGGAACTCACGACCTGCAATTTTCAAGGTGTCATTCTTTGGTGGCATACATGCTCTCCTTTTACCCGCTCCCTAGATAGTTTTCATCCGGAAACGGTTCTTTTTTGCCCTGGCTGTGTCAATCCGCGGGCTTACTTGTGCGGCGTACCTGTCTACGCCTCCGCGCAACCCCTTGATTTTCTTGCCAGGACAAAAAATCCCTCGTTTCCGAATTGAAAACCAATAGTTTCACATCCGGAGTTTCCGGATGGAAACTAGATAAACATTCATCCGCTTCATATCAGTGGTCGCAGACGTTTGCTCCGGTAATCAGGTTGCCTGCCAGGAAGTTCTTGACTACTGACTCGGGTTCGGCAGAGGGAGCGCCGACGATGACCTCAATACCGGCCTGGGTGAAGAGCTGCTGAGCACGCCCTCCCATACCACCCGCTATCACCATGTTGACCCCCCGCTCTGCGAGCCAGCCGGGGAGCAGACCCGGCTCGTGCGGAGGTGGTTCTACATTTATTGTCCCGGTAATGGTTTTTGTCGCCCGATCAATATCTATCAACGTAAATGTCTCACAATGACCGAAGTGCATGGTCAGAACCCCTTGACATACTGGTATCGCTATTTTCATCATAACTTCATCTCCTTTATCTCATTTCCTGTTACGGTTTTTTCCAGTATCATAGTGACGATATCGGCGAAAGCTCTGCCGGACACGGTTTTTTCATTGTGGTAGGCATGGGGTGTCCCGTTGTCACCTGCGGTAACCATCATCGGGTCCATGGGCACTCGACCCAGAAATGGGACGAGCATCTCCCGTGCCATTGCCTCGCCACCGCCGCTCTTGAAGACATCAATCGTATCACCGCAGTGGGGGCAGACGAGACCGCTCATGTTCTCCACCACGCCGAGAATGTTGAGGTTGAGCTGTCCGCAAAAGCTGATTGATTTACGCACATCCGTCAAGGCAATATCCTGTGGGGTGGTAACCACTATGGCGCCGTCAATCCCCTGCAGGGTCTGAATAACTGTCAGCGGCTCATCCCCCGTACCTGGAGGACAGTCCACGACCAGGTAGTCCAGATCCCCCCATTCCACTTCACCGATAAACTGTTTGATGGCGGACGACTTGGCTGGTCCTCGCCAGATGACCGCCTCCGCCTCGCCGGGGAGGAGAAACCCGATGGACATCACCTTCAGGCCGCCGAAGTCTATCGGAATCAGCTTGCCCCTGTCAGACTGTTGCATGATCGACCCTTCCAGGTGAAGCATCTTGGGAACGCTTGGTCCGTGGATATCGATATCCAGCAGGCCCACCCGGTAACCGGCCATGCCGAGTGATACTGCAAGATTAACCGCAACGGTGCTCTTGCCGACTCCGCCTTTTCCAGACAGCACGACTATCTTGTGTCCGATACGCTTCATTGCCTCATCAATCCCTACTGTTTCATTCTTCTGATTCTGACTGCCTTGGGTGGAATCGCCCTGGCAACCACTGCTTTTTGCCATTTTCTGCTCCTTTTTATGCTGTTTTTCAACGTCCCGGAAGTGTCAAGACCTAGAATGGGCATGCGCATTGTATCAAAATTCAAATGTTGTCCCGGAGAAGCCGGCTGTTACCCTGGCTCCAAAGGCATTTTTTAATGTCTCTAAGGCTCGACCCCCTGTACAGTGGCAGGGAACAATCAGTTCCGGTGAAAGGAACCGCAGTGCTTGTACAGTGTTTTCAATACGGTTGTCATCGGCATTCAGGAGATGAAATCCGCCGATGACAGCCCTGAGCCGTGACGCTCCGCTTTGGAAAAGCGCCTGGTTCAGAGTGTTGATGAGACCGGAATGGCAGCACCCCACACATACGACCACTCCTTCTTGCGTACGTATCCAGAGGGCCATGTCGTCATCAATGGGGTCGGGACGACTCAGTTTCGGGTCCAGGAAAAAAGCCCCGCCTGTATCCTCATACTCGGAATTTCGGGGAATATAGCCGGTCAATCCGACGTCGCAGAAAAGCTCTCTCTTCTCCTGTATCCAGTTAATTCTCTGCGAAGGCAGGCAATCGAGAGCCCTCATGGACTCGGCTTGCATACCGAGAGGTTTGGGCTGCCCGGCGTCCGAGCCGTACCTTGGAATTACGGCCGACGGATGGCAGCAGACCTCCACTTCGGATGCGGTTCTTAGGACCATGGATACTCCACCGGTATGATCGTAATGCCCATGGCTCAACACCAGCGCGTTGGTTCTTGACAAGTCTATGCCCAGCTTCTCAGCATTCGCCGCCAGGGCTGCGCCCTGTCCTGTGTCAAGCAGGATGCGCCTGTTCCCCGTTTCTATCCAGAGTGACAGGCCGTGCTCGGCTGCCAGACCGTCACCTGCATAATTATCAACCAGAATCGTTATTTTCACGTTCATGAGTTTTTCCTGTGCTGTGCAAATTTTCCTTCGCCCCAAGCCATGACCTGTCCCTCGAACAAAAGCTCAGCGCGCACGCTATATAGTGGTGGGAATGAGGAGAGAACCCAGGAGCGAACTGCAACTTTTTCCTTACAGGGAACCGGGTGCAGGAAACGGACGTGGAGATCTCCAGTAACAGCTTCGATCCCGGCATGGAAAAGGCAGTGCGTCATGGCCGCATCCAGCAGGGAACTAATCACTCCACCGTGCAGGATTCCGTCATACCCCTGAAGTCTTCTGTTGAGCTGTACCTCCGTTTGCACGCTACCCTGTCCGCCCGGTTCGAATCGTAATCCCAGTGACAGGGGGTTTTCCCCCCCACAGAGAAGACAGCCGGAGTGGCTCTCCGGCGAGAGGCTCAAAACGGGCCTTTTCCGTGAACCCCTTGGCATGGGTTGTGTCATGGCAAATTCTGTACTGCCGACCAGGTTAATTTTTTCATCCCGGATTGATTCTTCGACTGCCACTATGACTTCTCCTTTTCTTCTTTCTGCAAACCGAGCGATGTCCACACCAGGCGGATATCCGCGGCTGATGGTGCCTCGGTTTCGACTACCGCTTTTCCAAGCATCTGCGCGGATGTGACGGCATTATCATACCTGATGCGGCCTGCGATGCTCGCACCGGACCGGAGGGCAAGAGACTCGATCCGTTCCGTCATGGCAGGGTTAAGGTCCCACTTGTTCACGCAGATCGCGGTTGGAATCCCGAAATGGCGTGTCAGTTTGAGCACCCGCTCCAGGTCGTGCTCACCGGATACGGTCGGTTCGGTCACCACCAGCGCCTGGGAAGTTCCGGTAAGGGAGGCAATTACCGGGCAGCCGATACCGGGCGGGCCATCCACGATCACCAAGCCGTGCTGGTTTTCCTCAGCAAGACGACGCGCCTCACTGCGCACGGTTGAGACCAGCTTGCCGGAATTCTCGGCGGCAACACCGAGCCGGGCATGGACCATGGGCCCGCAACGTGTCTCCGAGATCATCCATTCGCCGCAGAGGGCTTCCGGAAAATCAATGGCGCCGGCAGGACAGAAACGGACACAGACGCCGCAGCCCTCGCAGGCAACCGGATCAATAGTATATGCTTCCCCCTCGCCACCGGGCATGACCGCGTCGAAGCGGCACAAGTCGAAGCATTTTCCGCACATGATGCACTCAGCCGGACGTATTATGGCCTCGTTACCGCTGCGAAAGTCATGGCGCTCCCGAATAGTCGGCGCGAGAATGAGATGCAGATCCGCAGCATCCACGTCGCAATCGGCGAGTACCGGAAAATCTGCAAGAACGGCGAATGACGCCGTAAGACTGGTCTTGCCGGTTCCTCCCTTGCCGCTGATAATCACAAGTTCCTGTACCTTCGATCCTGTCATGGTGCATTTCCCCCGGCATTCCTGAATTCCTTGATATTCCACAGCAGAGTCGCAAAATGAGAACTGTACTCCGGCAGCGCATCGACAACCAGTTCCCCCCGTGAATAGGCCTCGGCAATACGCCGGTCATCGGGAAGTTCCAGGAGAATCGGTATTTCCTGCACACGACAGAACTGGTGGACCCTGTCATCGCCAACACCCATACGGTTGACTACCACCCCAAAGGGGATAGCAAGCTCCCGGACCATATCCACCGCCAACTGCAGATCATGCAGGCCGAACGGCGTCGGTTCCGTCACCAGCAAGACGAAGTCAGACCCCCGCAGTGTTGCGATGACGGGGCACGAGGTGCCCGGCGGAGCGTCGAGAATCACGGTCGTCCCGTTGTTTTTCATGCGTGCTTTGACAGCACGGATCAGGGGCGGCGCCATGGCCACGCCGATGTCAAGTCTGCCCTGAACCAGGGTAACGCCGTCGGACTCACGTGTTTCAACCACGCCGATGCGCCTCCCCGTTTCATGGATGGCGCCTCGGGGACACACCAGAGCACACCCCCCGCAGCTGTGGCACATCTCGGGGAATACCAAGGGGGATGTACCGAAAGAGACGATGGCATGGTAGCGGCAGAACCTGCCGCACTCGCCGCAGGCATCGCACAGCGACTCATCCACTTCGGGAATTGGAATGCTGATAATGTCGCTCCCGGATTCACTCCCGCGCAGAAACAGGTGGGCATTAGGCTCTTCCACGTCACAGTCCAGAAGTTGAATACCGCGGCCGACAGTCCGCGCCAGATTGACGGACACCGTGGTCTTGCCGGTACCGCCCTTACCGGATGCTACCGCGATTATCATGACCAGTGTCCTTCCACATTGGCGGAATTCAGAGGAGTCAAAGCTCCGGCGCGGAATGCCTCAAGGGCCTCTGCTACCGTTTCCGCCTGGGTCTTATAAATCTGGATTCCCGCGGACGAGAGTGCCCGGTGGGCATTGGGGCCGCAGTTGCCGGTCACGACGCAGTTCGCGCCGAGGCGCACAATCGCTTCTGCTGCCTGGATACCCGCCCCATGGGCTGAATTGAGAACCTGCTGGTTATCAACCGTTTCAAAAGTTTCGTTATCCATATCATAAATAATATATCCCGCTGCCCGGCCGAATCGCGGGTCCATGGGAGCATCCAGAGTTTTTCCTGATGTGGTAAAGGCTACTTTCACGAGAATTCTCCTTTTTTGAATAAAGTACCCGAGTCCGCACTGCCTGAGGGAAAAGCCCCTTCTCACTTCATGGGAGAAAAAGGTGAGAAAGGGGCGCTTCCCACATGATTCCTGGCGGACACGGGTTAACAGAGAGATAGCGGCGTCCGCGGCATCCGCGGTCTGCTACCTCCTCAACGGACTATTCGGTTTGCTCAATTGCGCTGAGTCGCTGTTTAATCATTTCAAGCTCAGCTTCAAGCGCATCGGCCTGGGCCTTCAGCGCCTGCTTTTCCACTTCGGGTTCCGGCCTCATGGCCGGCGCCGGAAAGCCGGCATACCCGTAACCGCCAAAACGCGCCCAGCCCGGCAGGCCCGTAGCATAGAAACAATTCCGCCAGCCTCGTCCACCGCCACCGAATCCTGCACCGCGACCGAAACCCATAACGAATCCGCGTCCGGGCATCTGGTTCCCGAATTCCGGCATATCGTAGCCAGCACAATAGCCGGCTCCTCGCCCGGTCATCGGCCCCATTCCCCTTGGTCCTGTTCCGTCTCCTCGTGGCATGGTTAAACCTCCTTTCCTATTTTTCGCTTTACCCCAGCGACGCCTGAGTACAGCACTTACCCGTGTTTATCAGTTTTTATGGCCACATAGGATAATGCACCCTTGTTTTCCATGTTTTCGCCTATGCCCGTGTCATCACAGCGTTACATTTCGGGCACTTCCGCGCCGTGCACGGTACACCCCGCTCATGGAGCTCCCGGTGTCCGCAGGCCGTGCAGATGCACTCCCCGCTAGGGCCAGCCGCTACGGGTCCTCCCATCCTCCCGCCTCTACCACCGCCTGAA
>RPRC01000275.1 GCA_003857395.1 Geobacter sp.
ACCTGCCTCCTTGGTTGTGGCTCTGCGCCGTAGTTGATTTGACTCTCTACAGCATAACCCACGTTTGCAAGGATGGCAGGTCTTTTTAGCTTTTGATCTTTAACTGACAACCATTATGTCTAATTAGCTCCACCGGAATACAGGGTGGTGTTAGATAACAAGTACACACAGGAAAGGAAGCACGTGAAGAATCTTCTGGTTACCGGCGGCGCCGGTTACATTGGCGGACATGTTGTTCGGCAGCTTTCAGAGGCCGGCTATTGTCCCATCGTTTTTGACAATCTTTCCACCGGGTCGAGGGCCACACTGCTCTATGGTGAAGAACTGATTGTCGCTGACCTGGCGGATCAGGATTGTCTTGAGAAGACCTTGAAGGACTTTCAAATAACAACGGTCCTTCATTTTGCGGCATCCATTATTGCTCCTCAGTCCGTGAGCCTGCCGCATGAATATTACCAAAACAATACCTGCAATACCTTGAGGCTCCTGCAATCCTGCGTTCGGAGCGGAGTTGAAAAGTTCATTTTTTCCAGCACCGCCGCCGTGTATGGCATGCCTGAGTCCGGAATCGCCGCGGAAGACTCACCTACCTGTCCCATTAACCCCTATGGGACCTCAAAGCTCATGAGTGAATGGATGCTTCGGGACACGGCAGTGGCCCATGGTCTTCGCTATGTCGCGCTGCGCTATTTCAATGTTGCCGGGGCGGATCCTCAGGTCCGCATGGGGCAGCGCGTAAAGGATGCAACGCACCTGATCAAGGTCTGCTGTCAGACGGCCTTGGGCAATCGTCCGGAGGTTTCCGTCTTCGGAACCGACTTCCCAACACCTGACGGCAGCGGTGTAAGGGATTACATCCATGTCGAAGATCTGGCCTCTGCCCATTTGGCTGCACTTGCCTATCTTGATAAGGGTGGAGATTCGACAACCCTGAATGTGGGCTATGGCAGCGGCAGCAGCGTACGGGATGTTATTGAGGTTGTTCAGCGGGTTTCGGGTGTGAAGTTCCCCGTGTGCGAAGCTCCACGCCGTCCCGGTGACCCTGCCATGCTGGTGGCCAAGGCCGAGCGGATCCGGCAAGTCCTTGATTGGACGCCTCGCTATGCCGACCTGGAAACCATCGTGGCAGATGCTTGGCGCTGGGAGCAGAAAGTTGCTGTTGATTAGTCCTTCGTGTTCTTCTTGCGTAGGAATTCCATTCTTTCGTTGATGTATTTTTCATACCCATGTCCTGCCGGACGGTAGAATTTTTTCCCTGAAAGCTGCTCCGGCAGGTATTCCTGCTCCACAAATCCTTCCTTGAAATCGTGTGCGTACTTGTAGCCCTTGTGGTAGCCCAAATCCTTCATCAGTCGGGTGGGTGCATTCCTGACATGGAGTGGAACCGGGAGCGCACCGCTCTTTCTGACTTCTGCCAGTGCCTCGTCAATGCCGAGATAGGAGGCATTTGATTTCGGGGCTGTTGCCAGGTAGGTGACCGCCTGCGCAATTATCAGCCTTCCTTCGGGCAGACCCACGAACTGAAAGCCCTGCAGTGCCGCTATCGCTACCTGGAGAGCGCGGGGGTCGGCATTGCCGATATCCTCCGATGCGAGAACCACCATGCGGCGAAGAATGAAGAGCGGATCTTCGCCTGCCTCCAGCATGCGCGCAAGCCAATAGAGAGCAGCATCCGGATTGCTGCCCCGCATCGATTTGATAAAAGCGGAGATGACATTGTAGTGCTCTTCTCCGCCCTTGTCGTAAAGGAGCGGTTTTTTCTGGACAGCCTCCCGCACGGTGTCAAGGTCGATTTTGTCTTCCACGGCAAGCTTGGCAGCCATCTCCAGTGTGTTCAGGGCGATACGGGCATCTCCTTCTGCCTGATCAGCAATAAAGGATAGTGCCTCTTCAGCCAGGCTCAGGCCGCATTTTCCGAGTCCCCGGTCTCCATCAGCCAAGGCATTCCGGAGAATTTCTTCAACAATCTCTTTGCTTAACGGTTTAAGTACTAGCACCTTGCAGCGGGATAATAGGGGCGATATCACCTCAAAAGAGGGGTTTTCAGTGGTAGCGCCGATCATTGTCAGGGTGCCTTTTTCAACATAGGGGAGGAACGCGTCCTGCTGAGCCTTGTTGAAACGATGGATTTCGTCCACGAACAAAATGGTTTTTCTGCCGCTGAAACGAAGCTCTTCTTCGGCTTCTTTTACAATCTGGCGCAGGTCCTTGACTCCCGAGAGGATTGCCGAGAAGAAGATGAAATGGGACTGCGTGGCATTTGCGATGATCCGGGCCAGGGTTGTTTTTCCGGCACCGGGAGGCCCCCAGAGAATCAAAGATGAAATCTGATCCGACTCAATCAAGCGGCGCAGTATCTTTCCTTGGCCCAAAAGATGTTCCTGGCCCTTGAACTCGTCAAGATTAACCGGTCTCATCCTTTCAGCTAATGGCGCATTTGCTTGTGTATTGGGCATCAAGTATCCTTTTTTACGTCTGTTCCCGATTCACCAATTGACGGAAGTCTGTTGCCACTCGGTTGACCAGTTTCTGTTTCCTTGGCCGGACACGGGGCAGGGTGGTGATTGCGATATTTCCTGTTGCTGCGTTCAATCTTGACGGGTGTTGCTTCCCAGGTGTCTTGTGCGTACTCGGCAATTGATCTGTCACTGGAAAATTTTCCCATGCCGGCGGTTGAAAGAATTGATCGACGCACCCATTTATCAGGATCTTGATAAATCTTTTCAACCTCTTCCTGACATCTGACATACCATTCATAGTCGGCAAGAACCAGATAGAGGTCTCCCTGGTTCAGCAGGGAGTTTATAAGCGGTTGGAAAATATCCGGTGTTTCGGGAGAAAACACCCCCTGTGTTATCATGTCAATGGCTTGCTTGAGTTCAGGATTAGTGTTGTAAATTTCTCGTGGATTATAGCCCCGTGCCTTCAGCGCGGCAACCTCTTCGGCCTTGAGGCCAAAGAGGAAGAAATTCTCTTCGCCGATCTCTTCCATTATTTCGATATTTGCTCCGTCCAGTGTGCCGATCGTCAGAGCACCGTTAAGGGCAAACTTCATGTTGCCGGTGCCTGAAGCCTCAGTGCCTGCAGTTGAAATCTGCTCCGAAAGGTCGGCTGCCGGGATAATGCGTTCGGCCAAGGTTACCCTGTAATTAGGCAGGAATGCCACTTTGATTTGATCGCGTATAGCAGGGTCGTTGTTGACCTTTTTCGCTACTGCATTGATCAGAGTGATGGTGAGCTTTGCAATTTGGTAGGATGGGGCAGCTTTCCCGCTGAAGATAAAAGTCCGTGGGAGGATCACCTTGTTGGGGTTATCCTTGATCCGGTTGTAGAGGGTAATAATGTGCAGGACATTCAGAATTTGCCTTTTATATTCATGGAACCTTTTTATCTGACAGTCAAAGAGTGAGTCGACGGAGACCCTCAGGTCGGTTTTCTCAAGGATGTACCGTGCAAGTCGTTCTTTGTTCTCCCGTTTCGATGCGCGCCATCGGCTGACGAATTCCGGATTGTTTACGAGGGGTCGGAGCTTGGCAAGTTCGGTCAGGTCCGTGATCCATCCGTCGCCGAGGTGCTCACTTATAAGGGAACTGAGGCTCGGATTCGCCTTTTTCAGCCAGCGCCTCTGCGTTATACCGTTAGTCTTGTTGCTGAATTTTTCGGGATACATCTCGAAAAAATCCAGGAAAACCTTCTGCTTCAGGATTTCCGTATGGAGTTGCGATACGCCGTTGACTGCATGGCTGCCGACGATGGCGAGATGTGCCATTCTTACTTTTCTGTCTTGAGACTCCTCGATGAGAGACATTCGTTTAACCCGCTGCGGTTCGCCGGGGAAGAGTTCCTGGACCTCGGCAAGAAACTTTTCATTGATCTGGTAGATGATTGCCAGATGATTCGGGAGAATTTTTCCCAGCAGCCAGACGGGCCACTTTTCAAGTGCTTCCGGCAGGACGGTGTGGTTGGTGTAGGCAAAGGTTCTGACGGTGATATCCCATGCCGTATCCCAGTCAAGCCGTTCATGGCAGAGAAGTATCCGCATCAGTTCCGGAATGGCGAGGGTAGGGTGGGTATCGTTTAGCTGGATTGCAACTTTTTCCGGGAGCAGTTTCAGATCTTTGTGTTTTTTCTTGAAACGATAGAGGATGTCCTGCACCGTCGCGGAGGCAAGAAAATATTCCTGTTTCAGGCGAAGTTCCCTGCCTTCTAACACCTGGTCGGGGGGGTAGAGCACCTTGGAGATGTTTTCTGTGAGCATCTTCTTTTCAACGGCTTCCAGGTATTTCCCTTCGATGAAGAAGTGAAGATCGAAATCGCGAGTGGCTTTTGCAGTCCACAGACGCATGGTGTTCACCACGTCATTGCCATAGCCGGGAATTGGGAAATCGTACGCCAGCGCCATGACATCTTCGGTGTCTTCCCAGCACGTGTACTCATTGCCGTTCTCGTCAAGCCTGGTTGATACTGTACCGTAAAACTTGATCAGGTGCAGATGCTCCTTGCGGCCGAATTCCCACGGATTGTCATAGCGAAGCCAGTTGTCAGGCAGTTCGACTTGTGAACCGTCAATTATTTTTTGGAGGAAGCTTCCGTATTCATAGCGGATCCCGTAGCCGTACGCAGGGATTGAAAGCGTTGCAAGGGAGTCAAGAAAGCAGGCAGCGAGCCTGCCGAGACCACCGTTTCCGAGCCCTGGCTCCCACTCAAGGTCTTCTACGCATTCGAGATCAAGGCCCAGTTCCTTGAGTACTTCTTGCCATTCTTCAACCAGATCCAGGTTTATCAGGCTGTTTCCCAGGCTGCGTCCCATCATGAATTCCATCGAGATATAGTATACGCGTTTTGCCTCTTGGTCGTAGTAGGTTTGCTGGGTATCGCGCCATCTTTCAACGAGAAGATCACGAATTGAATATGCCAGGGCCAGATAGATGTCATGCCTGGTGATGGAAAAATTGTCCTTGCCAAGGGTGTATTCCAAGTGTTTCAAAATTAGCCGGCGGAGATTGGCAGGAGTAAGGGCTTCGCGGGTCCTGTTTTCGAGGATATAATGGTGGTTATGATTTGGCATGGCCTGTTCCTTTACCCGTATAATGGTAGCAGTTCGGTGCTGGAAGTATATAGTGAATGATGCGGTAACGCAACAGGGCGTTACCATTGGACATCACAGGATTTTCATGCTACTAATTAACCGTTTGTTTAGCATTTTTCAACGGGAAAGCAATCCGTTTCAGGAGCATACGTCGTGCCCTCTCTTAGCCGATACTGCAGCAATTCGTCCGTGAAGCATATTGGAATCTTTGCCAAGGTTCAAGACCCCCGCTGTCGCGAGGTTGCCGGAGAATTGTTGCGCTGGCTTAGGGATCGAGGTTTTACGCCTCTTCTGGAGGAGCGGCTTTCACAGTATCTGGGGGATGATACTGGCTTGAAGGGGGCAGAAATACCTGCACGAGCTGACCTTGTTGTCGTTCTCGGTGGGGATGGCACGCTTATTTCCGTGGCACGACTTGTTGGTGAAAGCGAAGTGCCGATCCTGGGAATAAATCTTGGCAGTCTCGGTTTTCTTACCGAGATTCCCGTCAGTGGCCTCTATGAAGCTCTCGAATTGTGCCTTTTCAAGGAATGTAAAATTTCCCAGCGGATGATGTTGAACGTCACTCTGCACAGGGGCGGCAAGGAAATCGGATCGTATCTGGCGCTGAACGATGCCGTCATCAACAAGGGTGCCCCGGCAAAGATTATCAGTCTTGATGCTTTGGTTGACGGATTGTTCCTCGCTACCTTCAAAGCGGATGGACTGATTATTGCCAGCCCTACCGGGTCAACCGGGTATTCCCTTTCCGCCAATGGGCCGATTGTTGATCCGACTATCGATTGCCTTCTTATTACGCCGATCTGTTCCCATACTCTTACCAATCGTCCCATTGTGGTGAGCGCGGACACCGAGATAACGGTAGTCCTGCATTCGCAGATGGAAAATGTAATGCTTACCCTTGATGGTCAAGTGGTTGTCCCCCTGGAGTGCGGCGATGAGATGCGGGTTAGTAGAGCCAAGCATCGTACCCGGCTGATTCTCTCCGGTGAAAGCGATTATTTCACGGTACTCAGGACCAAGTTGAAATGGGGCGAGCGATAGCGCGAGGAAGGATTTTCCTGCAGTTGCAACCATTCGATGCCAGCTTGATCTGTTGCGGCGGAGTGATACTGTATGCTTACCGACCTGATAATAAAAAACTTTGCCATTATCGACGCACTCCACGTCTCTTTCCGGCCAGGACTGAATATGCTTACCGGAGAGACCGGTGCCGGTAAATCCATCATCATCGACGCGGTAAATCTTATCCTCGGTGGAAGGGCCTCCTCGGACTTGATCCGTACCGGCGAAGATGACGCGGTGGTTGAATGCCTCTTTGATATTGCCGAACATGAAGAAATCCGGAAGAAGCTCGCAGATTCAGGGATAGAAACTGGTGCCGAGCTGCTCATAAAAAGAATTGTGTCGCGCTCAGGGAAAAACCGGGTTTTCATGAATGGTGGAATGGCAACGACGTCATTGCTGGGTGAAATAACACCGCTGCTGGTGAACATTTATGGTCAGCATGAATCCCAGACCCTTCTGCGTCCCGAGAACCACCTCTATCTCCTGGACGGTTACGCCGGGATTGTTCCCGTTCGCGAGCTGTACTCGCGTATCCATGATGAATATCGGAAAACTGCTGAAGAACTCCGTCTGCTGGAAACGGATGAACGTGACGCCTTCCGGCGGATCGATCTGCTCTCCTTTCAGTCCAGAGAAATTGAAGAGGCTGTTCTCCTTCCCGGAGAGGATGTCGAACTGCTGGAAGAGCGGCAGCGACTGCTGCATGGGGAAAAACTGATTCGTGCGACCAGCGGAGCCTACGATGCCTTGTATGATGGTGATGGTGCGCTGCTCGGGGTACTGCGTTCAATAATTGCCGAGGTCGATGAGGCGGGAACAGTGGATACAAACCTTGCGGCTTTCTCTGCCCGTCTGAACGAGTCTTACCTCTCTCTGGAAGACACCGCGCTGTCATTGCGCGATTACGGGGCACGACTTGAGGCTGACCCGGGCCGTCTCCAGGAGGTGGATGACCGGCTTGACCTGATCTATCGGCTGAAAAAGAAGTATCTTCCTACCATTGAGGGAATACTGACCTTCAAGGAAGAAGTGGATGCCGAGCTGGAGGCTTTTGCCCATCGCGGAGAACGGCACAGTCAACTGGAAGAGACGTTGCAGCGCCTGGAGAATTCCCTGCGGGAGGCAGGGCGTGAGCTTACCCGACAGCGCCTTGAAGCTTCCACGCGACTGAAAACCGCCATGGAGATGGAGCTGCATGAGCTTGCCATGAAGAACGCGCACTTTGATGTTGCTTTCACTTCCTATGATGAGCCGCGGGCTACGGGCATGGAACGGGTTGAGTTTCTTTTCTCGCCGAACCCCGGCGAGGCCCCGAAACCGCTGGCCAGGATAGCTTCAGGGGGTGAACTTTCCCGTCTGATGCTTGCCATGAAACAGATC
>RPRC01000276.1 GCA_003857395.1 Geobacter sp.
CCGGGGTGGGCTACTACCTGTCCGGTGGCGGTCTTCTCTCCGACGGTCTTCTCCCGCACAATGGCTTCCACGCAGGTAATTTCGATACTAAATTGAAATACTCACCCACGGACCGGGCTGACCTCACTTTTACCCTCGGCTACAACCGGGGTGCCAGGGAGATCGGAGAGGTTCCCCTTTACGGCGTTTCTTTTGACGGTGACTATCAATATGTTTTTACTACCCTGGGGCTTGATTATTCGATTACCAATGACCTTGCGCTGGAACTCACACTCCGGTCGTCGTGGCGGGATGATGAACAACGCCAGAACGATTTGCTGACAGGCCTGATGTTGGTCGATATCGATTTTGCTGAGCGAAACTTCGGCGCAGGAACGAAACTCGTTTGGACCCCAAGAGGGCACGAAGTGGTTCTTGGAACGGATTTCGATTCCGGGCACCTGGAGTCTACTTCTATCAAGGATGGCAAGCAGCGGCTGGAGAAGTGGGCGATTTTCCTCAACGACACGGTCACTCTTGGGGATTTCTCCCTCACTCCTGGTCTGCGATATGACCATACCAGCACCAATGGTGACTTTTGGAGTCCGAGTGTGGGAGTTACCTTTGCGCCCTGGGAGAGCACCGTCCTGAGGGCCTACGTGGCTAGGGGGTTCAGTACCCCGCCTCTATTCTATACCTTTGGCGATGGTTTCTATTCTGTATCAAACCCCAATCTGAAAATGGAATCTGTCTGGTCCTACTCCCTCGGTCTGGAGACTACTATTCTCCGTTATGCATGGTTAAAGACAACCCTTTTTCGCCACGATATAAGTAATTTAGTAGGAAGCTTGGAACTGCCGGATGGGCGGTCCACATATGTAAACCAAGGCAAACATCGTCGTCAGGGGGTGGAGCTGGAGGTGAAGACCATGCCGGTATTTAATACCTCTTTAACCATTGGGTACGCCTTTGTGGATGCGACTGATCGAGAAACCGGCGAAATAATTACCTTGGTGCCCCGAAATACTTATGATGTGGGGATTTTGTATGATGACAGAAAGAGTTGCCGAGCCACCTTGAAGGGACACTACACCCAGTGGAACGGGGAGGTAGCGGACAACGGCAAGTCTACTGCAATGATTTGGGACTTTTATCTGTCCAAAAAATTGTTCACGTTCACTGATGATCGACAGTCATCGCTGGAAACATTCTTCTCAGCCCATAATCTCTTCAACGGCGCTCAATATCCAGCCTTTCCTTTTCGCAATCCAAGGCGCTGGTTCGAGGGTGGAGTCCGAATCTATTTTTAGCAGCGGTCAATCGTTTTCCTGAAAAACCTTGACGAATCGTGGTGAACTGCTTAGCATGAGATCTTGTTCAGGGTTTTAAATTAATCCAAGAAGGAGGATGTTATGGAAAATGAAGAGATCATGATTTTTGACGACGGGAGTGATTCGCTTCTCAGTCCGATGGGTATGTGTTGCGGTGGGCTTTATATGCCGTTTCGGTATGTCTAACCTGCCAGATATTTTGTAAGTATCGGGGGGACATTTCCCCCCTCCCTTTTTTCCACCAATGCATCTATCCAGATATCTGAAACAATACCCTTGCCGCGACAACCCCGACAAGGTCCTCCTCTTCTCCACCCGTCGGCTGTCCAAGGCCATCGTCCCCCTGTCCATTCTCCGGTCGGTGGCAGAAGGCACGCTCTCGCCTGAAAGCATCGCGACTCTTACCCGTCTTGGTTTCCTCGTGCCGGACCGCGATGCCGAGCGGCAGGAAATGCTCACGGTGATGACCGATGCGGAAGAGCGGCTGAAAAAGGCCTTCCTCATGGCAGTCATGAACCTGGACTGCAACCTTGCCTGCACCTATTGCTACGAAGGAAAACAGCGGGGGCGGCATTACATGTCCCCGGAAACCGCTGATCTGCTCGTAAAGTATTGTGAGGAGAATTTCCTGCAGCAGGGCAAAGATCTCATCATTGATTTCTACGGCGGCGAGCCGCTTCTGAGCCTGGACCTCATCCGTGATATCTCGCTCCGCTTGCAGACCTCCGCCGAAAAGGCCGGAACGGAATACGCCTTCACCCTGGTAACGAACGGCACCCTCCTTACCTCTGCCGTGGCCTCGGAGCTTGTCCCTCTCGGCTTGAAAAGCGCCAGGATTACCCTTGACGGACCTCGGGAAAACCACGATTGCTACCGTCCGTTTTCTTCCGGAAAAGGGAGCTTCGATCTCATCGTCAAGAATCTTCGTGATGTCTGCGAAATTATAAAGATCGGGATCGGCGGCAACTACACCGAGGAGAATTACCGGGAATTCCCCCGTCTTCTGGACGAACTGGTGGCTCTGGGAGTAACCCCGGACAAGGTTGCCCATGTGCTGTTTGCGCCGGTCAGCGACACCCTCGGAGAGCACCTGATGCCGGAATTTTCCGAGGGTTGCTGCTCCGCCGATGAGCCGTGGCTGGTGGATGCTTCAATCTACCTGCGGGAGGAGATTTTGCGGCGCGGTTTTTCTACGCCGAAGGTTCAGCCCACCACCTGCATGATCGAGTTTAAGGACAACCTTGTGGCTCATTACGACGGGGCCCTGTACAAATGCCCAGCCTTTATCGGCCTGGAAGGGCTCGACGTGGGACACCTGGAAAGCGGCATCCGCGACTTCCGTGAGTCTCACAATATGGATGTCTGGAAGAAAGATGAATGTCTCGACTGCGCGTATCTGCCCCTCTGTTTTGGCGGCTGCCGTTTTATGACTCTGCTGCAGAAAGGTGCCATCAATGACGTGGAATGCCGCAAGGCCTGGTATGATGCAACCCTCGAAGAACTCATCCTGCAGGATCTCCGCTACTTGCAGAAAAAATAACAGTTTCTACGTTGTCCGCTTGCCTTTCCTGTCCTCGCCCAGCCGAATTTTCGCTTCGATTTCCTAAGTCCGACAGACTCCTCGGCCTCTGGACTTAATCTCAAGAGTATCAAAGGGGAGCTTGCTCCCCTTTTTCTGTGGCAGTACTGTCACAAGCGTATTGTTTTGTATATGAAGTTCTTGAACTTAAAGAACTTTTTCTGATCCCCTGCGTCTTCCCCGATGTCACCGTTGATAACCCTCAGAGCTCGGGCAATCTGGGGCATTGTGCGCCCTGAGGCCTGCCTGGTTTTCTCGATGATGAGTCGTACCACATCTCGTGGAATGCGATTTTTCGAATAGGGCTCATAGACCGCTTCCCAAAAATCCTTTCCTGCTGCAATCTCCGCAAGTACCTCTTCGGCAAGCTGCTCCTGAAGCCTGTCATGGGTGTTGGTCGGCAGTTCCTGCTCGCTGTCACGGACAACACGGCGGATGTCGTTTTCGGTAATCGCTGTGCCGCTGCGGAAGAAGAGTGCCCGTAACAGGATACTGCGGAGTTCCCGGATGTTTCCTTCGTAACGATGCGTCAGCAGCAACGTTTTTGCCCCATCGGTGAGCGTCGGGGCATCGTCCATGGGCTCGTCAGCTCCACGGTAGGTTCGGTAGAGCTTTCCGAGGAAATGGGTTGCAAGGTCGCTAATGTCCTCGCGTCGCTCGCCGAGACTGGGAATTCTGACAGAAAGTTCCGAGAGCCGGTGGTAGAGATCCTCCCGGAATCGTCCCGCCTTGATCTCTTCGTGAAGGTTCTTGTTGGTTGCCGCCACGAGGAGCACCCGGCCATGCCGTTCGTGGCTTTCGCCAAGGCGGAAAAATTCTCCGTTATCAAGAAACCGCAGCAGCTGAACTTGAGTTTTCGGATCCGCATCGCCGATTTCATCCAGGAAAACGACCCCTCCCTGAGCTTCTTCCAAGATCCCCTTGCGGTCGCTGTATGCTCCGGTGAAGGCGCCTTTTTTGTGACCGAACAGTTCAGAGTAGGTGAGTTCGCCGCTGTAGGCGGCAATATTCGTCTTCTTAACGGGGAGCTCCCCTCCCGTTTTTACCGCATCCCGGTACATCTCGTTCAGCTTGTTGTAGAAATTGTTGAAGAAAAATTCTTTCCCCGCCCCGGTTTGACCTACGAGCAGGATGGAGGGCAGGCCGAGGCTCGTTTCCTGGAGATTATTTGTGTTCCAGGAGACGATGCGATTGCAGAGCGGCACGGAAACGGTGTTGATGAAATCAACCAGTTCCTTGGCTTTGTGGCTATTGCCGATAATGTTTCCCAAACGGTAGGATGAGACCAGGGGATCCTTGTAGGCCACGTCGTTCGTCAAGCGCGATACCTGGCTCTGCAGGTTTTCGATTTGCTGGATGTCGGCAATGTAGCGTGAGGTGAGGCTTTCGATGATCTGGAGTATCCGCTTGTGCTCTTCGGTGAAGTAGCCCCGTTTCAAGGAGTTAAGGCAAATCACTCCGAGTATCGTATCCTCGCAGATAATGGGCATGGCGATTTCGCTTCGGATCAGTTCGCTGGTGGGGTAATGAAATCCTTCACCCCGCATTTCGTCCTCCACATCGGCGATAATCTTCGGCTGCTTCGACCAGGCGACATACCCGGTAAGGCTGCGCTCTTCCGGCGGTAATTCGCTTCCGCCGACACGGAAGGGGGGGATTTTTTTCTTCAGCCATTCCTTGTTTTTTGCCCCGATGATTACGCCGGCATCGTCTTCTACCACCAGCCATTTTTCAAGATCCCACTCGCGGACCACGGCAATGCTGCCGGTGTCGGCACCGATAAGTTTGGTGGCCTTTGACAGGACCTTGTCCAGGAAGGTTTGCAATTTTTCATTGCGCTCCTTCAGTAGGTCGGTGATCTCCGCCAGCACCCTGATTTCCAAATGCTCGTCGCCGATCTCCCTGATGACCCGCTCCACCATTTCCGCATGGGTTTGCAGTATCCCTGCTTCGAATTCCGAGAATTGGTGGTTTTCTCGCGAATAGTAATTAACCAGACAGATGACCTTGCGGGTCTCGGGTTCATAGCGCGGGACGATGTAGAGAGAGCGTAGAAACATTTTTTCGGTCAGGGCCCGTTTCTGGAGGAATTGCTGGGTAAGGTCGGGGATGAAGAGCGGTTGTAACAGTTGCTCGTCGTTGATGCAGCCGTCGTCTCCGACGAATTTTGCCACCAGGGACCGTCCCCTTCCCAGTTTTATGGAGCCCAGGTCATCGTAGAGGGCTTTCAGTCTGGGGTCTGCCGAGTAGCTGGCAAGAACCTCCATGCGGGTTTTGCCGTGGCTGGCGATTGTCGGGACGAGCACCGAGGCGAGTGACAGACGGTCGATGAGCCGGACCGCCGAATTTACCATAAAGGCACCCGCTTCCCGTTTCTTGAATTGTTCCACCCGGCGCGTCAGGAGTATTTGCTGCTGATATTTACGCGCCTGATCGAGGCTGTCGGCGATGAAATTCAAGAAATCGATCAGGAGGTCAGTATCGGATTCGTTGGGCGGTTTTTCCGGGCTATCGTCATCAATGCAGATGACCCCGATGGATCTTCCCAGTTTTACCAACGGAAAAAGGCTGGTTGTGGTAATGGCACAGGTTTTTGCCAAGCGGATATCAAGGGGGAGGCTGCGGTTTTTTGCATCCGTCAGTATTGTTGGGGATTGACTGGCAAACACGATTGAGACCAGCGCCTCCCGGGAGACGATCGGAAAGCTTGTCTCCTTAATCTCATCCTTGTACGGACCTGAGACGTGGGCACAGGAGAGCACCCCTCCGGTCAGGTCTTCAAGGTAGATCCTGATTCGCTGCCTGTTGGTGATGAGGCGGGTACCTTCAGCGGTCGCAAAAAGCAGTTCTTCGAGATTTTCCTTGCCGAATTTTTTTATCGTGTTCCGAAGAGCATCAAGGTTTGTTGCAATCACGTTCATCGGGACCCCTGTTCAGGTGTTTTTTACTGGTATCTTACGGGGGATGCAAGAGGGAAGTCAAGACATAGATGTACTCAGTATACTCAATTTATGTTTGTTATATGTACTCGATTGAGCCCTTTGGCGGACTTTGCAAAAAAAATTTTACCTTTAGAAAATTTTCTGTATATATGCCTGAGAAATTCAGGGCTGACCTTTTATCATTTGCGGGTCGTGAGTGTTACACACTTACATAGTACGTCATGTGGTGTGTGAAATACCGGACTAATCCGAGGTGCTGATGCATACTATCCTCTCGAAAACATTACTGACAGAACGTACCTGGCATATGCGGGTGGCTGCACCATTGGTCGCCAGGAAATGCTGTGCCGGGCAGTTTATCATGCTGCGCATCCATGATTGCGGAGAACGGATCCCGCTCACTATCGCCGATTGGGACAGGGCTGCCGGGTTCATCGATCTCTATTTTCAGGAAATCGGCGCCACGACGGAACTGCTGGCCGCGCTGGAGGAAGGCGATACCATTCTCGATGTGGTCGGGCCGCTTGGCAATCCTTCCCATGTGGAAAAAATCGACGGCACCTTTGTGATGGTTGGCGGCGGTTTCGGCATTGCCGCCGGCTACCCCGTGGCCCGGGCTTTCAGGGAAGCGGGTAACCGGGTCGTCGCGGTGCTGGGGGCCAAAACCAGAAAACTGCTGATCTGTGAGGAGATGCTCAAGGCTGTCTGCGACGAGGTCTATGTTGCCACTAACGACGGCAGTTACGGCAGTCAGGGTCTGGTGTCAGATGTTCTTCAGGGCCTCCTGGATAAAGGCGAAGACATCAGGCTCGTCTATCCGGTCGGTCCGCCGATTATGATGAAAATCATTTCCCAGATGACACTGCCACTGAAAATTAAAACCATTGTCTCCCTCAACTCGGTAATGGTGGACGGCACCGGCATGTGCGGATCCTGCCGAGTGACGGTTGCCGGGAAGACACGCTTTGTCTGCTCCGAAGGGATAGATTTCGACGGCCATGAGGTTAACTGGGACGAGATGATGTCCCGTCAGAAAATGTACTGCAAACAAGAGGCTGAGGCGCTGTCACACCATCATGAACACGGCGCCTGCAGCAGAGGTGCCCAGTGAACAGTTGCAAGAAGGAACTGACCGTGGCAGAGCGGTGCGCCATACCCCGTCAGCCGATGCCGCACCAAGATCCAGCAGCGCGGGTAGGCAACTTCGATGAAGTTGCCTTGGGCTGGGATTGGAAGACAGCTGTCAAGGAGGCCCATCGCTGCCTTCTTTGCAAAACTCCCCAATGTGTCAGCAATTGCCCTGCTGAAATAGATATTCCCGGATTTATCCAGAAAATAGCCGGCGGGGAATTTCTCGAAGCGGCCCGCATTCTGCGCGACAGTTCCGCACTGCCGGCTGTCTGCGGCCGTGTCTGTCCGCAGGAAACCCAGTGCGAGCTGACTTGTGTCCTGGGCAGGAAATTTCAGCCGGTGGCCATCGGCCGTCTGGAGCGCTTTGCCAGTGATTATGCCCTGTTCGAGGAAGAGTTGCCGGTTCCCGAACCGGCACCGCCGACCGCAAAGAAGGTGGCAGTGGTCGGTGCCGGCCCGGCCGGCATTACCGTGGCAGGCGACCTGGTCAAACTTGGGCATGAGATTACTCTCTTCGAAGCCTTGCATGAGCCG
>RPRC01000277.1 GCA_003857395.1 Geobacter sp.
AAGAAAAACAGAGCGAGAAATTTCATCCCGACCCCTTTCGAGAGGTTTTCGGATTATCGTTTCGGAAAGTTTGCTGTTCTCTGGAAAACCTCCGAAAACATGGCAGAATGTTTCAACAGTGTACTGGCAAACTATCATCTTGCAATTACCAGACATTTGCTTTAAGGAATCTTTACCGTCTTTTCCCTGACGGCACGGAATCGGTTCAATCCCAGCTAAGGAGAACAGCATAGATGATGTATCATCGCGACTGCACCAATGGCCATTACCAGAAATCTCGCTACGCTACTGTCAGGACTCCGACAGTCTTTATATTTTTGCTCTTTCTGGCACTATCAGTCATGCTGCCGGGCACTGCGACCTCCGCGACTGCGGTGGATATCATCCCTTTCCAGAGCAGCAACCAGAGTCCATTGATACGGATCTTTGGCCTCCCCGCAATCGGCAGTGCCCTTGTTGTTCCGGCCGGCCATTTCGAGGCAACTCTCACCAGCGACGTATCGAATAACTCAACGTCTGGACTCTCGCCGACGGACACAATCATGCTCGACGGCGAGACCTACCGCTTCAACCTTGCAGCCCGCTACGGCATCACTCCAGAGTTCCAGATCGGTATCGACATTCCTTACCTGGCAAACAGCGGCGGCTTTCTCGACGGTTTTATCGAAGGTTTCCACGACACCTTCGGCCTCCCCCAGGGAATGCGCAAATCCTCCCCCCGAAACAGACTGCGCTACCAGTACACCCGAAACGGTGTGACGAAGGTTCAGGTGGATGACGGTTCTTCCGGCATCGGCGATGTCCGGCTTTCGGGGACATGGCAGCTTTACCACGACGGTACGGACGCACCTCTGGCAGTTGCACTGCACGGGAGCATCAAGCTTCCCACCGGCAACAGCAACCGCCTCTTCGGCAGCGGCAGCACCGACTTCGCCCTCTGGCTGACTGCCAGTGACAACTTCCAGCTTCCCCTCGGCCGGCTGACACTGTATGGCGCAGCCGGTGGAATGGCCTTGACCGGCGGCGAGGTACTGAAAGATCAGCAGCGCAATCTTGCCGGATTCGGCTCCCTCGGATTTGGCTGGAGCCCCCTGCAATGGCTCACCCTGAAGGTCCAGGCCGACGCCCACACATCCCTCTACACCGGCAGCAGCCTGAAACAAGTTAACAGTGGCTCCGTTCAACTGGTATCGGGAGGAACGATCGGCTTTACCAGGAACACAACATTCGACGTGGGAATTTCGGAAGACGTATTAGTGGATACCGCCCCCGATGTTGTTTTCCACTTCGCCCTGCGCAGCCGATTTTAGGAGCAGCAATGCCCATCTACCTCGACAATGCCGCCACCTCTCATCCCAAACCGGAATCGGTCTACCGGGCAGTGGACCATGCCCTCAGGGAGATCGGCACCAGTCCCGGGCGCGGCGGATACCGCCGGGGCCTGGATGCAACCCGCATTGTTTTCGGGGCACGGGAAAGCCTGGCAGAATTGTTCGGGATTAAAGACTCTTCCCGGCTGACTTTCACCAGCAGCGCAACTGAGGCGTTGAACCTGGCAATCGCCGGCATGCTCAGGCCCGGCGACCATGCCGTCACCACAACCATGGAGCATAATTCCGTTTCCAGGCCACTCCGAATGGCCGAAACACGGGGGTCGTCAATCACCCGGATACCCTGCGACCGGAGCGGTTTCCTCAATCCCCGTGATCTTGCAGCCGCAATCCGGGCCGACACCCGCCTTATCGTCCTCTCTCACTGCTCGAATGTCACCGGCACGGTTCAGCCGCTCGTCGAAATCGGTCATCTGGCAAGCCAGTCAGGGGTCCCGCTGCTGATTGACGCCGCCCAGAGTGCCGGTGTCATACCGATCGACGTCAACTCAATGGGAGTAAGCCTCCTTGCGGCACCAGGCCACAAAGGGCTGTTGGGACCACAGGGCACCGGATTTCTCTACATCGCGGCTGGCCTTGAATTGCCCCCCTTGATGGTGGGGGGAACCGGCAGCCACTCAAGCGATGAAGAGCAACCGGAAGAAATGCCGGCCCGCTTCGAAAGCGGCACCCTGAACACACCCGGTATCGCAGGCTTAAAGGCCGGGGTGGAATTCATCCTCAGCACCGGCATCGAGACCATCAGAAAAAAGGAAATGTCCCTCGTTCGCCAGCTGTTGGCAGGACTTGCAAAAATTCCGGGCATCGTCACCTATGGACCTGCGCCTGAAGAGGAGCGGGGCGGCATCGTCTCCTTCACCGCGGAAGGAAGGGATCCCGCCATGATCGGATTTACCCTGGATCATGAATACGATATTGAAGTGAGGACCGGCCTTCACTGCGCCCCCTGGGCTCACCGCACCATCGGCAGCTATCCTGCCGGCACCATCCGGGTAAGCCCTGGCTGGTTCACCACGGAAACAGAGATCGAAACCTTTCTTACCGCCATGGATGAGATCCTCCGTCGTTCAACCTCCTGAATTCCAAGTGGGAAGGTTTCCTTTCAAGGAGCCTTTCGCCATTCATGTTGGTTTCGGTCTGATCCTGCCTGTCCATGCGGTTGCTCCGGCTACCACTTTCACTATCTGCCGCCAACAGGCCAGCGACTCTTTCTAGCAGATTTATTTCTACTTATCAATTAACATATTCTACTTTCTTTTTCTGTACCGATTCTTGCGTACAGAGCCTCAAGTAGGATACACTGCTTTTTCCAGGAGACTGTTGGAGCTGAGACGTGGAACACCGTCCAACATGCAGGAGTTCATTCGTATTTCGAAAGAAGGATCCATTTTGCTGAAACGCTACAACGCATTCTCCGACGAACTGAAAAGGGTCTTCGACTGCCGGGTCCACCGCATCTCCGTGGACGCCGGGTTTTCCTGTCCAAACCGGGACGGAACCGTGGCAACCGGGGGCTGTATTTATTGCGGCGGCAAAGGATCGGGATCCCACGGCATCCAGGCCGGGGTCTCGGTGGCAGAGCAGATCGAAGCAGGCAAAGAGGTCATGACCCGCAAGTACAAAGCCAAGCGATTTCTGGCCTATTTCCAGGCGTACTCCAACACCTATGCGCCAGCAGAGACTCTTCGACGTCTCTATGACGAGGCGCTGGCGGTTGATGAGGTGGTAGGGCTTATTGTCGGCACCCGCCCCGATTGCCTCCCTCCGGAAACGATTGCGCTGCTGAGGGACTACGCCCGAAAAACCTACTTCTGGCTGGAACTGGGTCTCCAGTCGCCACTGGACCGGACCTTGCACTATCTCGGCAGAGGGCACAGCTATTCTGACTTTGAGGAAGCTGTCCGATCATGCAACAGGGCAGGTATCCGGGTCAGCGCCCATATTATCCTCGGACTGCCGGGAGAGTCACGGGACGAGATGCTGGGCACGGCACAGCTGTTGAACAACCTGGGAATCGACGGAGTCAAGATCCACCTCCTCCATATCATGAAGGACACACCACTTGCGGAGCTGTATGCCCGTGGCGAAGTGCGACTGCTTGATCGGGATGAGTATGTGGGACTGGTCTGCGACTTTCTGGAAAGGCTCCGGCCGGAAATATCCATCCAGCGACTCACCGGAGACGGCGGAAGGGACCACCTGATCGCGCCCCTCTGGTCACTGCGAAAATTCGAAGTACTCAATGCCATCGACTACGAACTGGAACGGCGTGGCTCTCGACAAGGGAGTGCCGTTTGCATCAGGGAGTAACGGATGAACCTTTCAGGTAAAATTCACAACGGACCCTGAGGAGGCATTCCCCGCACAATGGCCTGGTCCGGCAGCGCTCCTTGCAGTGCTCGACGATCAGAGCATGATACTCATTGAACAGCTCGACAGCGGCCGGGAGGTTTTGCATGAACAGGTCGCGCACCTCGTCATAGGAAGCCGTGGCGGAGATAAAGCCGAGGCGGAAAAAGAGGCGCTTGGTGTAGGCATCCACGACAAAGGAAGGTTTATGTCCGGCGTAGAGAATGATTGAGTCGCAGGTCTCGGGTCCAATCCCCCGCACCTGCAGCAACTCCTGCCGCAACTCCCGCCAGTCGCCTGAAAACATCTCTTCCAGACTTCCCCCATGTATCTCAAACAGCCATGCGATAAAATCCTTCAGTCTGGCGCTCTTCACATTGAAATAGCCGGCCGGTCGAATCAATTCCGCCAGCCGCGCCAGAGGAACGTCCCGAAGTTCCGCCGGCGATAAGAGGCCCTCTCGTTTCAAATTGGCGATGGCCTTTTCCACATTGCCCCAGTTGGTATTCTGGGTAAGGATGGCCCCTGCGCAGACCTCGAAGGGCGTCTCGGCAGGCCACCAGGAACGAGGACCATAGGCAGCAAGAAGGATATCGAATATTTCAAGAAGCAGGTTTTTCATCGAGGGAGCGTTTCGTGAAGTTTCAGTAGTGTCTGGCTTGGCCAGACCTGCAAGGTTTTCAAAACCCGGCAGGTCTTTTTCTCTCATTCGGTCTCCGGTGTCTCATCGCCGATCAGTTCCCGCAACCGTTTCGCGTCAGCCCGTTCCATGGGACGGCCGGTGATGCTGCTTTTCGGCCGCTGGTGTCGTTCGGAAGGATCATAGACCGTGCATTCGACAACGATTCCGTCATCGTCCAGATACAGGTGCGTATATTCCCGAAACTCACTGCCGTAGCGAATGCTTACCGTCTCCGCTTCGCAGGGAATCTCCCGCTCTTCCAGAAACAACTCCACCTCCTCGACGGAATCGGCAAACAGATGGAGATCGATGTCGCTCCGCTCCGTAACAGCCCCGGCCAGGACCGAGCCAACCAGATACGGGCGGAAGGGTGCGAACAGCTCAAGCCAGGAAAGCGCCAGGAGCCTCATCCGGAGAAGTCGCTCCGGATGAACATCCCCTTCATGCATCCGAATAAGGCGGGAGAGCTCTTCATGAATCTCGGCATTGGTCGGCAGGTGAGAACCGAGCGAGAGGGCCTTTTCCGGGCCGAATGCCTTGGCCGCCTTGCGCTTGGCATCACGGTATTCCTTAACCCCATCCTCGTACATGATCCGGGCGGCTTCGCGGGCGATACTGAGACGTATTTTGTCTTCTCGCTTCACCGGAGAATGCTCCTTTCAGTTCCTTGCGACGGCTCATCGATGTTCAGTGGCACCCCGCCCGATCCTTACCGCCGGTGAACTATGATCGTTCCCCGGGAAAGTGCCCGCTCCAAAAGCCGCCCAAACCATTTTTTCAGATAGGTTCTGCTCAGCGGGAAGAGGAAAAAGAGCCCGAGGAAATCGGTAAAGAATCCAGGCGTGAGAAGCAGAACTCCACCAGCAAGTATCATGGCGCCATCCATCAGCCGTGCGGCAGGAAGCCGCCCAACGGCGAGCTCCTCGCGGACGGCCACGACCGTCTTCAGCCCTTGGGACTTGGCCAACCAGGCCCCCACCAGGGAAATAGCAAGGAGCAGGCAAACCGTCGGCAGCGCTCCGATCACCTTGCCGACCTTTATCAGGAGCCAAATTTCAATAATGGGAATGATGGAAAAAAGCAGAAAGAGACGTAAAAGCATTGTTTGCATACCTATGTCCGGAAATCAGGAATTTTCGGCCTGGACCATTTTCCCTACTTGGCGGCGATCTCCTTCAAACGCTCCATATTCTGGATAATAACACGGCTTCCCTTTACCTCGATTGCCCCCTCATCTTTCAGCTTCTTGAGTGCGCGCGAGAGAGTTTCGCTGACCGTGCTCAGGTGGGAGGCAAGTTCGCCTTTCTTGATCTCGAGATCGAGATAGGTTTTACCTTGGAAGCTGGTTGATTTTTTGGCAGCGAGTTCAATCAGGTAGCCAGCCAGCCGGCTTGGCACTTCGGCAAAGGTAAGTTCCTCGATCTGACGGGCAAAGCGTCGCACCGAAAGCGACAGGGTGACAATCAGGTTCAGGGAAAACCGGGGGTTACGTTCCAAAATCCCCATGAAAGCAGCCCGGGGGAAATACAACGCCTCAACCTTCTCAAGGGCCCGCCCTTCGGCAGGATAGCGGCCGTCACCGAAGAACGCGGCTTCGGCAAATGTCTCCGATGCATAGGCAAAATGAAGCACCTTTTCCTTGCCATCCGAGGATATCTTCGACAACTTCACCGTACCGGAAGCAATCAGAAAAAACCCCTCGGCAGGTTCTCCCTCGGTAAAGAGGACTTCCCCTTTCCCATAGGTACGTTTGGTTGCGATGGCAGCCACTTCAGCAAGGTTTTCCTCGTTCAGTCCGGAAAAGAGGAGCGATTTTTTCAAGATCTTTTGGTATTCCATAGTCCTCCTGCCTTTGTATCGTTTTTCTGCCCAGCGGTATCACTGTATTTCGAAAGGTAATCCGGTTGAAAACGGCAGGAAAGTGCATTTCTCTCACGGACAGAAACTATATATCAATTTCCGCCGTTTTGCATAAATTTAATCACCGGCCCAACAAGGCGACGACTTTGCTACCACTCCAGAGGATTTCCTGCCTTTGCCTGAAAACCGGTTTGTGGTAGAGTTGCACGGCGAGGTTTTATCATGTCAAAAGACTGCGATATCATAATTCTCGGCTCAGGTTCCACCGCCTTTGCCGCGGCATTACGCGCCCAGGCCCTCGGCTCCCGAGTGACCATGATCGAAAAAAGCACCCCGGGCGGCACCTGCATCAACTGGGGGTGTATTCCGAGCAAGACCCTGATTCACGCGGCCCTGTTCCGGCAGGAGGCGCGGCTTGGTGAGGCACTCGGGGTGGGAACTATGCCGGACGTCGTAGACTGGGAGCGTCTTGCTAAGCACAAGAATAGGGTCGTAAAGGGTTTGCGAAAATCCAGGTACCTCGATGTCCTCCAGGCGATACCGGACCTGCAGCTGATCAAGGGTACGGGACATTTTATCGGGCCCCGGACTGTGGCAGTCGGCGATCAAGTTCTCACGTCAGAGAGAATACTGGTTGCAACCGGAGGCTTTCCGCTGCTGCTTGACCTCCCCGGCCTGAACAATGTCAACTACCTGACGAGCCGAAGCGCCCTGCTCCTCAAAAAATTTCCCTCATCTCTCATTATTATTGGCGGGGGTGTCATCGCCGTTGAAATGGGACAGATGCTCACCCGTATGGGAGCAACTGTTCAGGTGCTTGAACATGGCAAACGCATCCTCTCCCGCATGGAGTTCGAACCGGTCCAGGCTGTGCAGAAGGCATTGCAAAAAGAGGGGATGAAGTTCATGCTGGACGTTAAAGTCCTGGGAATTTCGCAGTCAGGAAACGCAGTTGAAGTTGTAGTGGAGAGCAATGGGCAGAGAAAAACCTTCCGGGCGGAAAAGTTGCTGCTTGCCGCCGGGACCGCCCCCTCTTCGCGGGGAATAGGTTTGGAAAAGGTCGGAGTGGCTGTAAACGACAGGGGCTATATCACGGTAGACGACCAGATGCGAACTACGGCACCCGATATCTGGGCTGCGGGAGATGTAACCGGCGGAATGATGATTGCGACTGTCGGCGCGCGGGAAGGTATCGTCGCCGTG
>RPRC01000278.1 GCA_003857395.1 Geobacter sp.
ACCCGGCCTCCCCTTAACTTAATGGGAGGAGGTTTATAATCCCCCCGCTTAAGTTAAGAGGGGGTTAGGGGGAGTTATGACTGGTCGGTGCTGAATAGTTACAAACAGAAATTGTCTGTGTGTGTCTGTGGCTAATGTTTTTTGCTTTCGGTTTTGATCTTTATATCGAACTGGAAGTCAACTCCCGCATCAGCTTCAACTTCGCGATGTCATTGACTTCCTTGACAATCCTGCCATCCTCCATGAAAAGGATCCGGTCGAAAATATCTTCTATTCTGTTGTCATGGGTTGCAACAATCACGCATTTTCGTCGCTCTCGGGCAAGCTTTCTCAAGATCTCCATGACATTCCTGCCGTTGGCAAAGTCCAGATTACCGGTCGGTTCGTCCGCGAGGATCACGGGAGAATCAGAGGCAAGCGCCCGCGCGACCGCAACCCGCTGTTTTTGTCCGCCACTCAGGTCTCTCGGCAGGAAGTCCATTCTGTCGGAAAGGCCTACCTCCGCAAACAAATCCCTGGTCCTCTTGTCGGCGGCGGGCCCTGTAATCCCCTTGATCTGGAGGCCGAGCATGACGTTTTCATAAGCAGTAAGGGCAGGGAAGAGATTGAAGCCCTGGAATATCAGCGAGATGAGTTTTTTTCTGACGGCGGGAAGTTTCGTTTCATCCAGATTGACAACTTCCTTGCCATATAGCCGGTAGGAGCCACTGGTGGGGCTCAGGATGCAGCCCAGCATGGAAAGCAGGGTTGTTTTGCCGCTGCCGGACGGGCCGAAAAGGCCGACTACCTCACCAGCGTTGAGGACCAGGTCAACCCCTGCAACGGCAGTGACTTCGTTCCGGCCGTCAGAGTAAACCTTGGAGAGATTTTCCGTTACTATCGCATGTTTCACTACACTATCCTCGGAACAGAATGGCAGGGTCGATCTTTTTTATCTTCCGAATGGAAATAAAGGCTGCTGAAAAACACATGATAAGAGTGAGCCCGAGTACCAGGATGTTCAGCCAGGCCTTCACGGCCATGACCATATAGTTCATTTCATAGATTTTAACGGAAATGATGGTAATACAAAGGCTGATGAGATATCCGGCAAAGGCGTTGATGAAGGCCTGTGAAAGAATAATCTTGTAAATGTCACCATTGCTGGCGCCAAGCGCCTTGAGCGTCCCGAATTCTTTGATGTGTTCGACCGTGGAGTTGTAGATTGTCTGGCCAACGATCAGCATGCCGACCAGGAAGCTGATGACGATGGTCAGCAGGAAAGAAAAACCAACGCCGGTTTCCATCGTCCAGTAGAGGCGGGTTTTTGCGCTGAAAGTTTTTTTGTCGAAGACATCAACGCCCTTGAGTCTTGCTTGTAATCGTTCGATAACCTGATCGACGGATTTGCCGGGAGCCACTTTTGCAACGACAAACACGGTGCTGTCGGAGCCGACATAGGTTATCAGGTTCTGAGCAAGGTTGAAGGAGGTGAAAATGATCGGGGCAGTGGTAAATGATTTGACGCCGCTGGAAATCCCGACAATCTGAAGCCGGTGGAAAAGGACATCCCGGTAATCGCCGATCTGAAGATTTCCCAGCCTTTTCCGTGCTGATTCATCAACAATGGCGAAATTGCCGTTTTTGACGTTCCGGGCATTGCCCTCCAGCATATCCCACGGACCGCCAACGCCGGTATCCGGGTTGAATCCGACGATCTCCACCTGTTCGGTGCCGCCTTCTTTTTGCCGGATTACTCCCCAGGCAACGATCAGTTTTTCAGCCCACTGGATGTCTGGGTCTGAAAGAACCTGATGATAGATTGGATCAGGAAACGGCTGGGAAAAATCGAAGTTCTTGCTGTTCTTTGATGTTACCCAGATATCTCCGGGGGTGTGGTCGATGATGACGGATGATGTTTCCATCAAGCCAAGGTAAATGCCGGCCTGGGCGAAAATCAGGCTGACCGCGAAGACAACACCGAGCAGTGTTATAAACGACCGAACCTTGTCATATAAGAGTATTCGCAGGGCGACATAAAACATAGTGATAAATAGTAGTCATATATTAAGTGTTTTGCAATGAAAACCTGCGAAATAAAACAGAATAACCGGGAGAATGAGAAGATGGGAGTCGTCGTTTGAGGATGTCTCATGATTTCGAAAAGAATACCCTGTCGAGATGGCCCAAGTGCGGACCCTTTATTTGGGGTGAAAATGTCTTGTAAGGGACCTGCATATTATGTAGTGGTAAGGTGTTTGCGGTTTTCGGTCGTGTCGGGTTTTCTTACAGTTTTTGACACAAATTCTTTTGTACGTGGCTGGCGAGTGAAATGATTAGCAAAATCAGTATGTTATTGTTTGGCATAGTAAATGCTAAAACAGAGTAACATACTCAAAATCTGCTAGTGAATGTTTTGAAGATAAATAAAATTCAGGAGGCAAAAATGAAAAAATCAGTTGTAAGGTCGATCATCTCTGTATTTGGTGTCCTTCTCATGACCTTTCCTGCGTTCGCCTACACCGTATCTGTAAACCAGAATAACGGCACAACTTATTCCACTACGTCGCTTACCGGTTACAGTACCAACGGTACCATGATGGATGGCATGAAGGTCAAGGTCTATTTTTCCGACCAGACTTCTGCAGAGGCACTTTGGGCTGATACCGGTTCAGGTTCTGGGGCCGCCAGCGGTACAAATTGGTCTTTGTCGGAAAGTGGCGACACGTATGGTGGTCTGTGGTCATTTGTTAATGGCACCGGGCTTGGGATAACAGCCTTCACAATCGATGCCGGTGCTGGTAATACCGTTTTTGACCGTACGAATGGTGGTAATTGGGGAACCGATGGCTCAGCTCAAGGATGGGACTTCAGTGTTCAATCTGCTCCGACAGATCTTGCGATCACTGCAACCTATAGTGACTTGGTGGCCCTTACCGGATATGCTCCTGTTGGCGACCTGTTCCGCTTCCTGACGGTTGAGTTTGCCAACGGGGGATTTGCTTCTGATTCGCAAATGACGTATATCACGGATACAGATAATCTGCTATTAAGCGGTGACCTGACCTCAGTGCCTGAACCGGGTACGATTCTGCTGCTGGGTGGTGGTCTGCTTGGGTTGGCATTCTACGGCCGGAAAAGATCCAAAATGTAAGCATAATGAAGGTTGCCGGTTGGGAGAAGGGAAGGGAGGCAGAAGTAATTCTGCCTCCCTTTATTTTGGTGCGCTTGCTGCTGCCGATTAATGAAAAACACTGATGAGCATAATTCCTCTGCATTCAGGGTTGTCGTCATAGATGAGGATAGTGTCGAAATTGTTTACATCTTTGGTGTCGGAAAGAATGATCCACCTTTTGAACACCTGTTTTCCAGAATACCTTTTCTTTGTCCTATGCCTTGTTTGCACTTGATGGCGAAGGTCAATGGAGCAAGAACATTGGTAAAGTCAGTCACATCGCTGAAATTGGAGATGGCGCTGGAGCCTGGCACGTTGATGCTGCTTGGCAGCGGATTGCTTGGGCTGGCTTTCTGCGGCGGAGAGATAAGATAATAAAGAAGCACGGAAGACTATTTGATCAAGAAAAAAGGGGGCGCCATCATGGCTGCTCCCTCTGCTGTTTAGCGGTACATGGTTATGGGTTTTGCTCTCATTTTCTCGGCACTGTCATATGAGATTCTCGTCACCTTGAGTCGTAGCCGGATCTCTCAGCCTGGAGCAGAGCATCATGATACTGTGTGCTGTACGACCGTTTCGTTGCTTAGCAAGGCTTGGGTAAAGTCGGCTCTCTCCAGTAGGCAGATTTCGGTGTCTTCCATGGCAATAACAGAGGCCGGTGCGGTTTTGCCGTCAAGGAGAGCGATCTCGCCGAAGTAGTCGCCCTGTTTGTGAAAGGCAAGGATATATTCCTTGCCTCGGCCGCAGTGGTGGACGACCTTTACCTTGCCGGAAAATACCACGTACATGAACTGGCGGGTATTTTCCTCCTGGAGGATAATTTCATTCTTGTGGAACCTTTTTTTTCTGAAAATCTGCTGTAGCATTGCTAAGTGATCATCGGAGAGGCAGGCAAAAAAGGTATTTTGCGAAGCAGTGTTATGCTGGCCTTCGAATTGTTATATGAACACATGCTGAGCTCCCTTGTTACACCGGTAATTATATATGTAGGGGCGCTGCTCGCCGCGCCCCAATTGGCCAGGGCAAGCACTGCCCCTTTGAGATGTTTACTTGCCGAAGTAATCCCGCATAGTTTAGCTTGGCATCTCAGGAAATATTCTGCTCCAGCGAGGTAACGAAATGACAACATACCACGACTCTCTACTCAAGTTGGTGGGATTATCCACTTTCCTGGAACAGCAGACGAGCCTTGATGACTGCCTGAATGATCTGTCAGCCATGGCTGCCGGAATTCTCGAGGTTCAGAACTGCTCCATCATGCTGTTCCACGGAGAAAATGGGGATGGAGAGTTCAAATTGCGGGTTTTTTCTAAATTCGGTCCATTGCCCGATAGTGCCAGTAGAGAGGCGGCGAAAGTAAACGAAGGTATCGCTGGCCAGGTGGCCGCGAGGGGCGAACCTCTCTTGGTAGAGGATATCACCCAATCGAGCTTTTTCCCCTTTGCCCGACGCCCTGATCAGTCAAATAGAAGTTTTATCTCGGTACCTATCACTATTGCCGGCAGGGTTATCGGCATCATGAACTTCAGTAACCCGAAAAATAACCGGATTCTGGACGCCGGAGACCTGAACACCTCCGTGTTTGTCGCGTTGCTGGTCGGGAAGTCAATTCAGGTTATCGAGACGCAAAAGATTCTCCACTCAAGATTTCTACAGTATTCTTTGGCCCAGGAGGCGAAGGCTCTCGTAAGCACTACCGTTGCACCCTTCTGCCAGGATCCGGAAAAGCTGGTAAAGATCGTGGCGAAGACCTTTTACCGGGAGATGACCAACGCGGGCTTTGATCCCCGCCATATTGTCAAGGCGGCAACAGAGATCATCTCCCTTTTGAATCAGACAGTGAAAAAACACAAAAAACGCCTGGAGATTTCTGCGCCCCGTGGTACAGAGTGAATACTCAGGTTTAGGGGGGGCATGGCAGGCGATCATTCTTGATTGCTGACCTTGGCCGGTCTCCTTGATTCTTCTCTTCAATTTCTCCCTGCCGACTCATGAAAAAAGGGGATGCTCATACGGAGCACCCCCTTTTTGCGTATATTTATCTTCCTTTATTGTTTCCGTTTACGCCTTAGATATGCGACTCCCAGAATGCCGAATCCGGTCAGGAGAAGGGTTGACGGCTCGGGGTTGGGGATTGGAGCTTCTCCTTCGATGACGTCGTTGCCACAGCTCATGGTCCAATGGAAACCCCATTCCTGGCTCGTGGCCTGGTCAAGCAGGTCAGAGATGTCGAAGGTGAAGGTAAGCTTGTCGTAGATGGTGCCAGAGATGTCGGAGAGAGCCCATGTGTCTTCATCGAGTGCAGTACTGTTCGTTCCCGGGTTGAACCGATACATCTGATCTTTGCGGTACACCCAGTTATCGTTGCTCAGGCCGTTCAGTCCGGATGCCTCTACCGTGCCGTTGCCCTGCATTTTGTAGAGAGATGCTGTGCCGCTTGATGCAAACCCGTCCCCGGCTGTCTGCCCGTGATGATCAAGTACAACCGCGTAGTCCCATAGTGTCCCGGTAGTTAGTATGGTATCGGTGGAATAGTTTGAGCCTGTTGTGTTGGGATTCCATCCACTGGTGCTGATGAACAGGTCTCCCATATTAGTACTGTCAGTCTTGATTGTCTGCGAATCAACTTTATCGAAAAAGCTGCTGTAAATGGTAACCGTCATTGTGTTTCCTGAAACGGTAACATCCATGCTAGAAATATCGTAGTCTTCAGACGCTCCGATAATGTCCCTGGCTGACCAGTTGTGGGTTGGGGTTCCTCCCCAGTAGTTGTCTTCAATGGTGTAGGCTTTCAAGTCTGTCGAAGTTAACGACAGCAAGGCAGCTATAGAAAGGGCGATAGAAAAAATCTTCATGATGGGTCTCCACAGTGTGCAAGAGATATACTATAAAAATCTCCTTGCAATACCTGGACCAGGTGGCCTGCTGTGCGAAAATAGCCTGTATATTGGTAGTATTTGGTGTTTTATAATCGCTGAGAGATAAGAAGCTGTCTATCGTTTGTAAAGTTATTCGACGGGATTGTGTTGGGTTTTTTTACACAAAATCGTTTCCCATGATTGCTGCGGATTTTTGAGGAGATTCTTGCTGCAGCAGCTGGCGCTTATTGTAAGGGAGGTCTTTCGCCAGCTGTTCTTGCTGAGCATAATCAAATCTGCGGATACTGTCTTTCCCAACATGAACCCAGCCACTTGAACGCTTGAATGATTTGATACTGCCGTTACGAAGCAGACTGCTCAATGTCTGGGATTCAATCATGTCGTGCGTATCATTCGAATATATCACAGGAATCAGCATAGGTTTTCTCTCGGCCAAATAGGCGGTTTCTATCAAACTCATTCCCGAAAAACAGAAAGGAACTTTGGTGTGAGAAGCTTGATATGGTCATTTTTGAAAAGGGGATTGCAGGGCGTTCTGGCCCACGTGGTGACAATTTTAGCAAGAAAAGTGCCATAGCATGGAATGACTTGTCGTGCAACTGACGTTTGCTGCTAGCTGATCTTCCGGTTTTTCGTGCCAGGACCAAAGGATCCCCGCAAGGAGTAAAATTCTAGCGAAGTTGCGTTGCTTTACGACCTCAGCTGCTTTCGTGGTTGAAAGCGAAGCGGGTTGTTTTGCGATTGTTTTTCGCTTTTCAGAGTTGTTTCTCATGCGTCAAGGATTTCACGAATTTTCCGCAGCAGTTCCATGGGCGTTGCTGGTTTATGCATGAAGTTGAAGTCTTCAATGGAAATCCCCTTTTCCAGGACGATATCCGCTGTATAGCCGCTCATGAAGAGAACTTTTACGTTGGGGCGTACCTTGGCGATCTCCTGGTAGGCCTGTTTGCCGTTCATTTTGGGCATTACTACATCCATGACAATCAGGGCTATCTCCTGCTGATGTCTGGTAAACTGCTCAACGGCTTCTTGACCATTAGTCGCCACGATAATGCCGTAGCCAAATGTTTCCATGACCGTGCGATTGAGATTCAGCACCTCCGGGTTGTCTTCCACCACGAGAATTGTTTCCGATCCGGCAACGGGCTGAGAGGGGAGAGCCGAGTCGTCAGGGGGCAGGTTGTCCCTCGGGGTCAAGGGGAGATAAATCAGAAACGAGGTGCCTTTTCCCGGCTCACTTTTCACGAGGATATGGCCGTTGTGCTGCTTAATAATGCCGTAGACCATGGAGAGACCGAGTCCGGTACCTTTTCCCACATCTTTGGTAGTAAAAAACGGCTCGAAAATCTTTTCCTTTGTTTCCTTTTCCATCCCGCTTCCCGTGTCGGTAACCGTCAGGAGGGCATAGTGTGTCGTG
>RPRC01000279.1 GCA_003857395.1 Geobacter sp.
CATTAATAGGAACATATCCGCCAATTTCTTCAAAACATTCACGCCTGAATAACTGGCAATGACCGGTGACATCTTCAATATTTACGATGTTGTAGTTATATCCTGTGAACGAATCTTCCGTATACGTCGTTCCAGCAACACCTAATGAAGGAGTCTCCGCAAATTTGGCAAGTAGGTACTCAAAAAAGTTACCTTCAAATGTTATGTCGGCATCAATATTCCCTACAAGGTCAAAATCCATATCCTTGAGTCTTGCGTAGCCTGCGTTAAAGGCGTGGGCTTTGCCAGAGAAATTTCGCTTTGATCGCTCAGGCATCCGCACAAATTCTATCCATTCCCTGTCCACAGCGTATTTTTTTACCATGTCGTCGGTGCCGTCTGTTGATCCGTCACTGACGATTATCCATTTTAAAGGAAGTACTGTCTGCCCAATAACGGACATTATTGTTTGTTCTATATATGCCACCTCATTTCGTGCAGTGGTTATCAAAACGTATTTCAGACCGCCCCCTCTTTCCCTGTGATTAACTGAATTCATGATTTCGTTTGATTCGCTATTCATTGTAATGCCTCAGTACGGATTAAGCAGTTTGAAATTGATAGCCAACGCTTCTTATTGCTTTTGCTATGAATATGATTTGAATCAGATTCCACGATCTAACATGACAAAAATCGGGGAGAATAATTCATGATGAACTCGCAAAAAGTGTGAATACGCTACATTTTGTCATTCCGACCATAGGGAGGCATCTTGCTTTTACAACTGGTCACAAGATCTCTCCCTGTCGGTCGAGATGACAGCTCAGAGAATTTGCGAAAGCATCAATTCATGAATCAAGTTGTTTAAATACTTTTCGTGCTTTTATCACTTCACTTGGGAAAGAAAGAGCAAATTTCCATCTATGATGAAGTGCCCTTTTAGCTCTCTTTAAATCTCTTGGACTTGTGAACAGCATCATTTGTGTAAACCTGAAAAGCCATTGCAAACCCATACGTTGGAATATCTTGGGAGGCACTACCAAGTCACCAAGGAACCATTGAAATGCTGCTCCCACCCCAATCATGATGCCCCTGTCAAGATTTTTAATATTGTCATGCATCCATTTTTCCTGCTTCCCGCCTCCAAAACTAACCCAGATAATATCTGGTTTCTCAGTATTCAATTTATCAATCATAAACCGGTTGTCTTCTGCATCAAATGCTTTAAATGGCGGGCTGTAGCCTTTAATTTGTATGCTGCTGTTGAGGCTTTTCGCTTTTTCAATGACTCTATTGATTCTGTTATCCGTATCTCCAAGCAGATAATGATGGTAGCCATCTTTTTGGCTAAACTGGTTGACCATAATATCCATGCCGGATATTCTTTCAATTTCGTTGAATCCAACCAACTTGGCGAACCACGCCAAAGGTGTCCCATCAGCTAGAGACAGCAGCGAAGAGTTGAGCGCCTCTAACAATGTCTTATTTTGAGTGGCATTCATGACATTGCTCACATCATTTACACATATATACCCTTTATGGTTTTTCTCTATGGTAGATTTTATTGTTTCATGCACACGGACATAATCGACAATGTCAATTTTAACACCAAGGAAATTCACTTTTTTTATCTCTTCACACGTCATAAGGTGAATTCCGCCAATCAACACTATTGCTAGTGTTGGAGTTATGCTTCTACAGAAATTTTCTTTGTAGTACGGGGGCAATTAAACATATCAACGGTAGGGGCTAGGCTTGCCTCGCCCAATCGGGGCACGGTGCGCCGTGCCTCTACATCAGGGTTGTGTTGTTTAATTGCCGAAGTAATAAATGATTCAAAACCACAGTTTTGGGATACCGATACATTTTGAATTTTTTACTTCGAGGTCAATTAATTGTTTCGGCATCAGAAATCTCTTTCGAGTACGGATTGGGTAGGGGGACTCGTAAAGTGTTTCCCTTGCTCCGTATTCAAAGGACTGTTTTCCCAAAAACCGGCTATTTCTCTTGGAAGGGCATGCCAGAACTGCCCTTCATAGCTGGATGTGGCATAGGCAAGAAATTCTTCGTAAAACCGCGATGGATATTCCTCGTTACGTAATCTGCCGGTACCAAAGTCCATGTAGTCAGGATGGGTGTTGATCAGCGCCATCCCTCCTTTTCGGGCAATCCAGTCCAATTTCTTTTTCCAGATATCAATGTTCTTTTCTCCCATCAGGATAAAAAGGGTGAAATCCTGGGGAAGCGTATACGGCAATTCTATGTAGCCACGACACGAAGTGTCTTTCCGGTACAGAAACGGGAAAATTGTTCCTAAACTGTCCGGTTGCGGCTCGAAAGGGTCAGTATCAAAAGTCGATGCATCATAGGTAATGTCGAGGTGCTGGATCCATTCAAGATTGTGATACATGCACGGGGCGCGAAAGCCAACCGCTTGCCACTTGTTGAGATAGCCGTTGATTTTCGCTGCATTTTCCAGGAAAACCTCCTTGGATCGGAACATGTTTCCATTATGTTTCAAGCCATGGACGCCTACTTCAAATCCATGGTTCACAAGATATGCTCTGAGTGTCTCGTCGAGAACATAGTCTTCAGGGACAAAATTGAAAGATGAACGGAATCCCAGTTTTTCCTCCAGGCGGATTAATTGACGGCATTTTTCATGACCTCTCTGGGTATCGACATCGTGGGTAAGTACCAAAGCAAATTGTTTCCCGTCCGGCCATCCAGTCCACGGCACGGGAGTGCGGGCGGCTCTTTCGAGGATCGGCCAGGTTGCTTTATTGCGCAGTCTTTGCTGAAGTACATATCTACTTCGTATGTACAGAAGCAATTTTCTTGAAATGAAGGGTTTTATTCCGTAGTAAATTCGCTGGATTATTTTATTCATGTTGATTTCTCGGAAACATGTTTGTGACGCTACGAGCCGATTGCAACCCGAATATAATAATCACGGAATAGCACTGTTTCAGGGCTTCCGGATGAAAACTACGTATTTCCTGGTGCTATTGCACCCTTGGTTCTGGCCACTACTTTCCTGAACAACAGCTTCATGAGATAAGTTACGCGCATTACATAGGGCAATGGATCATTAAAGCTCGAAATTGCAAATACTTTCTTTTTGCAATAAGGGAGCAGGTACTCTTTCAAAGAGTAGCCTTCTTCTTTACGTGAAATAAAAAATCTCAGCAGGTCTTTATCCAAGTCTATCCAGTAGACATTTTCTTTGAAAGTCGTGGCGCGATTGATCTCGCCATACATCAGATGTCGGTACAGTATCCAGGGAAAGTTTATTCCACAGGTCACTGCGAGTAAGCCGCTCAGATTGTTTCTGCAGTTCACCTCCATGAGTTTATAGACACCATTTCTCTGGTCTTTCTTGAACTCCATGCATGAAAAACCGCTGTAATTCAGTTTTTGCAGTAAAAGTCGGCCGTTTTCCAGAATTTCAGGGATAGATTTGCTGACCAGTACCCGTGGTGAGCCAAGGAAAGGCGGTTCCAGTCTGACCTTTTTTGCGGTAAACTCGGCAATTGGGGCGCCATCGACAAAGTAAGAGTTATAATTCACCCCTTGCGTATCATCTCCGGGAACCAGTTCCTGGATCATTACCTTGAATCCCAACGGTTCTATGAGGCTGTAACGTGCATACAGTTCTGCTTCATTTTCTATCCTGAACATCTTGACCTTGAAATGATCGAAAAAAGTGTGTCCTTCGCAGGGCTTGATCAGACAAGGATAGGTAAGTTGCTCACGGACTGCTTTTACTTCGTCAACTGACTGTACGACAAAAGTCCACGGCGAAGGAATGCCCCAGGATCGTGCCAGTTCATAGGTATACTGCTTTTCAATGAGCTTTTGCACAATTGCCCAATCTTCAACGGCAACAACATAATGGGACTGCAACAACTCTTTGTTTTTTGAGAGGACGACCACTGTATAATCATCCGTAGGGATAAGCAGGCTGCCCTTGAATTCATCTGACAATTCTACAAGTCGTGAGATGAAATCCTCTTCGTTTTTTCTTGGGTCTGGTACCGATACTCTTCCTTTCACATATTTTGAATAGAGACCCATTTCGTTTTCACTGTAGTTCAGCGCATACACGGGAACTTCCATCCTGCCGAGTGCCCTGATAACGGCAAGGCCGACAATGTGCGTATAAATTACCAAAGCCTTTTTCATGACTAGAGTCCTCACATTGGTTGTCGAGGTCTTGGTTAAACCGCCACTGGCTAGGAATCTTTTTAGCTCGACAGCAGCTACAAAATTACTTTTTTCATTTTCCCCGAATAGTTTTTTGCGAAACAGACTACCGGTTCCTGGTGCCATCTAGGCGATGCGATATACAACAACCGGAAAAAATTTCGTATCAGGTAAGCAAGGACTTTCGAGCGGCTTTTTATTTCCATGAAATGGGTGCTGCCTTCCGGTAAGGGCAGATATACAGTGTCCACGGTAAAACCGAAATGTTCCATGTATTCGATCAGCGTGCGATAGGTGAAATAACGGATATGCGCATAAAACTCATAGCGCGATTTTGGATCAAGCGGATCATGAAAGGTTTTTCCCATGATAAGCGGTATCATCCAGTAGAATGCGGCATAGTTCGGAACGGATAAATAGAGGCGTCCGGTATCATGGAGGATTCTATGCAGCTCCGTAATAAAATGATCTATGTTGACCAGGTGTTCTATCGTCGCGAGGCAAACTATCGCGTCATAGCTGTTATCTGCCACCGGTAACGCTTCCGTACTGTCCAAATCAAAAGATGACAGGTTGACCTGTAATTTCCCCAGCTGTTTCAAACAGGTTTCATCAACCTCGTTGCAACTCAGAGTGCAGGGGTAGCTGTCTTTGATTCTCTTCGCGACAATCCCCATGCCAGCCGAGATATCGAGGATGTTCTTATGGTCGCGCTGTTCAAATAACTCCGGGAATATTCTGTGACGTTCATGCATCAGGGGATAGTAATCAACAGATAAACCTTCCATGCGGCTGGCTTCAAGCTCTATCGAATCTGTTCTCATGATGCGCATCCTCCGAGGTTGGTTTTTTAGCGTTTTCGCTGCATCACAGGTCTTCGCCAGAAGCGTTCACATCTTCACCACAACGAATGCCCATCTGTTGGAAAAATATTTCAAGAAAGCGCAGCTACTTGTTATCTGGTTAAGTTTGCTGCTGATTTTTAGCGATCTTTCATCGGAAACTATCTGTTTGCTCCAGAAGGTAAGGGGACCATACCCGAAACCGACAATTTGAATTATCCGTAGCCCCTGTTTTTCGATTGAATCGTTCAATTGCCACAGAAAATACTTTTTATCATAGGGGAGGGTGTCACTCACTTCTCCTGACAAGGCATTCGGGGTTCCTATGTCCTTGCCCATGGCTTTTGGCAGGATCCTTTTTATGGCTCTTGCCAGAAATCGAAAATAATAAAAAGGGTCCAGGAGATAGTTGAGCCGCAGCAGGTTCGGTAGAGTAAAGATACAGAATCCGCCTTTTTTCAGGATTCTGCTGATTTCCCGCAGAAGATCGTCATCATTCAACTGGTATTGAAAAACCCCGATACAGATGATGGCGTCAAAGTCTTCAGCTGGAAAAGAAGTGCCTGCAACATTCCCCAGGAAAGTTCCCAAAAAAGTATCGTAATGTGATTCGCTCAGCGAGTCATCAAGCTTCTCGAGCATTTGCTTGGAGCAGTCAAGGCTGGCCACAGAATGTTTTTCGTCAAGAAGCGATCGTGTCAGGATACCTGTGCCACAACCCATATCCAAGATCTTCAAGGTGTTGCCCATTGCATTTGCACGAACAAGATCAAGGACGATTTTTTTCCGCTCAGCCATATGCAGAGACAGAAATGTGCTTCCATCATACAGGGTGTGCCAATAATCAAGCGTATTGGTGAAATGATTGCTTATCTTGACCTGATTGTCTTTCGTCTCTGTGGGCATGCTATTGACTTCCCTGTCAGTTACTATTGTTACTATCAAGTGTAGCAGGTATTAAAGCTTTGAAAAGCACTTGACTGTTGTTAGGGTGTAATGTTAAAAAACTTGAAAGATAGTCGCATAGTCATAAACAAAAACAGGTTGTCATCTTTTGCGATGCCAACCTGTTTTCATCAACAATGAATTGTCGAGACTTGTTTTTCGGGTGCCGAAAGGCCCAGTTTGCCCACGGCCTGACGGCACCCTTGTTCACAAGTAATCTTTCCTGATAAAGCCGGCGCTGCTGTTACTTCGCTACCAGGGACAGGCCGTATATTTCTTCCTCTAGCGTGAAAGTTGAGACCAGCAGATCTTTCGTGACCGACATGGTTCCGTGGAACGAAGGATCGTCTGCATCGGTAATCGTTCCTGCTGCGTTCATCAGCAAGGTAGGAGGCTCATCAATATCAACAACTTCGCTACCAATGCCGCCGAGAACGCTTTGCTCGATTGTCAATGCAGTTACGCCTGAGGAGTTGATCGTCACTGTTCCGTATTGCCAGTACTCCTCGACCCCGTCGAAGAGCGAAGCCAATTTGTAGGCTCCTGCAAGGTCGCCCATCGTGAATGTCTGGCCGGAAGTCTGGATTACGCGTAACTGGTATGAACCATCTACTTCATCCTTGGTAGTGCCGATGATCAGGCTTCTGTCAAGGGACATAAAGCCCCGGAAATACTGGTCGTCGTCGCTTGTCACTACACCATTCTCATCAATATACAGTTGTTCGGAATCGGGTAGGTCTAACGCTCCGGTTGGACCGAAGAGGGAGGTGAGGGTGGCTACTCCGGAACCATCCATAGAACCTGCACCGTACATCCAGCCAACGTCGGTAACGTTTGTCAGCTGATGGAAAACAAATGACTTGTCGGCGAGATCGGCGTCGGAGAAATAACCGGAATCTGCAGGAGGAGCTTTTTGGAAGATCCGGATTACCCTGATAGTATCTGACAGACTATCAGTCCCGATAATCAGCTCTTTGTTCGAGGCCATGACGTTACGGCTGTCACTCCCCGGATAGTCGCTTCCGAGCTGAACGACGTTGCCATCTGCATCAATAGTGTATTGTAAATCACCTGGAACGGGAAGAGGGTCTGGGACCCCTGAGTCTAACTCATAGTAACTGATGGCGGTGACAGCTCCTGTATCTTCATCTATGGTCATTTTCATTCTCAGCCAGTGAATCGTACTATCAGCTGTGTAAAACAGAGTGACGTACCAATCCCCCCCAAGGTTTGCCTGGGAGAAGGTCGTATGTTTTGCGGACACTTGGAGTGACACCGCACTTTCGCCGCCTGCATTGACTGCGGTCACGACGAAATAGTAGGTTGTGTTGTCATCAAGGACGCCGTCCTCAATGGTATAGGGGCTGGTGGCATCTGAAATTTTTGTTACGCCCACATCCGTCAGAGCAAAATCTGCATTTTCAGAATAGTAGATGTTGTACGATGTTGCTCCGGACACCGGACTCCAGCTGATGG
>RPRC01000280.1 GCA_003857395.1 Geobacter sp.
ATCCTTTCGCCCGGGAAAGGGTGCCAATCTGAGAAAATTACCCCTCTGCACCTATGAAATTCCTGGGCAGCCTGAAAGTGGTTAAGCGGGCCGTGCCCCGATCCCATGGGACGCGCATGTATGATGGCCGTGGTTAGAAACTCCTTGCCATGGGAAACCGCGGTTGGAAGGATTTCTCCCTGCGCTAACAGGGCTGCGATTGCCGATGCGTAGGTGCAGCCGGTACCATGAGTATTCCCGTGGGAAACCTTTGGAGCGGCAAAGCGATGTACCTTGCTGCCCTCCAGAAGTATGTCGACCGCTGTATCACCTCCCAGATGTCCACCTTTGATCAGGACGTTCCGGGCTCCCCGTTTTCGTAGTGCATACGCCGATTCAACCATGCCTCCTTCATTGTCTATCGAGAGTCCCGTCAGTTTCTCGGCCTCCGGGATATTCGGCGTAATGAGGTAACAGCTGGGCAGCAGCAGGTTGGCCAAGGCTGTGAGGGCCTTGTCTCCGAGGAGTTGCCACCCGCTTTTTGCTGTCATCACGGGATCAACGACCAGTAACTTTTTTCCATAATTTTCCAATGTTTCTGAAAAAGTTTCAACGATCTCCTCAGAGTGCAGCATTCCGGTTTTTATCACATCGACCGGTACGTCACTCAATACGGCATTGAGTTGTTCTGAAAAAAAGGCAGCCGACGGCTGGTGTACGGACAGCACTCCGAGGGTATTCTGCGCGGTAAGGCAGGAAATGACGGTCGAAGCGTATCCTCCAAGCAGCGTAATTGTTTTCAGGTCTCCCTGGATTCCGGCGCCTGCGCCGGAGTCGCTTCCGGCAACAGTGAGCACCGAGCCGCGAGGGTAGGGATTGTGTCGGTTGAAAAGTAGCGCCAGTTCGGCAAAATCGAGCGCGGTAACCGTCTCGGGCAGGGCTTCCAGGGAAAAAAAAAGTGCATCGGCACCTTTTTGCAGAAGATCATCTGCCGATTGGCGTTCAAACAGGCATGGAACGACTACCGGTATTGAACGGTAACGTTTGGCTTCAGCAATGTTTTCCGGGAGAACGCTTGGTGTATCTGGGGCATGGCTTGCGGAAGGTGTCCCTATCCAATGAAGGTAGTCTGCTCCGAATGCCGCTGCCTGTGCAGCTTCCCGGGCATCGCGTACCGAAACACCGATAATTTTTCTGGTTCCCAAAGTATTTCGTACCGTTGCCAAAGGAGGCGCAACGCTGTTCAGGTGGACTCCTTGAGCGCCCTGCCTGATTGCCAGTGCTACGTCATCTTCAATCAGACAGGGGATTCCGGCTGAATCGCAAAGAACCAGAACTTTTCTTGCCTCACCGTCCTGAATCGACAGTTCTCTGCTTCCGCTACGATACCGCAGGCAGGAAATATGATTGCTGCGGATGCTTTTCTCCAGGTTCTGAAATGATGTCACACCGAGGTCTGCAAAGAGATGAAGGCCATGCCGAAATTTCTTCATGACTTCATTCCATGCCGGGGCAGAAAATGATCATATCCGGCTGCAATGCCATGGACCGTCTCTCCTTCAGGGGAGAGCAGACGAATTCCTGGTACCGCGGTGATTTCGCCGATTTCACTGACAGGTGTGCCGAACTTCCTGAAGAGCACTTCAATCTCGCATTTCCTGTATGTTGGAGCAGTGAACAAGAGTTCATAGTCTTCTCCACCCCCAAGGGCGAGAGAATAGCGTTCGTGGATGTCCGAACCGAAATACTCCGAATATTCCCGGGAGAGAGGAATCCTGTTCAGGTACAATCTTGCCCCCATCGCTGACCTGCCCGTTATGTGGCCAAGGTCTGACAGCAGGCCATCGCTTATGTCGATCATAGAACACGTCAACCCTGCTTCGGCAAGCGCAAGACCCTCATGAACTCTGGGTGTTGGATCAAGATGCCTGTCGATGACATCCCCCTTCCGCTGTCCTTCTCGCAGTAGCTTCAGGCCCAATGCAGAATCACCGAGATATCCCGTTACGAAAATACTTTCACCTGGCCGGGCGGTACTTCGCTGCGTCACCTTCTGCTTTTCCTGCTCACCGTACAAAGTGATACTGATTACCAGTCCACTGTGTGAAACACAGGTATCGCCACCAATGAGAGTTACCCCGAATTCCTCGGCGATCTCAAGCAGTCCGGAACTGAAATCATTGAGAAAGTCGATGGAGAAATTTTTCGGAATTGCGAGCGAGAGGAGAAAAGTACGGGGCCTTCCTCCCATGGCCGCAATATCGGAGAGATTGACCGCAAGTGCTTTTCTGCCGAGTCTGAACGGATCGCAAAAAGAAAGGTCGAAATGCACTCCTTCCAAGAGCATATCGGTGGTTGCCAAGGCCAGGCAGTTGGCACGCCACTGAAAAGCTGCTGCATCGTCGCCGATGCCTATGGTAACTGCAGAGGAGGGGCGGACTTTTCGGGCAATAAGGTCGATGAGACCGAATTCTCCGAGATCCGTGAGGCTTTGTCCGGTTTTAATCTCTTGTATCATGGTAACCTTCGTCCAAAAGGGATGTGTAACATTCACTTTCCTAAGCATAAAAGACGCCAGCAAGAAAGGCGTGATGAGCGGCAGGCTTAGCTTCTGTCTTAGCAGGCTTTTGATACGAAGTGCCGGACAGCGCAAGGATCGCGACTGAGGCAGGTTCTGTTACTGTATCTAGCTAAAATGATGAAAATTTTGCACTTTGATATGGGTTGTTTCGGCTTTTCCCAGAGCTTCTTTATCCGCTGTCTGGAAACCGCTGGATTGCTTTAGGCGAATAGTGCTGACTGGCAGCTGTCTCAGTAGCGTGCGATTGGATGATACATCTGTTTCAAGTAACCATGTCAGCTGTATCAAGTTTTCTCGAACTGCCACGGAGAAAAGCAGAGCATGTTTGATATTGTGAGCGGGAAACGCGGGTAATTGTAAAAAAAGTTATGTTTTTCAGAACGATTTGCTGTTTGAGTCGTCAGGTGGTGCTTTTTTTGCTTTTGTTTATGGGCATGTTGGGAAAAGAATTGAACGCAGAAGGTGTTGCGGTGCCCGAAGGAGTTAAGGGATGTCACGAAAGGTTCTTGATTTCGAAGAAAGCAGGAAAGCTTCTGCTGAGTTGATTGACAGGGTGGCCGATCTGCAAGGGGAGATTCTGGCATGTGAAAGCAGGATAGAAAACCTGGAATCGCTACTCGACAGCATACTGATCTGTCTCAATGCCTACGACAATTGCGAGACGCAGCATTCTCTCCGCACGATATTTGATGCGATTGTCCATGATATCTATCTCTTCCGTTTACAGGACCCGTTGGCACAGTTTGCCAATTCCTGATTTACTGAAATATTTATTCGCTGGATAGCTGCATAGGCTTTTGGCGGATGGTCAGGCGAGAGGGAACAATGTTGTTATGGAGAGGAACGAAAATATATGCCACGAAAGAGATTGATGTTGAATCTTAGTTCTTATGAAAAGAAAGAGCTTGCGAGAATTATCCTTCAGTCACGGGATGATCTGAGGATGGTGCAGCACTGTAAAATCATTCTCCTGACTGATGAAGGGATTTCCCTTCAGGGGATCGCGGACCAACTTGGCATGAGCAAGACCACGGTCAATACCTGGAGGCAAATTTTCAAAACGAAAAGGTTGTCGGGACTGAAGGTCAGAAAACGTTTGGGGCGTCGCCCGAATGCAAAGAATAAAAGGGTGAAGAAGCAGATACTTGCAGGGCAAAACAGAGATGTGCTTCTTTCCGCCGATTCCTGCACGCCCTGAGGGCTTGACCTGCTTGGCGTGAAAGTATCTTCCGCCGCAAACTATACAGGAGAACATTATGGATGCAAAACGTGACACATTGAGTGAAGAGCTACCTTGCCAGGAGAGTCTGGGCAAGTCATTCCTGAATTCCCGTAAAGTATATGTGGTCGGCTCTCGACCGGACATCAGGGTTCCCATGCGGGAAATTTCCCAGGAGGATTTCGTTTCCGGCAGCACAAAAAAGTGTAACCCGCCGATTTACGTCTATGATACTTCGGGTCCCTATACAGACAAAAGTATCCCGTTTGATTTTCAAAAGGGTCTTGATCCATTGAGGATGCCGTGGATTGAGGAACGATGCGATACCCTGATTGCCTCCGCAAAGGGGCTTTCTCCCTCTGCTGCGTCTTCTCAGACAGGGGGGAAGGCACCTTTTTCCTTTGAAGGAGCTCGAAAACCACGCCGGGCGGAATTTAGCAGAAACGTATCCCAAATGCACTATGCCCGATGCGGTACCGTTACCCCCGAGATGGAGTTTATCGCCATCAGGGAGAACCAGCGACGGGAATTGCTGGACAATTCATTGGAAAAGCAACACCCGGGCGAGGCCTTCGGTGCCGCGATACCAAAACTCATTACCCCGGAATTCGTCCGCTCCGAGATTGCCCGGGGGCGTGCCATTATCCCTCTCAACATCAATCACCCGGAGGCGGAGCCGATGATCATCGGTCGCAATTTCCTGGTGAAAATTAATGCCAATATCGGCAATTCGGCACTTGCCTCTTCCGTTATGGACGAGGTGATTAAAATGGTCTGGGCCATCCGCTGGGGGGCCGACACTGTCATGGACCTGTCCACCGGACCGAATATCCACGAGACACGCGAGTGGATTCTGCGCAACAGTCCGGTTCCGATCGGCACGGTACCCATCTACCAGGCGCTGGAAAAGGTTGGGGGAGTGGCAGAAGACCTGACCTGGGAAATCTACCGCGATACCCTCATTGAGCAGGCCGAGCAGGGGGTCGACTATTTCACTATTCATGCAGGCGTCCGCAAGAACTTTGTGCCGCTGGCATCGAGGCGCATGACCGGCATAGTTTCCCGTGGTGGTTCCATCATGGCCAAGTGGTGCCATGCCCATAATCAGGAGAGTTTTCTTTATACGCACTTTGAAGATATCTGCGAAATCATGAAGTCCTACGACATCAGCTTCTCCCTGGGAGACGGGATGCGACCCGGAGCTCTGCATGATGCCAATGATGAAGCACAGATTGCCGAATTAATGACTCTTGGCGAACTGACACAGGTTGCGTGGCGGCATGATGTCCAGACCATGATTGAAGGTCCGGGACATGTGCCGATGCAGCTCATCAAAGAAAATATGGATCTGCAGCTGAAGTACTGTCACGAGGCGCCCTTTTATACCCTCGGTCCCCTGGTTACCGATATTGCTCCGGGTTACGATCACATTACCTCGGCTATCGGCGGTGCGATGATCGGCTGGTACGGTACCGCCATGCTCTGTTATGTGACGCCCAAGGAGCATTTGGGATTGCCGGATAAAAATGACGTAAAGGAAGGGATTGTTACCTTCAAGATCGCAGCCCATGCCGCGGATCTCGCAAAAGGTCATCCCGGTGCCCAGGTCAGAGATAATGCCATGGCCAAGGCACGGTTTGAATTCAGGTGGCGCGACCAGTTTGCCTTGGGGTTCGATCCGGACAAGTCCCAGCATTTCCATGACGCTACCCTGCCGGAAGAGGCGGATAAGAGTTCGCACTACTGTTCCATGTGCGGACCTGATTTCTGTGCCATGAGAATTACCCGGAACCTCAAAGAGCACGTGGCGGCGGAAGAGGCTGGGGATCCCGATGAGAGATTTGTGGAAAAATCTTCCGCCACTGCCAAAGTAGCCTAGCGGGAAAGCGGAGAATATTCATGAAGTTACTGGTTAATGGTGAAGAAAAAATCACATCACCCATGAGCGTCTACGATTTTTTGCTAACGATAGAGTGCGACCCGAGGCCCATTGCCGTCGAATTGAACCGTGCAATCCTGGCAAAAAATGATTATCGAACAACCTTTCTCCTGGAAGGAGACCAGCTGGAAATTGTCTGGTTCGTCGGGGGAGGGTAAAAGGAGAGCAGACATGATACTTCAGAATGACAGCTTGAAAATTGCGGGACGGGAGTTCCGCTCACGACTCATGGTAGGAACTGGAAAATATGCGGATTTTGCACAGATGGCCAAGGCGATCGAGATCTCGGGAGCCGATATCGTGACTGTCGCGGTCAGGCGGGTAAACATTTCAGACAGGAACAAGGAATCGCTTCTTGACCACATCGATCTGAAAAAATATACCCTGCTGCCCAACACGGCCGGGTGTTATTCGGCGGATGATGCGGTGCGTACCTGCCGGCTGGCACGGGAGGCGGGACTCTCCGATTTTGTCAAGCTGGAGGTGCTGGGGGACGAGAAGACTCTCTTTCCCAATAACGAGGAGCTCCTGAAGGCGGCGAAAATACTTGTCAAGGAGGGATTTACCGTCCTTCCCTATACCACCGATGACCCGATCGTGTGCAAGAAGCTGGAAGATCTTGGCTGCGCCGCGGTCATGCCTCTGGGTGCACCGATCGGCAGCGGCCTGGGGATTCGGAATCCTTATAACATCCGGATTATCATGGAAACGGTGAAGGTCCCGGTGATCGTTGATGCCGGTGTCGGAACCGCCTCTGATGCGGCACTTGCCATGGAACTCGGCTGCGACGGCGTACTGATGAATACTGCCATTGCCGGCGCGAAGGATCCCATTGCCATGGCGGAGGCCATGAACCTGGCAGTCAGAGCGGGCCGTCTCGCCTACCTTGCGGGGCGTATTCCACGAAAGTTGTATGCAACGGCATCGAGCCCCCTGGAAGGGGTCATCGAGTAGGCATGACCGTTTCAACGGTGTGGTAAAGGTGACACGCATCTGTAGGGGCGATCCTTGTGATCGCCCTTCCCGCGGGCGAACACGAGGTTCGCCCCTACATTTTCGAGGATATGTGAGTGCATCGATGACCTATTCCGGCAACATCCACAAGGATCTCCATATCAATTCATACGGATCCTATCTGCGTCGGCGTTTTGGTCTTCGCGTCAGCAAAGTTAATGTGGACGGCGGATTTACCTGTCCGAACCGTGACGGAACCAAGGGAACAGGCGGCTGCATATACTGCGACAATGCCTCCTTTTCACCCGGCGGTACACAGGCGGTCATTCCCTTGGAACAGCAGATAAGAGAGGGAATGGCCTACCATCGTCGCCGCTTGCGGAGCGAAAAATTCATCATCTATTTTCAGAAATTCACCAATACCTATGCCTCGGTGGAGAAACTTCGAGACATGTATTCCCGTGCGCTGGTCCACCCCGATGTGCTTGGTCTCTCCGTCGGGACCAGGCCCGATGCATTGGGAGATGATGCACTATGCTTGCTCGCGGAACTTGCGCGCAACAACTATGTCTGTGTTGAGCTGGGTCTGCAGTCCATGGATGACGACCTCCTGAAATGGATGAACCGGGGGCACGGCCTGGCTGAATACCTGAAGGCGGTTGAACGTGTTGCGGGTCGTGGGATCGACATCTGTACACACCTCATTTACGGTTTCCCC
>RPRC01000281.1 GCA_003857395.1 Geobacter sp.
AGGAAAACCCTCACGGCTCGAATACTGGCACATGGGAGAGACGAAAATCCGATTGCGAAAGGTTATTTCTCTCAGTGTTAGCGGCGAAAAGAGTTTGCTCATAAAACCTCCGAGCCACACGAAGACCCTTTTTGAAGGGTTTTGCCGACCAGTGTGGGCGTTAAAAGGGGCCAACAGTAAAAGCATAAGTGAAACTTAATTTGCATTCTGTTTATTCAAGAAATGTGCTACCCTGCCGCGACTAATTCGTCTCAGCGGAGTGTAGCCGCTGGCAAACTAAGACATTTGATCAACGATATAACGAGTGAAAGGCCGGGATATTATTTCTAATGCACCCCGGCCAGTCCCTCCACGAACTGACTTTCAGGAGCACGATAATGGCAGAGAAAAGGATTATTAAAAGAGTTCGCAGGAGACTTTCGTTACGATTCGGCCAAGACAAGCCCGTGCGGATGGCCTTTACCGAAGATGTCACAGATGATGGAATGTTCATCAAGACAACGAACCTCTATCGACCCGGGACCCAGATCACGATTGAGCTTACCCTCCCGGATGAAATAAAAGTCACAATCATCGGCATGGTGAAATGGTCGAAAAAAGTCCCGCCAAACATGATTCACTTGGTCAATAAAGCAGGACTGGGAGTGAAGATTCTCCATTTTGTTGCTGGTGAACAAGACTTCATGCGGTTCATTTTTGGGACACAAACTGACCCCAAGAAGCCTACCGGACAGTCGGCTGTATCACCTTGACCCTTTCAAGAATCGGGATATTCGGAAAGACCACCGAGCGCTTCGTCCACCTCACGAGCAACAATAGAAAAGAGCTTTTCCATAACTCGTACCGAAGGAAACGGGGGATAGAGAGGGAAACCCAGTCGGTAGATAAGGTCGAGAAGACCATCCTGGTGGTTTTCCTCGATAAAGAGACTTCCGTACTGAAGCACAGGAGAATAGAGAAGTGCCTCTTCCATGACCGCTTCGTCGTCACTGTAGAAAGGCATAATCATCTCCATCGAAAGGCACAGCCCCTTGTCTCCGGCATCCTCTGCAACGAACACCAGCAGTTCGTCTTGCGGGACCAACCCATAGCCCAACGCACTCGGACAAACGGCAAGAGCCGGGAGGACCAGTGGCCGGCCATGTTGCGGATCAAGTCCGTACGGCCAACCACGAACAACAAGAAAACGCTCAATAGCCTGATATGCTTTCCCTTGCAGACGCTCCATATCCTGATAGAAAAGTGACGTCAGGTTCTCCCTTTGCACAACAAGATCTTCAAGGGTAATAAAGTTATCTTCGCTACCGATTGGTCCCGGTTTCCTTTTATCAGGGTTATTAACAACCAATCTGAGATGGGACCTTTTCCGGTCATCACTATCTTTTTTCATCATTATAAATCCTTTGCGTGGCAATGAATGGCACGGTAAAATGCTGCGCATCAATCCCTGTTGCTTTCAAAACCAGCTATACCAGCTGTGAGTAGAAGGTGCCGATCTTCAACCGCTTAGCTCCTGACACCAGGTTGACCTTCTCTGGCAAAGCGAAGAGCATGCACCAGGGAAGGCACATTAGCGCGCCACTCGGGAAGAACAACGGTAATGGAAATTTCCTCAATCTGCGTCAAGACAAGCACTACCGTCGAAAAGTGAAAAGGAAATGTCGGGCCGCCAGCAAAGAGCAGCAAGGTAGTACAGCCCATGAGGACTGCAGAAAGTTTGGCTCCCCAGGTATGATAACTTGTGAGACGATGGTACTTGATAAAACCGGCCAGGATCGGCAGCACGAAACTGGCAAGAACAACGACCACATATGGAGTTTCCCGGACGATCAACTGCGGCCAGAGCAACCAGGCACTCACGGGTGTAGTGATATAAAGGGCAAAATCACCCCAACTGTCAAGCCTCGCTCCCAGTTCTGATTCCTGATGAAGCCTGCGTGCCAGATACCCGTCAGCAAGGTCGGTCAGGAGAGCGCAGATAAGCAGGACCAGAAATTCTTTCTCGCACCCTCTCCAGGCAAGAGTCAGCAAGAAAGGGACACTGACAAGGCGTGATCCGCTGAGCAGGTTTGGAATAGTCAAGAGTGACCTATACATGATAAAGTAACAAATACAGAAAACCAGATAAGACTGTCAAGCTCTTTGGAGGTCCGGCCCCTGCCTGATAGATTCAAATCTCTTTCCCTTGACGCGAAACAGACTACTGAAAGTATCAGTTTCAGGTAATTCTAGAAGATATTTCCTCTTTTGCCCGCAACCTGAAACGACTGTTGCTCCTTTTTGACCGAAGCGATCCTTGTCGCAGAGGGAGGAATGAGACGAAAGATGAGATATTTCTCAGCGACCGAGCGCACTGCACGACCTGCATGGTAGTGTTGTAACACCTTCCGGGAAATTGCGGTGAAAGGAGCCTACGCTTGCAGAAGTTTTAGCCTGCACTTGACTACATGGCTTGCCATAGTAGACTGTTTTCTTCGATTTTGTTTAGAATTAAAATTGTCATTCAATCCACTTCAGGGAACAATAATAGTTCAGTTGTTCGAGGCTCAGCCTACATCATAGTATCTTGGGAGGGTGTAAAAATGCTAAAGGAATTCAAAGAGTTCGTAATGCGTGGAAACGTAGTCGACATGGCGGTAGGTATCATTATCGGTGTCGCATTCGGCAAAATCATTTCCTCTTTTGTAAAAGACATCCTGATGCCGCCCATTGGGCTGCTTCTCGGGAAAGTGAATTTTTCCAATCTGTTCATCGACCTGTCTGGCAAAAACTTCGCAACCTTGGAAGAGGCAACAAAAGCAGGCGCTGCAACGATCAACTACGGCCTCTTTTTCAATACCATCCTCGACTTCTTAATCGTGGCCCTTGCCGTCTTTCTCATGATTCGACAGATCAACCTCCTGAAGAAGGAACCGGAAGCAGTACCGGCTGCCCCCGATATGAAGGAGTGTCCTTTCTGCCTTTCCGCGGTACCGTTGAAAGCGGTACGCTGCCCTCACTGCACCTCAGAACTGAAAGTCGCATAGCCAAAAAAAGAGCGGCTCATTGGGAGAGCCGCTCTTCCTTCCTGTCGAAACGACTAGATCAACTATTCTGCGAAACCATTCTCGCCCGTGTCCACCAGCACTCCGGTGCAGTCCACGGCATAGCCGACGATACCTCCCTCGAGGCCATCAAGATCTTCTCCCCAATAAATATGTGTTGCTCCCATTTCTTTGGCCTTCTTGGCAGTATCATATTTAAATGACCCGAGAGCTGCAGGCGGTCCCCACATCCGGTAACCGGACGGACCGGGAAATTTCGCCACCTTACGACAATCCTTGACATTCGCCGGGCTTGTTTCTTTCAGGGGGAAAGGTGCGTTTGCGGTAAAGAGAGAACATCCGGCGAGCCCGAGCATGGGAATAATACGCCATAATCTTTTCATTTGTCCTCCAGAATACATGGTAATCCTCTGTTGTGAGAGGCTAGGGGCCTGTCGAACTTAGGAAATCGAAGCAAAAATTCGGCTGGGCGAGGACAGATTTTGTCGATTTTACAGGGCAATAGTTGTTCTATTACCAAAAAAAGCGGCGAAACATGGACCGTTCAGACGGATTTGCAGCAGATTTACCCTAAGTCCGACAGGCTCCTATGACACTCGAAAAATTCAGCGGCTTGATACTAGCAGATTCCCGGACGAAAGGCCCGAAAAAAGGGGAAGGGCGGGACAACCGGATAGAGGTCATCCTGCCCGTCCCCTTTCTTAGCGATATTTCGTGAAAATCCGAGCCGTTACGGGGCGGCTATTTCTTCGCTTTTTGTCTTGAGCTTCTTTACCAGCACGCCATAGCCCTGATTGAGGATGATTTTGTTAAACTGGGAACGATAGTTGGACACCAGACTTACCCCTTCGATGACAACATCATAGACCATCCAGCGACTGCCCTCCTTCAGCAACCGATAATCAAGGGAATACTCATCCCGTTTGGCGGTAACTACTCTGGACTTTACCTCGGCATAGTCGCCATCAATGAGTTCCTTTTCGTAGAGGATCTTTTCGTTTTCATAAGACTCGATCTTGCTGGCGTAGGAATTTTCCAGAAGGGTTGCAAAAAGGCTTACAAACTCCTTTTGCTCCAAGCCGCTCCTCCCTTTCCAGTGTACTCCCAGGGAACGCTTCGCCATTTCACCATAATCAAAGATCCGACTGATGGCGCTTTTCAGGGCGGCTCTCCGTTTCGATTCATTCTGGGGTTTTTTGAGGTTGGAGTCAGAGACAATCGAAACTACCTGATCGACGGTTTTTTTAACCTCATCGGTAACAGAAGCCCAGGCAGAAGCAGGCCCGAAAACGACAGCAAGCAGTAGCGTCAGGCTGACAGTAAGGTTGTGTTTCATGATACGGAATCTCCCTTGATATTTTACTTGCGTAACGGGGCCTCCCCCACCGCATATTCCAGATTTGCCAACGACATTTTATAGTTATAAATGGACCGAAAATAGTCAGACCTCATTGTGGCGTAACTTTGGAGAGAGTCGAAAATCTCTTTTGCCGGGCCAATCCCTATGTCAAAATTGGCAACAGCGGCAACCTCCCACTTCTTTGCGTTGCTGTATGCATCCCGTGTTGCCTCAATGCTCTTTTCGGCCTCCAGTCGTTCCAGGTACGCCTTCCGTATCTGCAGGGGAATATTCGCATTCGCGTAGTCATTGGTGCTTAGAAGCCGGTTATACTGGGCCCGCTCCTGAGCAACCTTGGCAGCAGTTATTCCGAAATCGATCTTCCACTTTATACCCAGAGCAATCCCTGCCCAGAGATGATTAAACTCGTCCGGAACCCAGGGGTTGGTGACCCGGTCGCGGTCAGGGGAATATGCTCCGGAAAGATACCCGCCCAGAAACAGGTCGGGAAAGTAGTCCGCACGTGCAGCCTTCACAAGAGCTTCACGAGCCTGAAGACCCTCTTTCAATTGTTTGTATTCGGGCCGCTTAAACTTTGCCGCCTCCAGGTACGATGAAAGTGCTGTCCCATTCATGTCCTCGTCCGGCGTGAGACGTGCCGTAGCGATATCGAACTCTGTCTCGGGCGGAATTCCCATCTCGACACGGAGTGCCGCAAGAGCTAACGATTCTCCCTTTGTGGCCTCTTCGGTATACTTGCGGACCTGACCGGAAAAAGCATCAAGTTTGTAGATATCCAGTGCGTCGACATTCTCCGATCCCTTGTCGAGAAGCTTCCGAGCCTTGTCCCGCGCCTTGTCCAGAATCTCCCCGACTTCCGAAACAAGCGCCTTGAGTTCCCGGGCCAGCAGGAGACCATAGTAATATTCCTTGACCTTGAGGGTAATCTCATTCTTTTTCTGTACTTTTTTCGCCCGATCCACCTCGATACCGTGGCTAGCCGCAGTCATCCGCTCGCTGATTTTTCCAAAGGTGTAGAGTGGCTGAACGATCGTTGCATCTCCACGGGCAAAGATAGTAAGGCCGTGAAGGTGATCGATACGGTCGGAAGATGTGACCTGGTTACCGCGGGCCTTGGATATAGGGCCCATGAGCCCGAGTAACTCGATCTGCGGGAAACGATGCGCCTTGGCCTCGTTCAGCTTCGCTTCGGCCAGCTCGATATCCGCAGAGGATTCACCCAGCAACGGAGAGGCCGTTAGTGCCCTGCGGATGCAGTCATCGAGGCTCAGCACCAGCGTCCCCTGCTGCACCTCCGCGGCAAATAGCGGCACGACAACAAGCAGAAGCAAAACAAGTTGGATTACCATGGTTCGAATGAAGTATTTCATATCAATTTCCTCCCTGTCAGTCCACTGAACCGTGGATATATTTGCTGATCAGACTCTCGAAATCGATGGAAGATTCGGTCTCGCGGATACGCCCTCCATTTTGAAGCAGCTTGTCTGAGCCTCCCGGTTTCAGCTGAATAAATTTATCGCCGATGATTCCCCTTGTGCGGACCGCAGCGATAACGTCGTCCTGCAATTCTATTCCCGAATTTATTTGGAGAGAAACCCGTGCCGTGTATCCTGCTTTCGGGTCAAGAACGATCCGGTCCACTCTGCCCACCTCTACTCCCGCAATTTCAATGGAAGCACCTGGCCTGAGGCCCGAAGCTGAATCGAAGTTTGCGATCACATCGTAGGTGTCGCCCCCCAACAACTCCATCTTCCCCAGTTTTATGGAAAGATACCCCAGGCAGACAATTCCCAACAAAACAAATATTCCGACAGAAATTTCAAGATTTGCTCTTTTCATGATTCACCCGTAAACGAAAAGTACCTGCAAATACACACTGTCAAAGAAACTGCAGGGGTCCATCCAGCTCTCCGTGAATGAACTGACGTACCGCCGGATGATCGGAAGCCCGAATCTCATCGGGCGTTCCGTAAAAGAGTATCTTACCCTGGTAGAGCATCGCCACGTAATCACAGATGTCGAAGATTGCCGGTACCTCATGCGTAACGATAACCGCGGTAAAGCCGTATTTGGCATGGGTGTCCAGAATGAGCCTGTGCATGGCGTTGCAGATGATCGGATCGAGGCCGGTTGTCGGCTCATCGAAAAGGATGATGGCCGGGTCCAAAAGCAGTGCCCTGGCCAGCCCGACCCGTTTCTTCATGCCTCCGGAAATCTGGTCGGGATACTTGTCATCGACACTCTGAAGGCCCACGTGCTCCAAAGCAAGATGTACCCGGTTACGGATCTCTTCCCGCGAAAGCCGGGTTTTTTCTTCCAGCGGGAAGGCAACATTCTCGAATATTGTCATGGAATCGAACAGGGCAGCATTCTGGAAGAGGACGCCAAACCTTTCCCGTACCTTATTCAGCTCACTTCTCCCCATTGATACGATATTCTCTCCATCCACCAGAACCTGTCCGCGGTCTGGCTTCAGCAGACCGATCATATGTTTCAGAAGGACACTCTTGCCCCCACCGCTCGGCCCGATAATTGCCGTAATCTTGCCACTGGGAACATCCAGGTTCAAACTGTCCAGCACAACCTGGTCGCCAAAGGCTTTTCTGACTTGTCTCAGTGCTATCATTCCTTCTCCACGTAAAACTCTCGAGGTTTCCTTATCTAGTTTCCATCCGGAAACTCCGGATGAGAAACTAGCGGTTTCCAATTCGGAAATGAGGATTTTTTTGTCCTGACAAGGAAAGCAAGGGATTGTGCGGAGACGTACTACTGTACGTCGCACAAACAAGACCGCTGATTGACGCTGTCAGGGCGAAAAAGGACCGTTTCCGGATGGAAA
>RPRC01000282.1 GCA_003857395.1 Geobacter sp.
ACCGGATCGCCCAGGCAGAGCAGCCGAATATCGCGGGTCTGCAGCGAAAGGTTGATGAAACCATCCAGAAAGAAGAGCTGTTTGAAAACCTGAGCAGTGCCGTTGTGCAGGAACTGACCGAAGGAGGCAACCAGGAGACGCCCGTACAGCCGGCAACAGAAGAAAGCCCGGATACCGGAGCGACTTCCGGGGCAGCCCCTCCATCATCGGAAGTAATTGTTCGACAGCCTGAGCAAGCTCCCGCCAACCCGTCTCTTCCTGCGGGAGAAAGAACAGAGTAAGGCAGTATTGGCCGGATAGTAGCGATTAGAAAAAAGGGAAGATAGTAATCAGGAAAGGACCGCTGGAAGCATTCAATGAATAGGAACCGAAGCATCAGTGACTGTAACAAATACCCCCCAGACCATACGATCTGGGGGGGGGCAAACTCATCCGAAAATCTTTTTCAGCAGAGTACTCAGCCAGCTGGCTTTCGGTTTTCCCGCAGATGCAAAATTCTCTCTTACCTCTTTAATAAAAACGGCAAGCTCTGTTTCATTCTGTTGTGCTTTTTCCATCGTACTAACCCCCTTGAATGTCCATTGTATCAGGCAACCGCAATCGCGGCGTACCTCAGTGAACGAGAAAAAAGCCCCCTTGCGGAAGGCAGGACCTGCAACGCATATTCCAGCGGCCTGCAACTACATCGGGCGAAAGAATATCAGGAGGATTACTTCAGGCGCCGGCATGTGTTTCTTCAGCATCGTGCGAGAAAAAATCTGCGCATAATCAGGGGAAGAATACGCTGATTGTGAAAACTTTCAAGACAAATCTGTTACAAATTTCACACAAAGTGGAATTTTCTCAAGAAGGACATTTGCAAGCCGGCCACGAGAAAATGGAGGAAAAATATCTTCCCTGCATGCGATTACGGGCCTGGCCAGGACAAACATTTCCACTGCTAGATCCGGTATTCTTCCAATCGTGCCTCATCGAATTCATGGACAACCGGCATGAGACTATTTGTTTCATCCAGGACAACCTTAATGGAACAGGTTGCTCCCGGCTGGGCCTTGGTATAGCGGAGGAGAATTTTTGCCGCCGTTTCCAGGAGCACAGGTTCGATCTGTCCGGTTACGACACCCATCGGGCTGCTGCCATCAGCCCAGCGTATCAGTGCCTCACCCGGTTGGGCGGCATTTTCCAGGATCAGGTTATCCGCTTCATTGCGGCCAATGATGACCTTGCAGCGGGGACCGACCCGGAAATGGCGTCCATTTTTTAACAAGCTGAAATCACGAGGTTCCAACTGATCGGCATGGTCAAACACATCACGGATCTTCGAAACATAGGATGGCTCGGTGAGCAGGCAGCCACCCGCAGGACAAGGATAGTTCGTAATATCAAGCTCTTCGGCCAGATGCATTTGCTCCTTGCGGGAGCGGCCGGTGATACCCAGGAGTTTTTCCCTGTCCACCCAACCCTCCTGTTCAGGAATGGTCGTTGCTAAGTGCTTGGCTGACAAAGGCCGGAGCAGCAGCCCTTCCAAACCACTTTCCCGCGCAATAAGCCGCATGGCATCCCGACGCTGGCTCATGGGCCGCTGTCCGAGAACCTCGCCGGTAATGATGAAATCAGCTCCCGACTCTGCCATATATTCCTTGGCCTTGCGAAGTATAAAGATACGGCAGTCGATGCAGACGTTCATACCGCTGCCGTAGCCGTGTCTCGGTTTCCTGACGATTTCCAGGTATTCGACGCCCTTGTTCATGACCTTGATCGGAATCTGGAGTTCTTCGGCAACACGTTGGGCTTCGGATTTACATCCGGCATTTTTGCCGGTATCGGTACAAAAAGGGGAAGTGAAGTTGAGGGCCTCGACGTCAATACCCTGTTCCAACATTATCTTGACGGCAAGCGTAGAGTCAAGCCCTCCGGAGACGAGGGCAAGTGCTTTTCTTTTCATTGTTTCTCCTGTGGCACCATACCAACGCCTAACCGGGAAAGGAGAACGCTGGCATGAAACCTTATTTTTCCTGAAGGCTATCATACAAGGCAGGAGAATGTAAAGGGTGCCGCAACACCCGGAAAGATTCCACATCAGGATAGTTTCAATACTCGGTGATTTTTCCCTATCAAGTTTTCTGCCCGCTATCCGATATACTATATGTGCCGCCGTCCACAGTACGGATCAGACGGGTACAGGAGGAGAGAAGCATGGACGATCTGGTGAAAAAGGGCGCCCTCGGCACCATTCTCTGCACTTCGGGGATCATCACCAACAATGATATACGCCGCGCGCTTGATGAGCAGCTAACCTCCGGATGTCGATTCGGAGAAGCCCTGGTCAAACTGGGCATCGTGCAACAGGAAGATATCGACTGGGCATTGTCCAATCAGCTTGATATTCCTTATGTCCGTCTCAGCGAAAAGATTATCGACCGAAGCGCCACACAATTAATCCCGGGAGAACTCGCCCGAAAATACAACCTGATACCCATTATCCGAACAGGGGATGAAATCCACATCGCCTTGGCCGACCCTTTGAACATGGCAGCTGTTTCCGAGGTTGAAGAGGTCACCGGCTGCACGGTAACCGTGTCCATTCCGATTATCCGCGAATTGCGCGAAATGCTCGACATCTTTTACGGTCCGGAACGTGACGACGTAACATTCGGTTTTTCCTCCACCTGCTTCAGCGAGGGGATCATGGGAAAAATCAATGCCGACCGGAGCGGTGCCCATCTCCTCGAATACCTGATTCTCTTTTTTCTCCAGAACGGCATTACTTCGATTTCACTCCAGCCTGGAGGAGGAACTGTCCATGTATCGGGCCGACGGGGGAACGTGTATCGCGAGATCGGTCGTTTCCCTCTCAGTTCCTACCCGGAACTGGTCTCCAGCCTCAGAAAAATCACCAGGATAAACGGTTCCCGCGAACTCGCATCACGGGGAGAATTCGTCTTTCGCTACCGGGAAACCGACATCATTTTCCAGGTATCCATGGTTCGTGCAGTGGAAGGGGATTTGATCACCATCAGCATACAGCCGGCGCTGTCTTTCCCGTCCGGATTCCAGGAAATGGCTCTCGACCCGGATGTGACCGAACGATTCCGGGCGCTCGGCTCTCCCGGAGCAGGACTTGTCCTTTTTGCCTCCTGGAACCGCTCGGAACGCGACCGATTTCTCGACCTGTTTCTCCGGGAAATCGATACAACGGGAAGGAATGTCATACTTCTGGGTGAGGGAATCGGAAAGGGAGCTGTCCCCTATTCGCGGATACCCCTCCCACCAGGGGCTCAGGAAGAACTGGAGATAGCAATTACCGCACTTCGTGACCATTCGCCAAATGTGCTAGTCCTTGATGATGCTTCGGACAACCGCTCCTTCTTCACGGCCTGGAAAACGGCAATGCAGGGTACTCTCGTGATAGCGGGGATCTCCCGGGCCGGACTTGACGGGGCCTTCGACCAGCTCCTCCAGCAACTCAGGATAAACCGCTCTCTTCCCGCAGGTATCAGGGGAATTGTCGCCTTCACCAGTGTGAATATTCTCTGCACCTCCTGTCGCGAAAGTAGTCCCGGCGCTGCTCACAACCAGGAACAAACTGGCCACGAAGCAGGTTTTCACGCCCCGGGATGCCCGGAGTGCCGGTATTCAGGCTCTGGCGGAAAGAAATTTCTGGTGGATGTCCTCCCCTTTGACCCGGAAATACGGGAGATTCTTGCCTCGGCGCGGGAAAGCACCGATCTCTTCTCCTACCTGGAAGACAAGGGGCACTGCGGCATACCTGAAAAATTGGCAGAAATGCTCCGCAACGGGGAGATATCCCCGGAAGAGTATCAGGCAGCTCTGCCCCAGTAACAGGACGAACGGTAACGGAGACACAATCCATGGCACGAATAGACGCGCTTTTCAAAATGATGCAAGAACAAGGGGCCTCAGATCTTCACCTCAGCTCCGGCTCTCCCCCTATTTTCCGCCTCCATGGCGACATGATTCGCCTTAACTTTAAAGCCCTCTCCCATGAAGAGTTAAAGGTCATCATTTTCGAAATTCTGTCAGAGAAACAGCAAGGCGATTTCGAGACACGAAAGGACCTGGACTTCGCCTACGCGATCCCTGGCATGGCCCGGTTCCGCGGCAACATCTTCATGCAGCACAAGGGTATCGGCGCTGTCTTCCGCATCATCCCAAGCAAGATCCTGACCGCCGACGACCTGGGTCTGCCGGAAGGCGTCCGGAAGTTTACCCGCTTAAAGAAAGGGCTGGTGCTCGTCACGGGCCCGACCGGCTCGGGAAAGTCAACCACCCTGGCTGCCATGATCGACCTGATCAATTCCAGCCGGAAAGAACATATCCTCACCCTGGAGGATCCCCTCGAATTCATTCATGAAAACAAAGAATCACTCCTGAACCAGCGCCAGATAGGCGAACACTCCGAGAGCTTCACCGCCGCACTCCGGGCAGCCCTGCGAGAAGATCCGGACGTTATTCTCGTTGGGGAGATGCGCGATCTGGAAACCATCAGCCTCGCCATGACCGCAGCCGAAACCGGTCACCTGGTTTTCGGCACCCTCCATACCAATTCCGCAGCCAAAACCATCGACCGGATCATCGATGCTTTTCCCCGGGATGGACAGGAACAGATACGCAGCATGTTATCAGAATCACTCAAAGGGGTCGTCTGCCAGCAGCTGCTGAAAACCGTCGAAGGGAAGGGGCGGATAGCTGCCATGGAAATCATGGTGGGAACTCCGGCCGTCGCGAACTTGATCCGCGAAGGAAAAACCTTCCAGATCCCTTCCATTATCCAGACCGCCAAGAAAGACGGGATGCAGCTCATGGACCAGCACCTCATCGATCTTCTGAAGACCAAACGAATCAGCCCGGAAGAAGCATACCGTTGTGCCCAGGAAAAGAAGCAGTTTGAGCAGTATCTGCCGGACCTGGCAACGAATTCGGCGATGTTACCATGATCGACGAATCACGCTATGCAGCAGCCACTCGCATCCCCTGCCGTGCAATGCCTGGCACGTGTGCACATAGTATCTGAGACGTTTAACGAGACGTGCCGGTGGCAAACACGTCTCTTCAGAACAGTTCATAGAGTTCAGGCCTCCGGTCACCAAGCACCGGCATCCTGTCCCGCAGCTCGTCTGCCTCCCGGAGGTCTATGGCAGCGGTAAGGAGTTCTTCATCCGACTCACTCGCCTCCAGCACTCTGTTCCCCCACGGATCGATCAGTACCGAATTGCCGAAATAGCGGACAACCCCATCCGATCCGAAGTCCTCGCTCCCGACCCGGTTGACACCCACCAGGAACATCTGATTCTCGATAGCCCGGGCCCGTGACAGCACCTGCCAGTGATCGAGTCGCGGATGGGGAAAAGCAACCGGAGAAAGCACCAGACGAACTCCCTGGAGAGCATAGCTCCGAAACAGCTCGGGGAAGCGGATATCGTAGCAGATGGAGAGGCCAATCTTTCCCCAGGGGCTATCCACCACGGTCAGGGAGTCTCCTGCCGCTAAGTGTTGGTCTTCGTGCAGCAGACTGAACAGGTGGACCTTCCGATAGATTCCTGCCCGCTCACCCTTGGCAGTGAAGAGAATCGAGGTATTGGCGATCCGACCATCGTCTGTCACCGAAGGCAGAGAGCCATTGACCCAGATACGATGGCAACGTGCCAGGTCCGCAACACGCTCGATGACTTTCTCGTGTTCTTCTGCATTCTCCGCCAGATAGGACCAGTCAAAGCCGGTGGTCCACATTTCAGGAAAACAGATCAGGTCGCTCCCCTGCTGCGCTGCCTCGGCAATCAAGATCTCGGCCTTCGCCAGGTTCTCCTCCGGCCGTCGGCAAGTAACCCTGATCTGAGCCAGGGCTATGGTCATTTTCGTTTCAGGTGAATTGGTCACAAAGACTCCCCCGGCTCTTCAGATGAAAACCTTTCAGCTCATTCTCCCATGAACCCAGATCATTGCAAGCATACCTCCGGGAACAATCATGACCTGCACTCTACAGGCTGTTACCCCCGGAGCAGGATCAGGGAAACGATTGTCAGGATAATGCCGGTGATGCCCAACCGTGTCGGTCGCTCCCGGTAAATCAGGATCGACAGTACTACGGCGACCACGAAGTGCATGCTGGTTATTACCGTTACCAGGGAAAGGGGGCCACGTGAAAGCCCTTCCAGGTAAGCATAATACCCCACCACATTAAGGACGCCCATGATACAGCCGATGCGCAGCGATTCACGGCTTCCGGCTACAGCTTTCTCTTGCCGCCTCCCCCGTTCACCAAATCCGGCGACAAACAGGGTGGAAAGTCCATATGACACTGCCATAAAAGCGATTTTGTCCGTACCTTGAGCAGCAAATCGGCTGGAAACAGCTGCTGCTGCCCCGGCAAGGATTGCGGCCGCAACAAACAGGAAGCCCTTTGCTGACTTATGCACCACTTCTCCGCCAGCAACCCGTTCACGGGCAATGAGGAGAACAGCAGCCAGGGCAAGGGCAATGCCGATTTGCTGGCGACCAACGACCTGCTCGTGGAAGAAAAGGAAGGATATTACCACCACAAGAACCGCATCGAGGCGGATGAGAGGGTAGGCTATGCGAGCAGGGAGTTTTTTCAGTGCCTCAATGTGCGTAACCGTTGCCAGGAGAAAAGCCAGGCTGTTGGCAAGGCCGACCAGCAGGAGGAAGGAAAGATCGGGAATAGAAGCGTTCCGGAAAAAGAAGACCGCAGCACTGATGACGGTTACCGTTGCCATGAACGACAGGGTCGTCACGGCGGTGTCGCAGGATCTTTCTGCTGCGACCTTGTAGAAAAAGCGCTGTAAACCCATCAACAGCAGAGCGGCAAGGGAAAAGGGAAACCAGCCGGTCATTGTGTCCCCCTCGGGTCGAAAATCAACGGCATAGCCATGATGTGCATTCTCCCTACAATTAGGCGTATTTTTGCAGTATTGCAAGCTGAAACCAAGCGCCACGCGTTGACTTTTTCGCCCTGCTGTGGAATCATGACCCTATGAAAATTATCGCCGATCTGCACACCCACACCGTGGCCTCTGGTCACGCCTACTCCACTGTCAACGAGATGGCTCAGGAAGCGAGCCGCAAAGGACTGCTGGCTCTAGCTCTCACCGATCACGGCCCGGCCCTGCCGGGAGGCCCCCACCTGTATCATTTCGGTGCGATGCGCTTTATTCCACCGTGGATTTCCGGGGTCAGGATTCTG
>RPRC01000283.1 GCA_003857395.1 Geobacter sp.
CCAGATAACGAAGTATCCTCATTTCCTGATCCCTTTGACCCTCTGCTGGCGTATTGCTCGTGACGTATCAGGGAAGTCCGTGAGCGACTCAGCTGATCTCTTTCCGATAAACTGCGCCAGGAGCTCGGCCAAAATCTCCAGGTTTACCCCGTGGAACGCCTGGCCATTGATCTCAATATTGGGCCCCTTCCGGCACTCACCCTCGCACCTGCTCCCCACCAGTTCAACACTTACTGCACATTTCTGCTCCAGCAGGTATGCCTCAATGTACTCAAGATTCATTCTGTTTCCCCGTTGAAAGCAGGAACTTCCCATGCAGATCTTTATTCTAGGAGTTTGTCGGACTTAGGAAATCGAAGCGAAAATTCAGCTGGGCGAGGACAGATTTTGTCGATTTTGCAGGGCAATAGTTGTTCTATTGACCAAAAAAGCGGCGAAATATGGACCGTCCAGACGGATTTGCAGCAGATTTACCCTAAGTCCGACAGGCTTCTAGGCTTCATGGAAAGTCTCCTTCACACATTACAGTCTGGTTGAATTCGGTTCAACTTCACGGAAAGCACCGCTAATCCGGAGGCCAGATCTTCCTTCTGGGCAATCACATCTTCGGGAACGACAAGATTTGTCGAGGTAAAGTTCCAAATGCCCTTGATACCCGAGGCAACTATGATATCCGTAACCTCTTGGGCATCTTCCGGCGGGACACAGAGAATTGCCAGTCCGACATGAATTCTCTTCGACAGTTCTGCAAGTCGTGCCATATCGAATACAGGCAGCTCATGTACCAGTGCCTTTGCCTTGAGCGGCTCTTTGTCAAAAGCAGCGACGATTTTCAGTCCCAGATTCGTCAACTCCTGGTTGTAAAGAATCGAGGTGCCGAATTGCCCGACACCAACAAGGAAAGCATCAAGGGTTTCTCCCAAACCGAGAAAATCCTCGACACCCTTGATAAGGTCTCCTACGCAGTAGCCGATGCGGGGAGTACCGTTGATTCGTGTCAACTCGAGGTCCTTTCGGACCAGAATCGGTTCGATTTCCAACCTCTCCGCAAGGTAGGAAGATGAAACAAACTGCTCTCCCTTTAAAAAAAGCTCCCGCAAAATCGCAAGATACGCAGGAAGGCGCCTGACCGTGGGCAATTTATCAATTTTAAGAACTCGTCTTTTCATAGGTGTCAACGTGTCTTTCCTTACTATGGTAGGGATTTGGATCATGCTCCACCGCTGATCCAGGCCAGGTGTTGTACCGTCCGGTTACCATCTGAGCAAGTTTGAGGCCAACCGGCATACTTCGTCTAACTAGTTTTCCTCCGGAAAGTCTCAACAGGGGCTGGGCTGGAACTTCCCCGAAGCCTCTCGTAATCGGTCGCCACCCGAGCACTGATCGGGCAACCTGCCGGAATCAGGCGCTTTCCTTGCTGTCGCTGTTGTGCCATGAAGCCGTACGAGAGACTCCGAGAAAGCCCCAGCCCAACGGGGGTCAGCACTATTTTGATGTTTCCGGATGAAAACCAACTATCGATACTACAGGTAATGCACCCTGCATGGTTATACACCGCAGGGGAGCAACCATAACATATGTTATAGCTTGCCGGCTCGAATTTGCAACAATGGGAGAAATCGACTGAAAGAAGAGGGCTATAACTATCATTATAGCAATAATGAATATTATACTTGTCGGCCTGAAGAGAGAGTTGGCATTATTTCGTCATTTTCTGGCGTTGTTTCAGACGCTTACTCAAGGCAGGCTGAGAAATTCCCAGTATTCTGGCGGCAAGTGTCTGATTGTTTTCGGCACGCACCAGCGCCTCTGAAACAAGACTTTCTATCGCCTCTTGTATGGTGGGAAGGTGCTTGCACGACTCAAAAAAGTTGTGCTGACCGCCAGACCTGTTACCAGCACTGAGCAGATTTTTCCCCGATTGGCCAAGCACCTTTTCAAAAGCAGTAACAGGCAACATCTTTGACTTGCTGGAGCTTGCAGCATCAAAAATCATCGATTTCAATTCACGTACATTTCCAGGAAAGGCATAATTAGCGAGACGCAGATAAATTTCCCGGGACACTCCCGGTTTCCTGACCTGAAGCAGCTGTACTACCTCGTTCAGAAAATGGTCGACCAGCATCGGCAGATCATCTTTGCGATCCCGCAAGGGAGGAATGCAGACATGGTGAATATTCAACCGATAATACAAGTCCTTGCGAAAAGCTCCCGAGGCCTGCTTTGCCAGCAGGTCCTGGTTTGTCGCCACAACGATGCGCGCCTCCAGCCGCTTGGGCCGGTCGCTTCCCAGGGGGATATATTCCCCTTCCTGCAGCAGGCGCAATAATTTCAGCTGGGAAACCTGACTCAAATCGCCTATTTCATCGAGGAACAAGGTGCCACCGGAGGCATTTTCCACCAATCCTTTTCTGGCCTCGCTGGCGCCGGTAAACGCCCCCCTGAGATGGCCGAACAGTGTGTCGGCAAAGATGGCATCATCCAATCCGGCCACGTTTACGGAGACCATGGGGCCAATGCATTTGCTGCAGACATGAATCGCCCGGGCGAACAATTCCTTGCCTACCCCGCTCTCACCGGTGACCAGGATCGGCTGGTTGCTTTTGGTGACTAGTTCCAGATATTTAAAGATTGCCAGCATCGCCGGATCGTTCGTTACAATCTCCCGGAATGCTTCCGGACAATGCAAGGTGTCGCTGAGGAACTGATTGCTCATCTCGATATTTTCCCGCTGGAGATCGAGCATTTTTATAGAGCGCAGTACTCCCTTGACGAGCCGGTCTTCCTCATCGGTTTTGACGAAATAATCAAAAGCTCCCAGCTTCATGCACTTGATTGCGGTCGACAACTGGTTCATGCCGCTCAGAATGATAACCGGGATGTCAGGATACTCTTCGGTAATCATCGCCAGCAATTCTTCGCCGGAAAGATGAGGCATGGTGAGATCCAGCAGCACGATGCCGACCTTCCGGGTTGCCAGAATGTCCATGACCTGCCGGCTGTCCGTACACTTGACAATATTGTTGATTCCAGCGGATCTTTCCAGAATGATGCCCAGGCTGCGCAGCCAAGGGGCTTCATCATCGACAAGAACTATCTTGTAAGAAGGATACAAAGCTTGTTGCATGCCCGTTACCTCTCCTTCTGCGCGGGCAGAGCCACTCTGACTGTCGTACCTTTTCCCTGCTCAGAGGCAAAAGTGAGAGTTCCGCCATGACCGGTAACGATTCGCTCCGAGAGAGAAAGACCTAGTCCGGTTCCGCCCTTTTCCCTTTTCGTGGTAAAAAACGGCGAAGTAAGATGGAGAACATGCTCAGGCAGGATTCCAACCCCTTCGTCTTTCACGAGAAATTCAACCATCCCTTTCTGTTCATCAAAGGAAGTCTGCACGGTAATTCGTTGGGATTTGTCCTCAAGAGCCTGGCAGGCATTCATCAGCAGATTCACGACAACTTGCTCAATTCGTTGACCATTTCCTTTAATTTTCGGCAAGGCATCCGCATACTGGGCCGAAAAGTTCTCTGTCGAATCCCGCAGCATGGTTCCCATGAGACGCAGGGAAGTCTGCACCAGCTCGTTAAGGTCGAGGGTCTCCTCAAAGCTTGCATCATCCCGACGGGTGAAATTCTTCAGGTCATCGACAATCCGTTTTATGCGCCGGGCACTTTCCAGCAAGTCATCAAACATTTCCGGGAGTTCTTCCCGCATTTTCGAATAGGGAAGCCCCGCGAACGAAAAGTCTCCATGGTCATGATAGTGCTTTTCCAGGATCGGTTCCGCATCCCGGAAGGCCTCCATCAGTACGGGAAAATTTAACAGAATAAGGCCATTGGGGTTATTTATTTCATGGGCTATACCGGCCAGCAGGAAACCAAGGGCCGCCATTTTTTCTGCCTGAAGAAGCTGCTGCTGGCCAAGCTGGGCGATGGCTTGCGCCTCCGCAAGACTCTGGTTGCTTTTGGTCAGCTCTTCCACACGAGCGGCAAGCGCAGACTGCAAGCCGAGCACCCGCTGCCCGACCTTGATACGGGCAAGCAGTTCATCGGCACTGAACGGCTTTACAATATAGTCGTCGGCACCGGATTCCAGTCCCGAAACCACATCCTCCTGAAAGCCTTTACAGGTAAGAAGGATAAGGTACGGTTGCACTGCAGCTTCGGACGTACGCAGTGTGCGACAAATATCAACCCCGTCCATACCGGGCATCATCCAGTCGAGAATCGCCAGCATTGGTGGGCCTTCAGACTGAAGGGCCTGCAAGGCCTCACAGCCGTCACAGCAAATCACAACCTCAAAGCCCGCTTTTTTCAATACTGCCAAAAGGATTCGGCGTGTCGTCTGATCATCATCCGCAATGAGTATTTTCATGATCACCTGGAACATTGAGTGGAAAGTACCTTCAGTGGGCGGCACAGCCTGCCAATCGGGTTCCATTGTACCGTTCTTGACCAAATCCGTCCATTCCTTAGTGAAGATGAAACCATCTAGGCGGACACCAGCAACCTGCAGGAGCAAACAATCGACAAAATAACTGCCACACGTATAGTGGTTTCGGCTAAAATATGCTGTATGCTGTTTATTCTGAGCACATCTGAAGTCAGGAGAAAATCACCATGATCAGGCCAGTCGACACGTCATTCACCAAGATACTTCCCATTACCAGCGATGAGGCATTACGGCGACGCTTCATGATCCTCGACGAGCCGATCCAGGCCAATATGCGCTTCGGGTTACTGCTGGAGGTTCTCGACAAGGTAGCGGAAGAGGCCGCCCTCAGCTATGTCAACCAGTTCTTTCCCGAGGCCAGGGTGGTGACCGCAGCCATTGACAATATCGCGATCCGTCATGTTACGGACATGACGAGGGATGTTCATTTTAACGCGCGAATCAATCATGTGGGCCGCTCCTCTCTTGAAATCGGCATACGGGTCGAGCAACCCGGCAACCCGGTAAAACATATCGCATCCTGCTATTTCACCATGGTAGCCCGCTCGGGCGTGGGAGAGGATGCAACCAGCGTGGTCCTGCCAGGCCTGGAGTACACGGAAGAAATCGAGCAACAGCGGGCGGCAAAAGCTCTGAAACGAAGGGAAGAATACAAGCTGCAGCAGGCATTGCTGCGAGAACCGCCGAGCCGGGAGGAGTTCGAAATGCTCACCGGTCTGCATGCGGCCCAGGATGAGCCCGGTTTCAAGGGCCTGCTGGCAGGCAACCTGACTGCCGATGCCTGGGAGCGGATGTACCCGGAGCAGGAAAACGTTCCCAAAAAAATATTCGGCGGATATCTCATTCGCCGCGCCTACGAGCTGTCTTCCATCTGTTGCGAGAAGGTGGCACCCAACCGCCCGATGCCCGCGGCAGTCAACCGGATCAATTTTTTCCACCCGGTGCGCATGGGGGACATCCTTCACTACACCACACGCGTCGTCTATTCCAACGGCAGCCTTATCTGCGTCGAAGCCAACATCGAGCGGATCAGCCGCGACCGTACCAGCAAAGCCCTGTCGAATTCCTGCCTGTTCACCTTTGTCAATGTCGATGATGCGCTGAATCACCAGCCGGTACCCCAGGTCTATCCGACCAATTACGGCGAAGACGCCCGCTATCTGGCGGCCCATCGCAGCTGTCAGTCATTAAGCATGCACCGTTAACACCTTGGGCATCAGACCTTGCAATGGGTTTTTACAATCCAGCTGACATACAACGATAAAAGCCCGCCATGGCGGGCTTTTATCAGTCTGTACTGTTTGTCATTCTCGTCATTGCCCCGCGACTTCGCAAGAAAAAGCAGCAGGATGACTTCCGCAAAGATCTTTTGTTTCCTTGCCTACCTGAACCTTGCCGTGGTGATGGGTATCTTCCTGATCCTTTTATTGTGGCGATGGTGGCAAGAAAAGCCAGGCTACGCCTCTCCGGGACTGGCCGGAAGTGTGGACTCCTTTGTGTTTTTCTGAAACACAAACTCAAACCTGGTGCCATTTCCCCGCAGAAAATCACCATTTCCGTGTAACTGCTCCGCCAGCAGGCAGACAAGCTGTAGACCCAGGGTGTCAGTGCTGCGGTGATCAAGGGTTGACGGCAGACCAACGCCATTATCCGCAACGGCAATCAGAACCTGCTGCTCACCACATTCCATCACCTCCACACAGATTGTTCCGCAACGACCATCCGGGAAGGCATGCTTGATCGCATTTGAAACCAGTTCATTGATAATCATTCCACACGGGATCGCCTGATCTATCTCAAGGGCAATATTCCTGGCATTGATGGTAAATACTATTTTCCCCTCATGGACCCTATAGGATTGATGCAGAGAACCGACCAATCTCTTTATATACTCGGCAAAATCAAGGTTTGCAAAATCCTTTGCGCGGTACAGCTCTTCATGGACAAGTGCCATGGACTGAATTCGGTTCTGACAGTCCCTGAGGAGTTCAAGTGATTCTGTATCCTTGATATATTCTGACTGCCAGGCAATCAGGGAGAAGATTACCTGCAGATTATTTTTTACCCGATGGTGTAGCTCGCTCAACAGTATTTCCTTATCTTTCAGCGAGTTGCGCAATTGATCTTCCATCCGCTTGCGGTCCGTGATGTCCAGTGCCGTAAAGGTAACGCCTTTCGAGAGATCATCCCTGTCCAAGGCAGTAGAACTCAGGATGATGTGGATAGTTTCCCCGTCTTTGCGACGCCAGTGTGTTTCCACCGTTCCGGTAACCTTTTCGGCGATCTGGCGGTACTTCTCTCTTCCGACGAAATCAAAATCTTCGTCGCACCCATACAACATTCGAGCAGAATTTCCCAGCATCTCTGAGCGATCATAGCCGGTCATCCTGCAAAGAGTGTCGTTCACATCCGTCAGGTGACGATCAACCACCATCCCGATGCCGACCGGTGCGGCGAGAAAGATGCTCAGCAGTCTGTTTTCGCGCTCACGCAATACAGCCTCAACACGGTTTCGTTCAAGCATATCCTCTTCAAGCCGCTCGTTGGACGCGAGACATTTGACGGTCAGATTTTCGGAACGCCGCCGCATTCTGTGCAGAGCCCCGGTCAGTACGCTGATGAAAACACCATTGGCAAGGAGCAGGGCCAGAGGTCAAATTCTATTTTATGCGAGATGTCAAAGTTGTA
>RPRC01000284.1 GCA_003857395.1 Geobacter sp.
GACCATGGGAGCCGACCATACCGCTGGCTATACCATCGCCACAAATATCCTCAAGGTTGGCGGTTTTGTTGATCCGCTGTCAAAAGCCGGCCAGGTGGAACTCTCCAGAAATCTGCAAATTGCTACTGCCGCCGTTGACAGCTGCGGCCTCTGTATTTTCGTTGCCTTCCCGGCCCTCGACATTCCCGAGTGCTTCACGGCCATCTATGAAATGATCAATGCCCGTTACGGGACAAATCTGACCGCTGAAGGAGTCGTGGAATTCGGCAAATATATTCTCAAAACCGAACACGAATTCAATCTTGCCGCCGGTATCAGCAACAAGCAGGACCGTCTGCCCGAGTTCTTCGAAGAGCAGGTTCCACCACACGATGCCGTTTGGGATTTCAGCGACGCGGAAATTGATGAATTCTGGAACTTCTAGTTCCAAGAAAAATTTTCCCAGGAAACGCCTCCATTCCCATTCTTTTGTGAAGCGTTTCCAACCGGTGGACGTCTGCCCGGGCGTCCGCCACCCTCTCCTTCCCACTACGAAGAAACAAGAAAAGGCCGGCAAAACCGGCCTTTTCTTGTTTCCCTGCACCTCCCCCTCTGGAGATACAACCCTTCTCGATTAATTCTTCATTTCAGGCAATAATTCTATTGCCCTCTCGTCCAAGCTGTTGTAATGTTCACAAAATGAACGATGTCGGAAAAAAGTCAATGGATACCCACCGTTCCTTTCTCCTCTTGAGCGAAATTGAGCAGGAAGAGACGCTATCCCAGCGCGAATTGGCAAGCCGCCTCGGCATTGCCCTCGGCCTGGTCAACTCCTACCTGAAAAACCTGATTGCCAAGGGCTATGTACGGATCAGGTCGTTCCCTAAAAACCGCTACGGCTACCTGCTCACTCCCCAGGGGCTTGCCGAAAAGAGCCGTCTTGCCTACCAGCATCTCAGCTATTTCACCAATCTTTACCAGATAGCCCGTCAGGACTACCTGGAACTCTTTCGTTCGCTCCACACCTCGGGAATCAAGCGAGTTTCCTTCTGCGGTGTTGATGAGACCGCGGAGATCGCCTATCTTTCTCTTCGGGAAATTGGTTTGGAACTGGTCGAAGTGATGGACAACCAGCATGCCGGTGAAAACTTTTTCGAAAAGATAATTTCTCCGCTCGTCACCAGTGGAATTACCAATCTGCCCATCATCATTACATCAATGAAAAGGGGAGATGATCTTGAGGCAGAACTGCTGCGCAGCGGCATCAAGAGAGGCATAATTTTCCGGACCGGAAGCGGCCGACCATTCAATACATACATTTCGGAGGATCTATGAAAAAAGCGTTAATCACCGGTATCACCGGCCAGGACGGATCGTACCTGGCGGAGCTTCTATTGAAAAAGGGCTACGAAGTCCACGGCATCATCCGCCGCTCGTCTTCTTTCAATACCGGCAGAATTGACCATATCTACCAGGATCCCCATGAAACGGGTGTCCGGATGTTTCTGCACTACGGCGACTTAAATGACGCCAGTTCACTGAACAAGGTAATACGGGACGTGCGGCCAGACGAAATTTACAACCTGGGCGCTCAAAGTCATGTCAAGGTCTCCTTCGACATTCCCGAATACACCGGCGAAGTGGATGCGTTGGGAGCAGTGCGGATCCTCGAAGGAATTCGCGAAACAGGCCTTAACACCCGGTTCTACCAGGCATCCTCTTCAGAGCTGTATGGAAAGGTAGTGGAAACACCCCAAAAAGAAACCACGCCTTTTTACCCACGATCACCCTATGCCTGCGCTAAGGCTTACTCCTATTACATTACCGTAAATTACCGGGAGAGTTATGGCATGTTCGCCTGCAACGGCATCCTGTTCAACCATGAATCTCCTCGACGAGGGGAGACCTTCGTTACACGGAAGATCACCCGTGCCGCTGCTCGGATAAAACTGGGACTTCAGTCCTGCCTCTACCTGGGAAATCTGGACGCCAAACGCGATTGGGGGTTTGCCGGTGATTATGTTGAGGCCATGTGGCTGATGCTTCAGCAGGACGAACCGGACGATTACGTGGTGGCTACCGGAGAGACCCGCTCTGTCCGTGAATTTGCCGAAAAGGTCTTTGCCCGGCTCGACATGCCCTTGGAATGGCAGGGTGAAGGGGTTCACGAAAAAGGGCTCGACACAAAGAGCGGCAAGATCGTTATCGAAGTGGACACCAAATATTTCCGCCCTGCCGAAGTCGAACTGCTGCTGGGCGACTCCACCAAGGCCCAGACAAAGATGGGCTGGAGGCCAAAAACCGATCTGGACGGGTTGGTTGCCATGATGACCGATTCTGACTTGGAGCTTGCCGAAAGAGAGAAAAGGTCAAATGGATAAAAAAGCAAAAATCTACGTTGCCGGACACCGCGGGCTCGTTGGCTCCGCGATAGTCCGCAGGCTCCGGGCGGAGGGGTACACGAACCTCGTTCTCCGCACCAGTAAAGAGCTTGACCTGAAAAACACTGCTGCCGTTGCTGAATTCTTCGCGGAGGAGAAACCGGAATTCGTTTTCCTTGCCGCCGCGAAGGTGGGCGGGATCGTGGCGAACGAGTCATACCCCGCGGAATTCATCTACAACAACCTGATGATCCAAAGCAACGTCATCCACCAGGCCTACCTGTCCGGAGTGAAACGACTGCTCTTTCTCGGCAGCAGTTGCATTTATCCAAAACTTGCACCCCAGCCCCTGAAAGAGGAATACCTCCTCACCGGTCCGCTGGAACCGACCAACGATGCCTATGCGGTGGCCAAGATTGCCGGGATCACCATGTGCCGGGCCTACAATCGCCAGTACGGCACCCGTTACCTCGCCGCCATGCCAACCAACCTCTACGGTCCGGGCGACAACTTTGATTTGGAAAAGTCCCATGTGCTGCCGGCGCTGATCAGAAAATTCCATGAGGCCAAATGTACGGGGACAGATACGGTGACGGTCTGGGGAACCGGCACGCCCTATCGCGAGTTTCTTCACGTGGACGACCTGGCCGATGCCTGTCTGTTCCTCATGACCCTTGCCGAGAAAAAGTTCGACGCTCTCCTGGCGACCAGTCCCCATTCTCCAGCCCCGGCATTGATCAACATCGGTTCCGGTGAAGAGGTTACGATCCGCGAACTGGCGCTTCTGGTTAAAGAAGTAGTCGGGTACGAAGGCGAGTTGCTCTTTGACACCACGAAACCTGACGGCACGCCCCGCAAGCTGTGCGACGTCTCGAAGCTTCATGCCCTCGGCTGGAAACACCGGACGGGCCTCAAGGACGGTATACGCTCCGCATACGAATGGTACCGGCAAAATCTGAAGGCGGCCGCAAAAATTGAAAAGGTTCTCGCCTGAATGGCGGCTGCATGGAAGCGATATCTTCCCCTTTTTGTGAAGCAGAGGCTCGAAGGACGTCATCATCTCCACCGCATTATCGCCAACACCGGCTGGCTATTTGCCGACAAGCTGATACGGATGGGCATGGGGCTCCTCGTTGGAGTATGGGTCGCACGCTATTTAGGCCCTGACCGGTTTGGCCTCCTTAGTTTTGCAGGAGCTTTTGCAGCATTATTCACCGCCATCGCATCCCTCGGCCTCGACGGCATTGTGGTACGCAATCTGGTACGTCGGCCTGATGAAAGGAACGAGATCCTCGGCACGGCCCTGTTGCTCAAACTAACCGGCGGGTCATTGAGCATAACACTGGCCATGATAGCGGTTCAACTGATACGTCCCGCCGACACTCTGGCCCACTGGCTGGTGGGAATTGCAATCGCCGGTACAATTTTCCAGGCCATTGACCCTATTGATTTCTGGTTCCAGTCCCAGGTCCGATCGAAATACACCGTGTACGCGAAAAATGGGGCTTTTCTCCTGGCAGCAATTCTCAAGGTTGTACTGATCCTGGTAAAGGCACCTCTCATGGCCTTTGCAATGGCAGGACTGGCTGAGATTGCCATGGGCTCCGTCGGTTTGCTGCTTGCCTACCGGGCAACCGGCGGCTTCATCACTATTTGGAGAGCGCGGCTCCCGCTCGCACGGGAACTGCTGCAGGACAGTTGGCCATTGATCCTGTCTGGAGTTGTGATCATGATCTACATGCGGATCGACCAGGTGATGATCGGGCAGATATCTGGAAACCAGGAGGTCGGTGTCTATTCGGCTGCGGTTCGGCTGGCCGAGGTCTGGTATTTTATCCCCACAGCAATTGTTTCCTCCGTCTTCCCAGGAATCGTGGAGGCCAGGGCCATTGGTGACGAACCGTTTTACGGGCAGCTGCAGAAACTTTACAATTTCATGGCATTCCTGGCATACGCAGTGGCACTTCCCGTAACCTTCGTCGCCGGGCCAGTGGTAAACATTCTGTTCGGATCAGCCTATGAGAAGGCTGGTCCAATGCTGGCAGTGCTAATCTGGGCAGGTATGTTCACGAATCTTGGGGTGGCCCGCAGTTCGTTCCTGACCGCCATGAACTGGACCCGACTACACTTCCTGACCGTGTCACTCGGATGTGTGTTAAATGTGGTCCTGAACCTTCTCCTGATCCCTCGCTACGGCGGGATGGGGGCAGTGATAGCCTCCTTCGTAGCGTACTGGTTCGCTTCCCATGGCGCCTGTTTTCTCTTTCCACCGCTCCGCAAGACCGGCTGGATGCTGACTCGTGCCATGATCTATCCGAGGATATGGTGATAAAAAAAATCGTTAAACCGCCCATTATTGCATTATTGAAAATGACAAACCTTTATTCGCTCTTTCTCCTGCGCCAAGCGGGGCCCCTCAGTGAGGACGGCTGGTTCAGAAGCTTCAGGGAAAAGGCGCCGGTGGATGCCGCTGGCGACCCGCTCCCATGGATTACCTACCCTGCCATCGAATTTCTGGCCAGGCGCGTGAACAGCGAGATGTCAGTGTTTGAGTACGGTTGCGGCGCGAGTACCCTCTGGTGGGCCCCGCGTGTCAAGGAAGTGGTGTCGATAGAACATGACAGAGACTGGTTCGGGATAGTTGCATCCCGCGCGCCACAAAACGTCGATCTTCACCATATTCCACTTACAGAAGGCGAAGCCTACTCAAGGGCTGTCGGCACCTACCGGAACCGTTTCCACCTGGTTGTTATTGATGGCCGTGAGCGTGTCAGGTGTGCCTTCCACTCTCTGGACGCCCTGACAGCAGACGGGGTTATCATTTGGGACAACAGCGACCGTGCGGAATATCAGCAAGGTTATGATTTCCTCTTCAGCCACGGTTTCCGGAAGATCGAGTTCGTCGGATATGCCCCGGGTTGCATTGACAAGACGGAAACGACATTCTTTTACCGAGACCAAAACTGCCTCGGCATATGAGTGCTGACCACGAGTACATTTATGAAAATTACTAAGATTTCATCTGCATACACCTCATACCTTGAGATGTTTTATCGGCAAAATCCAAAAGTGGCCGCAATGCCCTACGGGGAGCAGAAAGCGGCCTTGGACCGAGACGCATTCGGTTTGGCCGACTTCTGGTCCATGGCTATGGAGCCACTCGGCTACAGAATGCAGGAACTGACCCGGAACGCCACCCCGCTTCAACTGGCATGGGCCAGGGAAAACGGGCTAGCAGGACTCGAGACAGACCTGAGAACAATTGCCGTGAAACAAGTGCGGCAGTTCCAGCCAGAAATATTATGGTATAGCGATACGGACGAAGAATTACTCCTGCAGATTCTTGACGCCGTACCGTCGATCTGCCTGGTTTTTGGTTCAGTCGGAAGCGCCATACCCCGGACAGGTGTATGGAAACACCTGGACCTGGTCCTTTCCTGTGCCCCCGAAGCTGTTGCATCCATGGAGAAAGCAGGGCATACAGCGGCACATCTTCACCACGGGTTCGATCCAAGGGTTTCCGGCAGACTCATTAACCGACCGAAGTCAGTCGATGCATCATTTATCGGTCAGGTAGTGAGGAGCGGCGGGGTACACAGACAGCGCGAGGAGTTCCTCCTGGCCATTGCCAAAGAAACAGGTCTCTCGATATTTTCACCTAGTGCGGGTTTTACCATTCGTGACGATGTCCGAGCTTCCGCCAAGTCTGCTGTGTACCGGCTTGCTCATGGCCTGCGGAAAACAGGTCTTCCTGAATCATGGGTTGCAGCCCTGCCTCTTCTGGGCCAGACCCTTAGTTGGGAAGCTGCTCCCGTAAAGCCGGTGAGCAGCAGGTTGCGACCCTTTCTCCGACCAGCAGCCTTCGGCATCGAAATGTATCAGGTAATTCGAGACTCGTGTGTAACCCTCAATATCCATGCAGATTCTTCGCCTCTTTTTGCCTCCAACATGCGACTCTTCGAGACTACCGGCACTGGCACCTGTCTAGTGACAGACTGGAGGGATAATATCCCTGAGCTTTTCACCCCGGACGTGGAAGTAGTAACCTACCGGAATGCCGCCGAATGTGTGGAAAAAATAAACTGGCTGGTTGCTCATCCGCGGGAGCGTGAAGCAATAGCCTCGGCCGGAATGCGCAGAACGCTCTCGGAACATACCTTTGAAAACCGGGCGGTTGAACTGGACAGAATCATCCGTTCCGCTCTGGCAAAAGGTAGAAGAACGAAAAGAAGCAGCTGATGGCTGCGCTGCTGCTCAACCTCTGGTTGGAATCGGCCAGGCAGCGCTACCGGAACCGTCAGACGTTCGCACGAAATATTGAAAGGTTCTGGCTCAAGTGAAGATAGTGATACTCAACACATTCGATGTCCGAGGAGGCGCGGCGGTCGCGGCCCGTCGTCTGAACACGGGCCTTCGCAGCATCGGTATAGATTCGCGGATGCTTGTCCAGGAAAAAGGTGGTGACGACCCATTCGTGACCGGTCCGCCCACCCCGCTGCGTCGGGCGCTGTCCGCGTTCCGCCCGATGCTCGACTCGCTGCCACTCAGATTCTATCCGGAAAGGCAGCGGATCACCTTTTCTTCGGCCATGCTCCCGGACCGTATCAGTCGCGAGA
>RPRC01000285.1 GCA_003857395.1 Geobacter sp.
GTGGAATGTCCCATCCTTGCCATGCACCTCAGGAGCAACCGTTAGCGTATCAGCCATTGCACCCAGCCCTTGCGCCCGCAGCGTTGCACGTATTTCCTCCATGGCTGTTTCCGGGTTTTTTCCAGATTCATCAAAACCACGTATCTGGGTGACGGCTGCCTCGCCGGGATACAGCTTGTCGTGTTTATCCACCGGCTCCAGTTTTCCCACCACCAGGAGGTTGGCATGTTCGGGAACAACTTCATTTTTGGTCAATAGCTCCCGCTTCTTGTGAAAGGCCAAACGGATTGCAGTGCGGACAGAATACTGGTCATACAGCTCGTTGAAATAAGTTGCTCCGTCTTGTTCAAAGGTGACCAGAGTGAAAATGCCCTGCAAAGCTGCTTGGAATGGCATTAAATCAGCAATGGTCAGTGTATTGAAACTCTCTTTGGCTATGAGGCTAAGCCACTGCCGGAACGTTGCCGGCTCACTCCCCATGCTTTCGATAAATGTTTTTATGCCCGGATCATCAGGATTAAGGCCGCAACGGGTGATAACCGCAGGATTATACAAAGTCTTGTCCTTGCACGCTGCGTCAAGCTTTGTCCCGGTATTCGGATCATCTTCTATGGTCACATCTTCGTATTCAACCCTCAGCTGACGGAATTCAATCATTGGCAATTTCAGGTGTTCAACGCGTGAAAAACGCTCAACCTGCGAAGAGGTTCCAGCCTTCCCAAGATTATTGATCTCAGCGATGCTCGTTTGCTGTTCTTCCTTCAGTTGTGCATTAAGAGTCTTGGCATTGAAGTCGTTCAGCCAGATGACGGCACTTTCCTGTGTACCTTTATCGACTTGACGAAGGCATCGACAGGATGTCTGCAACACCATGTTGGTGGGACTATCACCCCTTTGGGCCAGGATAACACCGGTAAGCGAGCGGCAGTCCCAGCCCTCCTTGCCGACTTGGACCAGCAAGATAATCCGTACTCGCGAATGGGGAAGATCAAGGGAGTTGAAAGCAAGTTCATTCTCTTTCGGAAGTTTGTATTCTTTGTTGCCCCGATGGTACTTCAAAATGTCAGTAGACGGATTGCCGCCCAGTTCCTGAATAAGCTTGCCAACGAGCGGCAGTACCTCTTCTTCCAGGCGTGTAATGCTGCCACAGTAAATCGCAAGCTTGGCGCATGTGCCATTGCCATATACTGTGTTTCGGTAAGAGGCGTGAAAGTCGCGCACCCCTTTCTCAATAATTGCCAGTGGTTCAAGATTAACGGCGATCTCAACGCGTGGTTTTTTGAGGAAGCCCTGTATGGCTTGTACAAGAGGATAGTAGTAAACCGTATTGGTAATTTGCGAGAATTTGAGCGTAAGATCCGCGCCAATGGAAATTGAGTCGGCATTCGAAAGATACGGTGTGCCGGAATATCCGATAACGCTATTGAGTGTGCCGTTGGTGCTCCAGCGATTAACCACCTGGCGAAGTTTGATATCGTCGGTGGCAGCGTGATGAACCTCATCGATATGGATGGAGAGATTCGGAATTTTGCCAATCAGGTTACGTAGTTCATTTGCTTGGCGGTCTTTCTCGTCGTCAGTATGTTCAATCAATTGCAGTTGGTCGCCTAAGACAAGACGGTCGAGGATCACTTTTTCAGCATTTACCACCATAATAAGGCCGGACAGATCTTCAAATGGCTGGTGACGGGCAATCTTCTGGGCATTTGGATTGCGGGCACGGTTGCTCTTCTTGGCTGATTTGGACTGATCCAGCACCTCAAAGGATATTTGCTTTTTGAGTGCAGAAGCTGCCGGTTCGGGAAGCACCCAGGAAGGATCAAACTTTTCAATGGTTTTTAGGCTGGGGATGATGGATGACTTCAAGCCGGACGGCACCAGGATAATGAAATTCCGGGCAAAAACCGGATTGCCTGGCTCAAGTCCGGCAAAATAAAGATCTAGATACATAAGCGAAGCCATGAGAAATGTCTTACCTGCTCCCATTGGCAGGCTGAACAGATAATCAGTGTAGGCCGCATTGTAAAAAATCTGTTTGAATACTGCCTCTGCCTCGACATCAGACGGGTGTTCGATGATCAGTTTTGCCAGCTCAGGAAGCAGGTTTTTTACCCCACCGTTCTTCTGACAAGCGAACTCGTACAGCCCCTGAAGCGCCGGGTTTACTTGCAAAGCATCACGAGCATCCTGGCTAATATGAAGTTTGGATAGATCGGAGTCGGAATTGAAAAAGCCTTCCGAAAAGAGTTGCCATAAAGGCTTGTTCCCCCCAGCAACCTTGAGGAACAACCAGGTTTCGATTGCCTCGACTTGGGCGTCGCGCAGTTCACCTTTTTGGTGGATGTAGTCAATCACTGTGCGGACAGGACAGTCCTTCGTTAATAACCAATTCGTTTTCTGTTGTTTGATAAGGCTATGGAGCATAATGGAAGTCCGGGTTAGTCGAGTAAATGGTCTGGGAAATTGAGCTTACCCCCACCATCAATTCAGAGGTGGTTTCTTATAATTCAATGGTTTCAGTTTCTTGATTTTATCTCTATTTCTCATGGATTATCTGGGGAACAAATTGGACTTTATACCAAAAAATGGCCGAAATAGCTACCGTAAAGCCTCTTCATTAAAGTGAGTGTTACGCTTTGGTTGTTAGTTACGTGCACACCTAATGGGTATGCCAGAAAAATCGTGCTAAATATATTCCTCCATATTAGTATGAACGGCAAACAATCCCTCCCCCATCCCCTCAGCAACCTACTGCATCTCCACCCTCTCTAGCCACTCCCACGGCATCGCCCAATTACCCAGCAATGCCCCAAGAATATTCCCGGTGATGGAACCAGTGGAATCGGAATCTTCGGAATGATTGACCGCCAGGCGGACACTCCGTGAAAATCCATCTTGGCAGACTACCAGCGGGAAATAGCCAGATTCTCATCGCCTACAACACCTACGAGAAGTCAACCGATGAAGTAACAACCACATCCTAGTCAATCACGATCTACACCTCAACACATAGTCCTCCTGCTCCCTCGTCTGAATCGCTCCCATCCGGGCGGCCCGTACCCGCCGAATAGCCTCACGCGGATCCATGCCGAACTCAACAAGTAGCCGTGCAGCAATGGTCCCGGTCCGGCCAAGCCCTCCCCGACAGTGGAGCACAATCCTGCCATCCTCCCGAAGGATCTGCCGCAACTCCTCCCCTACAACCACCCACTCTTCTTCAAACACCCTGTCCGGAACCCAGACTTCAACAATCGGGAGGTGAAACCAACGAATGCCAAAGGCTCGCGTCTTCTCCGGCAGTTCAGGAACGGAAAGCAGCTCGAACTCGAATTCCTCGATAAGGGTTACCAGCGCCTGAGCCTTCCAGTCACAGATAACCTGGAGATCCAGGTACAGATCCCGTTTCCATGGCCCGGCAGGGATACCGAGTCCAGCATATTCATCCTTACCGGGGCAGATTGTCATGCCGATGAGTCCACCAGTACCGGGAACAGCGACCGCGTCGATCCTCAGAGGGGAAACTTTGCTTCGATTGTTCTTCATTATATCTAACCCACCTTCATATGGAATTAGTCTTTCGGCCGATCCTTGAGCCTTGCTTTTTCTATAAGATAGGAAATCAGTTCACCATAAAAAGCGCTTTCAGAAATCATATCATAATGATACGACATAATACGTCATACTCGACACCAGGTAGTGGGTCAGTTTGGATTTGAAATATTTTTGCCACCTTGTAATGCTTGAGCGCTTATGCTACCAATTAAGGATGGAAAATACACCAAAAAGACCAAGGGATATAAATGCCCTGGCCGCATCCATTGTCGCTGAAGCTGTCGGAGATATGCAACCAGAAGAAAAGCCGCTCAAGAATCAAGCGGCTGTCGAGTTGGGACGATTGGGCGGTAAAAAGGGTGGCAAGGCAAGAGCCGAGAAACTTACTCCCGAGCAGAGGTCTGAGATTGCTAAAATTGCAGCGGAGGCTAGGTGGAAAAAATCGGTTGATTAAGCTACTTTCCTCTTTTCATTCGGAGCACATTTTCGTTCTTCAATGTCCTCTGTAAAATCCAATACTAACTGAATTGGCTTTTCAGATGGATTTTTACTGTTCCAATGGTCTGCATCGTAAGAAAGTTGAAGGCCGTCGCAAACCATTTGCTCACGACGCATTTGAAGACTTTTCCAGATCAGGTGTCTAGGCGCTTCGTCAATGTCGATCCAAAGATGATATTGATCATCTCCCTGCTTGTGACGAATTGCATGATTGGCTCTGTACGGCTTTCCAGTTTTTCCATCATAACGAATTTCTTCGCGTGCCGCACTCGCAAAATCCCTTGCCAACCTATCAATTGGAGACACCGGATTCGGAAGCTTCATGCCCATTCTTACTGCATACTCAGCTACTTCCATCATGGTTACTTCACTTTTGCCAGTTTCATCCTTGTAACGACGAATTAGTTTCTGCATTAACTGGTGCTTTGTGGCCAATGACTGTCTCCTTATAATCCGACTGGCGCAATATCTCCCCATCCGTCAACCATTGCTCCATGCGTAACTGAGTGCCTTATTTTAACTAAGTGGTTGCGGAAGCGGTCATATCTGCCCGTCCGATGTTGAAGTTGCCCCGCAATTAACCCAGGATGAATTTGCAGGACGTTAGCTAATCCAATAATGTCCCGTTCATAGAAAAACGGTGATTTGCGAGCGATAAAACTATCCATTTTCTTTCTTGGTATACAAAATTCCGTGGCTGCTTCATTTGCTACACGTTCTTCCTCCGAAACCGTATCTCCAGTGCCGGCGCGTTCACCCTCAAGCTCAGCATCGAGCATTATCGCGTGCTTCCCATGTAAACGGGCAACATGTTCAATCTCGTGCCGCAGAACAAACCAAAAATTATCTATACGATCATAACGTAGAGACATGCCAATTACGGGCGACATATCATTCAGCCAAAAACAAACACCATCAATTTTTGCTGAACTTAGAGTTTCGACAATGACATACCTAATTCCACATTCAGCCAGAATGCGCGGAACCTTTCTGGCTTCCTCTGGTGCTGAAATTAAGTTATGAAGAAGAGGTAAAGCATTGAGTACAGCATGTGGCGAGTATTTCGCAACTATCATTTCGCTTGCAATTTCTTTAACGCGATAAAGCCACGCCAATTGTGCAGGGGTGGCCGGGGTGGAGGTCTCCGTCTTTTTTGCAGCGTGAGGGAGGATCTCTATCTCGTTCACCGAACCAACACCAAAGAATTTTGCTAAAGCTGATTCTACCTGGGGTACATTTCGGATATTATCAGCGTCTAACCACCCACGCTTGATCATCTCAGCGACCGGCAAACCACCAAAGATATGGGCTCTCGTAGCGCGGCCAGGGTCGGGCCGTGTAACAATGCGAGCCTTGGCGAGATCGTATTGTTTTTGAAGTTCTAAAAAATGCTCAGCTGGAACACTAAACACTTCCCCCAATAAGAGCGCCGTCCCAGCATCAACTTGCCTTTTGGCTGACACAATCTTATTAAGGCCAGTTTCATCTATTCCGAGGATAATGGCTAACACCCGCTGTGTCCATCCACGAGCCTCAAGTAGTGCCTCAATATATTGTCCTGGTGTTTTATAATCTTCGTAATTCATGATTCAGATAATGCCACAACAATCCAATTACGTCAACATGCAATTTGCGAAAATTGTCAAACTGATCTTTTGCTTGACCGACTATGCATATGTGGTTTATTGATAGTCATAGTGAGAATGGTGAACCGCAAGGAGGGTTGCGATGAACAAGCTCAGCACCGATAAAAGGGCAAGAGTTGTCGGTTGTTTGGTTGAAGGTATGAGCATCAGGGCAACCGTAAGGATTACTGGAGTTGCCAAAAATACGATTACCAAGCTACTCGTTGACCTCGGTCTTGCTTACAAGGAATACCAAGACAAGTCTTTTCGTAATCTTCATTGCCAACGAATTCAGTGTGATGAAGTTTGGTCATTCTGCTATGCGAAGCATAAAAACGTACCCGAAGAATTAAAAGGCGTATTCGGATACGGCGATATTTGGACGTGGTCAGCCATTTGTGTCGATACCAAGCTTGTACCATCCTGGCTCGTAGCAAACCGATCAGCGGCAGCGGCTTACATCTTTATTGATGATTTAGCATCAAGACTGAAGAACCGAATACAGCTAACAACTGATGGCCACAAGGTTTATCTGGAAGCGATTGAAGCTTCATTCGGCTGGGAAGTAGATTATGCGATGTTGATAAAGTTGTATGGGAATGAGGGTGGAACAGGTGATGCGGCCGCAAGGAAGTATAGCCCCGCAGAGTGCACAGAATTCAAGATTATACCAGTAAGCGGAAAACCTGAGTTAGAACAAATTTCAACAAGCTATGTTGAGCGCAACAACCATACTATACGTATGAGCATGAGAAGTTTCACTCGGCTTACTAATGCTTTTTCAAAGAAGGTGGAAAATCTTGATGCGGCGGTTGCACTTCATTTCATGTATTACAATTTTGGAAGGATTCACAAGACGTTGAGAGTCACACCTGCGATGGAAGCAGGGATTGCAGATCATGTCTGGAGCTTAGAGGAAATAGCTGGACTGCTGGAATAATACTTGAACACAATTTAATTTATGATATTTTATGACTGTGGGCTGACTGTATCAACCCTCTTTGTTTGAACCATCATCATCTTCTTTGCCGCATTGCCTTGTACAAGGGGAGGCAAACTGCTCCAAAAGGAGGTGAACGCAATGGCAAAAACTGAAGACGGCAAGAAAATCGTACCTGTTAAACCATACGTCCGCGTGGTGAATGGTAAGGTGGTCCATGTAGATCGGCATCGCCGGTCAACACCTAACTAGCAGTAACGATTAGATACAGTCAGCCCATTTGTGTACCATTATAACGATAATAATTTTCACTTCCAATACA
>RPRC01000286.1 GCA_003857395.1 Geobacter sp.
CAAGGTTAAAAAAGATGTAATAGTTTTTGGTTTTTGGTTTTTGGTTTTAACTAAAAACTCATAACTGCATCAACCCCACCATCCCGACGATGCTTTCCACCCCTTCCACCAGATCATGGGTGAACTTGACATTCAGAGAGGATTCGTCCAGCAGGCGTTTGCCCTCCTCCACCAGCGTACCATCCATCCGGACCACGATCGGCAGGGTGCAGCCGACCTCGGATGCGGCGGCGATGACTCCTTCGGCAATGACATCGCAGCGCATGATGCCGCCGAAAATATTCACGAAAACGCCTTTGACATCAGGATCGCCCAGGATGATTTTAAACGCCTCGGCTACCCGATCTCTGGTGGCTCCGCCGCCCACGTCAAGGAAGTTGGCCGGGGCCCCACCGTGCTCTGAAAGCATATCCAGGGTTGCCATGGCCAAGCCGGCGCCGTTGACCATACAGCCGATATTTCCCTTCAGCTTGATGTAGGAGAGATCAAACTCGCCAGCGGTAATCTCGAGGGGGTCGATCTGGGAGTAATCCGTCATCTCCGCGTACTCGGGATGACGGAACAGGGCATTATCGTCAAAGTTGATTTTGGCGTCCATAGCCAGCAGCCAGTCGGCCCCGGTAACGACCAGCGGGTTGATTTCCAGGAGTGAGCAGTCTTTTTCCAGGCAGCAGCGATAGAGATTCATGATGAGAGTAACGCATTCTTCGCAAAGACGCCCCCGCAAACCCAGGTCGAGTGCCAGCTTGCGGGCCTGATAGGGTCGCAGTCCGAAATAGGGATCGATCGTTTCGATGTGGATTTTTTCCGGGGAGTTTTCCGCCAGAGCCTCGATCTCCATGCCGCCCTCCGCCGAGGCGATAACGCAGTAGCGGGAGGCCTGACGGTCAAGGGTAATGGACAGGTAAAACTCGCGGGCAATTTCAACGGCCTCCTCCACCAGGATGCGGCGAACGATCAATCCGCCTGGTCCGGTCTGAGGAGTTACCAGGGTTTTTCCGAAAAGATCTTTTGCCGCAAGGAGAGCTTCTTCCTGCGTCCCAACAAGGCGAACGCCGCCAGCCTTGCCGCGGCCGCCCGCATAGATCTGGGCTTTGACAACACATTTTCCGCCCATCTCCCGGGCAACCCTCTCCACCTGGTCGGCTGTCAATGCAACCCGCCCGCGCGGAACCGGGACACCGAACGACCGCAGGATGTCCTTGGCCTGATATTCGTGAATATTCATGAAAACTCCAGAGAAGAATAAATGTCAAATGCACGCCAGTATAGCGACAAGGGGGAGAGAATTCAAGAAAAAGGACAACCAGGAAAAACTCATCCGGTGCATGCATCACCAGTCTTGGCTGAGACCTCACGCAGGTTCTTTCTTGCCATACAAGCATTGATACGTTATTCTACCTACATGAAATTATACAAATCGTTTCCAACGGTCTAAGCCCGCCCGTTTCTGTCAGCGGAAAGCTGCATTTTTTTATCCCTTGTGAGGTGAAAGATGTCTGAAATCACCCCCGAAACAGTGAAACGCCGCATGTGGTTTTTTACAACTGCGATCCTTGTTGTTTTGACCGCCGTAACGATTGGAATCCTGAGCTCAGCAAATAAATACAACGACCCTCTTACCGCAGATGAGAGGGCTTGGCTTAAAAACCATCCAGAAATTCGCTTCGCAGCAGACCCCGATTTCCCTCCCACCGAATATTTTGACTCCAGAGGCAAGTACAGCGGCATGACCGCCGATTACCTGGCCCTTCTTGAAAAAAATCTCGGCATCCGTTTCAAGATCATTCGGCTGCGAAACTGGGATGAGGTCATCAGCCAGGCCAAAAACAGGCAGATCGACATCTTTACCGCCACGGCTACCCCGCAACGCGCCAACTTCGCCCTGTTCACCAGCCCCTACCTGGAATTGCCTGCGGCAATCATTGCCCGTGAGAAGGTTCATGATCCTCTCACCATGGAAAAACTCAATGGGATGAAGGTTTCGGTGGTGTCTGGATATGCCGTCCAGGAATTCATCGCCCGGCACTATCCGGAGGTTCATATTGATGTGGTCCCTGATGTGCAGACAGGCTTGCGGAAGGTTTCCTTCGGCACCAGCGATGCTTTCGTGGAAAATCTGGCAACCGCTTCCTATTACATCGAAAAAGAAGGAATTGCCAACCTGCGTATTGCAGGAGAGTCAGGACATACCTACAATATGGCCTTTGCTTCGCGCAAAGACTGGCCGTTGCTGAACGGCATCCTGGAAAAAGGCCTGGCACAGATAAGTGCGGCTGAAAAGAAATCCATCTACAAGAAGTGGATTCCCCTGGAACAAAAAACGATCTTTACCAGCAAAGTCTTCCAGACCGTCATACTGGTATCTTTCCTTGCGTTTCTCATGGCTATCTCCGGCATAATCATCTGGAACAGGGCCCTCAAGAAGCAGGTCAGGTCAAGAACATGGGAACTGGAAAAGGAGTTGGCCGAACGCACGCGAATCCAGGAGGAATTGCGGGAGAGTGAGGAAAAGTTTCGGGTACTGGCGGATACACTACCCGCCGGTATCTGCCTTTATAGAGGTGAACAGATCGTCTATGTCAACGCCGCTGCTGCGGAACTGTTCGGCTACTCGGAACAGGAATGCCTGCAGATGAGGTTCTGGGACTGGGTACACGAGGATTTCAAAGCAACGGCTCGGGAGCGCGGGTTGGCAAGGCAGCGGGGTGAAACGGTTCCGTCCCGCTATGAATGCCTGCACACCACCAAAAACGGTGATGAAAAGTGGTTATTCGTTTCCGCCGGACGAATTGATTTTAAAGGTGAGCCTGCCGGGCTTGTGTCGTTCATGGACATCACGGAACGAAAACGGGCGGAAGAGGCGTTACGCACCTTCAACGAGGTTTTGGAAATAAGGGTGGAAACGAGAACGTCCGAACTCGCCCTGCTGAATGCCGACCTCCACCAGGAAATTGCCACACGCAAACAGGCTGAGGAAAATATCAGCCTAAAAAAACAGCAACTGGAAGAGCTGAATAGAACCCTGGAAATGAGAGTTCAGGAAGAGGTGGAAAAAAACAGAAACAAGGATATTCTCCTTATCCATCAGAACAGGCAAGCGGCATTGGGCGAAACGCTGGATCATATCGCCCATCAATGGAAACAACCGCTGAATGCGCTTTCACTCATTACCGGCAGCCTGCTGGAAGACTCATTATCAGGAAAACTAACGAAAGAGAGCCTCATTGAAACCACGGGCACTATTCTCGGATTGGTGGATCATATGGCCCAGACCATCAATGTCTTCCGTGACTTTTACCGTCCGGAAAAGGAAATGGCTGTTTTTTCCATTAAGGATGCTATCGACAATGCCCTGACATTCATCCGTCCGGCTCTTCGACTCGACTCTATTGAAATTGCTCTCGATGCGGACCCAGTGCTGGCCGCGTACGGTTACCCGAAGGAGTATGCCCAGGTGCTCCTCAACATCCTCGGCAATTTCCGAGAGACTGCCAAAGAGAGGGAAGTGAAAAAACCGAAAGTTTCGATACTGGCGGTTGGTGAAGACGGCAAGGCTGTCGTTACCGTAACCGATAATGCCGGTGGAATTCCGGATGCAAACATCGGCAGGATCTTCGACTTATATTTCACGACCCGGGAATCCAGCGGGGGATCGGGAATCGGTCTCTACATGTCAAAGAACATCATCGAAAAAAACATGGGCGGGAAACTAAGCGTCAGGAACACGGATTGCGGCGCTGAGTTCAGGATAGAGCTTGTCATGCCGGTTGATTGGGCCTCCCAGCAGCCTGTTACAGGATAAAATCCGTCGTCAGGAAGTGGGACTTTCGCTCCTTGACGATATTGGTAATGATCTCCCGGTTTTCGTCCGTTTCCCGCGCAGATACCACAATGCGGATCGAGAAGATCCTCAAGGCATCGGAGACCGACTGGGTCCCTTCGGCGGAATCCTTCCTGCCGTTGAAGGGAAAGGTGTCCGGGCTACGCTGGCATTGGCTGTTGATGTTGATGCGGCAAACCTGGTTCACCAGTGAATCGACCAACTGAGCCAACTGATCCGTGTCACGACCGAAAATGCTTGCCTGCTGACCGTAGTTGGAGTTCACCACGTAATTGATCGGTTCGGAGATGTCGTCATAGGGCACCACCGGTATCACCGGACCAAACTGCTCCTCCCCGTAAAGCCTCATCTCGGCAGAAACCGGATAGAGCAGCGCCGGGTAAAAAAATGATTTGACCGCTGTTCCTCCCCCCGGGTTGACAACCCTCGCCCCATTGCTTTCGGCATCCCGAATAAGCCCCGTAAGATAGGAGGGCTTCTCCATCTCCGGCAGCGGGGTTATGGTTACCCCATCCTCCCACGGCATGCCGCATTTCAGTTCAGTGATCCCCTTTACCATTCGCTCCAGAAAGGCCTCGGCCACCGTGCGGGGGACGAAGATGATCTTCAGGGCCGTGCAGCGCTGGCCGTTATAGGTAAGGCTGCCGCGAATGCATTCGCTCGCCGCGAGATCCAGATCAGCGTCTGGCAGGATGATGGCAGGATTTTTGGCATCCAGACCGAGCACGCAGCGCAGGCGATGGGGCCGGGGATGGGTTCTGCGCAGGGCATCGGCCACCCGGTTCGTACCGATAAAGGCAAGAACATCCACTTTACCGGAAGCCAGCAGCGGCTGTACGACAGTCTCTCCCTCACCATAAACCGTATTGATTACCCCTGCAGGGAAAGAGTCCCTCAGAGCCTCAAGCAGTGGTTGAAAGAGCAGGATGCCGAAGCGGGGCGGTTTCAGCAACAGGGTATTCCCCATCACCAGCGATGGTATCAGCGTGGTGAAGGTCTCGTAGAGGGGGAAATTGTAAGGGCCCATGCAAAGCACCACCCCCAAGGGAGCCCGGCGGATCTGACCGATGATGCCCTGCTGGATGACAAATCGCGAGGAAACGCGGTCCAACTCCTTCAAGGCGTCTATCGTTTCGCGAATATAGCTCACGGCACGGTCGAATTCCCGTTCAGCCTCACTGAACGACTTGCCGATCTCCCACATGAGAAGCCTTACGACCGCCTCCCGCCTGGTCAGCATGGCGCGGGTAAAGCGCTGGATACACTGGATTCTTTCGCCCACCGACATGGTCGGCCAGGCGCCCCGGCCATTGTCATAGGCGCGGACCGCAACTTCGAGCGCCTCACAAGCCGCTTCCCGGGTAAGCAAGGGGTAATGACCTACCAAGCTCCGGGTAAAACTCGTGCCCTCTTTCACCCAGACTGGCGACAGGACCTCTTGCAGGGGCCCGACCCATTCACGCAATTCTCCGTTTACCAGGTAACAGTTCTGGCAGACCGGTGCTGCAATACGATATTTTTGCGGAATTTCCTCTTCTCGGGGAAAAAGCGATTCAATGGTGTCTTTCATGGGAAATCTCCTGACAGTCGCCTCATTCGGTTCCGGGCGAATCAGTAATAGTAATACAGCTCGGACGGTCCTGTCAAAAGAACACTGTAGGAAAACTGGACGTAATGATTATGGAGAGGTCATCTTTTTTATCCCTTCTCCATGAGGGCGAAGGTGACCCAACGGGTCGAATGAGGGGTAAAGGAAGAATTTTCCAACCAGGCGAAAGATTACAGAACCAGCATCTTGGCATCGAGGATCATGGCGCCATCGGTATACAGAGCCACTGGATTGAGATCAATCTCCTCCAGCAGACCGGTCGCCATGAGCTCGGAAACCGTGACCAGAATATCGGCCAGGGCCTCGCGATCACAAGGAGGCACACCCCGATAGCCGGTCAGGAGCTGGTAGCCTTTCAGCTGCTCCATGAGCTGGAAGGCATCGTCGCGGGTCAAGGGCGCCAGGGCAAAGGCAACATCCTGGAAGAGCTCGACAAATATCCCGCCAAGGCCGAACATCATTACCGGACCGAACTGGGGGTCAATAATGCCGCCGACGATGACCTCCCTGCCCGGCTGGGCCTGCTCCTCAAGAATAACCCCTTCCACCTCCTTGATCTTCATCAGGTCATGGCATGCGGCCGCAGCTGCGGCCGCATCCTGCAGACCGAACAGAATCCCGCCCACGTCTGTTTTGGAGCGGATTTTCGGAGAAAACACCTTGGCCACTAGGGGGTAGCCAAGACCGGACAGGTCAGGAAACGGCGCACCCACGGGGAGATAGAGACTCCGGGGTGCAGGAAGCCCCGCTTCGCGAAGGAATTCCTTCAATGCCTGCTCCGGCAGCACCCTGGTTCCCGCATGGCTCGCAAGGAAACGTCGCAACTCGTCCCGTCTATCCATGCCGGCCTCCCCGGCTGTCCAGCAGGGCAGCCAACCCACGCACCGCCCGCTCCGGAGAGCGGTAGACAGGAATCCCGGCCTGCTCCAGCAGGCGTATGAGACGCGGCGCCACCCCGCCTTGGGCAATGTGCACGACCAGCGGTTTTCCGACCGCCTCGCGGAATTCCCGCAGATACTCGGCCAGCCCCAGGGTAACCCCGGCAACTCCGGTCAGGGCAATGACCAGAAAGCCGTCATAGGCATCGCGCACGGCAAGCAGGGCCGCCCGGTAATCCTCTATCCGCACCTGACCGGTCAGGTCGATAGGGTTGGCAACGGTATAAAAAGATGGGAAGACTCGTCGGAGAGCGTTCCGGATTTCATTTGGCAGCTCGGGAAGCGCCAAGCCATGGAAAGAGCATTCGTCGGTCGCCAGCACCCCCGAACCACCACCGTTGGTAATAATACAGACGCGATTCCCCGGGGCGGGTC
>RPRC01000287.1 GCA_003857395.1 Geobacter sp.
TACAGCATGTACGCGCTGACAACCGTCATGAACAAAAGTACCGCAGGATAGCCCCATCGCCACGTCAACTCCGGCATGTAGCGGAAATTCATCCCGTAAACCCCGGCGATGAAGGTCAGCGGGATGAAGATGGTGGCAATGACTGTCAAAACTTTCATGACCTCGTTCAGTCGGTTACTGGCGCTGGAAAGATAAATGTCAAGCATGCCGGAGATCATGTCGCGGAAAGTTTCCAAGCTATCAATGGCGTGAATCGCATGATCGTAGACATCGCGGAGATAGACCCTGGTAGCTTCGGTGACGAGAGTGGAATCTTCACGCTGCAAGTTGTTCAAGACCTCCCGCAGCGGCCATACGGAACGGCGGATGGAAATAAGATCCCTTTTGAGCAGGTGGATCTCACGGAGAGTCTGGGCAGCAGGGTTCGCCACGAGAGCATCCTCAAGGGCTTCCATCCGCTCTCCAAGATGTTCCAGGACGATAAAATAATTATCCACTATCGTATCAAGCAGGGAATAGGCAAGATAGTCGGCGCCCGACTTGACAGTGCGTCCCTTTCCCGTTCTGATCCGCTCGAGAATCTCATTAAAAACCTTGCTCTCCTTTTCCTGAAAGGAAATCACGTAGTTCTGGCCGAGAATCAAACTGATCTGTTCCGTTTCCATGGGGCAGGTACCACCGTTGCAGGAAAATGCCCGAAAGACGATATAAAGGTACTCACCGAAATCCTCCACCTTGGGACGCTGGTCGGTATTGAGAATATCTTCCACCACAAGTGGATGCAGACCAAAACACTCCCCCAGTTTTGCCACAAGTTCCACCTGGTGAACGGAACTTACGTCAATCCAGGTTACCGTAGAAACATCACTGCACGGAAAACAATCGGTAAGTTCGGAGATCGACGCCTCCCTGACCTTACCCTCCTGATATTCGACAACGGTAACCTTGGCCTTGCCGGCGCCCTTGTCACCAACATAGACAAGGGAACCCGGCGGGAGCCCCGCTTTCACGGATCTTTTCTTCACTATCCTGGCCATCCAATACTCCCCGGTTTTTCCTCAAACCCTCTCATAAGGTTCGAACAGACGCTTGTACTCATCCAGCGCGAAACGATCGGTCATTCCGGCGATATAATCGCATATCACCCTCTCCCGGACAGTGCGGTCCATCTTCTTCAGGTATTTCCGGGGAAGGAGCGTAGGATGCTTCAGATAGGCCTCGAAGAGCTGAGTCAGGTAACTTTCGGCCTTGACCCGCATTCTCTCGACCTTATGATGACGATACAGGTTAACCATGAGAAACTGTTTAAGCTTTTTGTTCTGTTCCGCAATTTCAGGACTGAATGCCACCACTTGGCGGTTGACGCGACGCAGGTCATCGAGGGTGCGGATTCCGAAGTTTTCGATATTCTCCAGGGTAGTGGCGCAGAGATCCTTGATGAGACGACCGATCAGTGCACTGATAACCTGATGCTTGCAGCGTTCAGGATCAAGCCCCGGATACTGAGCGGCAATCAGGTCGTGAACCTCTCGCCATATTTCCACCGTTTGCAGCTGATCAAGGCTAATCAGACCAGACTTGAGCCCATCATCGATGTCGTGGTTGTTATAGGCTATCTCATCGGCAAAGTTAATGATCTGGGCCTCTATCGTGGGAACAATGCCCGGCTGCATATCGATCATAATATCGGCGGGGCTATCGTACGGAGATTTATGCTTGATGATTCCTTCCCGCGTCTCCCAGGAAAGATTGAGACCGTTAAAACCCGGATAGCGTTCTTCCAGGTGGTCGACGACCCGCAGCGACTGCAGGTTATGCTCGAACCCACCATGTTCCTCCATGAGGTGGTTCAGAACCTCCTCACCGGTATGGCCGAAGGGGGTGTGACCCAGATCGTGCGCCAGAGCAAGCGCTTCGGCAAGCTCTTCGTTGAGACGCAGACGCCGGGAAATGGCCTTGCCGATCTGGGCGACTTCAAGGGAATGAGTGAGACGGGTACGGTAGTAATCACCCTCGTGGTTAACGAAAACCTGTGTTTTATACTCAAGCCTGCGAAAAGCCGCGCAGTGAATAATTCTATCGCGATCCCTTTCGAATGCTGGCCGGTCGTCGCGGAACACTTCCGGGTAGCGCCTGCCCAGTGACAGGCAACTCTTGGCGGCAAACCCTGCGAGATCGGGGCGTTCTCCGGAAAAAGCTGAATTCATGCAGTGATCCCTCCCTGTAAATTTTTTATTAAACCCTACTCAACTCCCATGTCAACAACAAACTTACCCTTGACTCACGAAACCGTGTCATGCTAACTTTTTCCAGTATTTCTCGGTAATTTCGATTCCATGATTGGGATATCTCATGAATGAAAATCTGCTGGATCTTGTTCCGGAACATATCAGGGGCTTGCTCGGAACAAACACCAAGGTTTGCCTCCTGAGTGGCCTCGATGTTTTTACCGCACTGAAAGACGAAAACCAGATCGTGATGGCCTGCAATGCCAGGATAAAGCACGCAATTCCGGGCATCATGAAGGCTGCCCAAGAACTGGACGCGGTTGTGGCCTTCGAGCTCACCACCACGGAGGGCGGTCTTGACGGCGGTTACACCGGACAAACTCCGGAACTCTACGTCTCTACTATCATCGACTACGCCGTATCCTGTGGTTTTAGCAAGCCCTTTGTCATTCATGCCGATCATATTACCGTCAAAAATGCCGGGAAACGTGAACTGTCCGATGCCGGACGCCTCATTGCCGCACAGATCGAGGCAGGCTACACCTCCTTTGCCATCGATGCTTCCTTCAATGCACTTTCCGACAACATCAACATCGTAACACAACTCAGTGAGCCGATCATCGCCAAAGGCTACGGCCTGGAAGTGGAATTGGGCGAAATGCCCCTTTTCGCGAACCGATCAGCCCTTACCACTCCGAGCGAAACAAAAGAATTTTTGTCCAAACTGGCGGCAAAAGGCTGTACGCCGCAACTGCTTGCCATCAACAACGGCTCGAAGCGAGGCAACTATCTTGAAGGCGAGATTGTCCGGATAGACCTTGAACGTACAAAGAAGATCCACGACGTCGCCATTTCATTTGGAGTGTCAGGACTGGTACAGCATGGCATTACCGGGACACCTCTCCACCTTGTGGGAAAACTGGCCGAGTATGGAATCCGCAAAGGCAACATCGGCACACTCTGGCAGAATGTCACCCATGCCGGACTTCCCCTCGACCTCATGGATGCCATGCGCAGCTGGGCGCGGGAAAATAACCAGGACATCAAATACGCAACAAAAATTTTCAAGGCTGATATCGACGCCATCCCAAAAGAAAATATCAAAATGATCCATGAGATGGCCTACCGGGAGGCAAAGGAGTTTTTGACCGCCTTCCGAGCAAAGGGAAGTGCATCAAAACTCGCAGCCATCCGGGGAAAAAGTCGGTGAGGGTCATAGGGGGCACCTCCCGAGGACGACGGCTGCATACCCCGCGCGGACTAAGCGTCAGACCCACATCGGACAAGGTAAAGGAAGCACTTTTCAACATCCTTGCCGGGATGCTGGGACCATTGGAAGGATGTGCGGTGCTCGACATTTTTGCCGGAACAGGGAATCTGGGAATCGAGGCCCTGAGCCGCGGCGCAAAGAGCGCCGTCTTTATTGACAGCAACCGGGACTCGACTGCAATTATTTCCAAAAACCTCTCCTTGACCGGATTCACGGACAGGAGTCGGGTAATCCTCAAGGATTTCAGCCATGCTCTCGGCAAACTGGAATCCGCTGGAGATGTTTTTCAGTTGATTATTATTGACCCGCCGTATCAAAAAGGGCTAACCGAGAAATGTCTCGAACTGCTCCAGAAAAGTACGATTGTCGATGAGCAAACCGTGGTTATCGCGGAATACTCCTCCCGCGAAGACATTGCCGATTGCCATGGATGTCTTCAGCAAATCGATAAAAGAGTCTATGGCGATACAGCCCTGGCCTTCTTTACCACAATGCAGAAAGGCTCAAACTGATGAAAAAAATCGCCGTGTATCCCGGCTCTTTCGATCCAATCACCTTCGGTCACCTGGACATTATCAACCGCGCCCTGAAACTGTTTGATGAAGTGATTGTCGCCGTCGCCAACAACGAACAAAAGAACCCTCTCTTCACCGTTGATGAAAGGGTTGCCATGATCAAATCGGTCATGAAGGACAATACGCGGGCAACTGTTGATACCTTTGACGGTCTTCTGGTAGACTACGCCCGCTCCTGCAAGGCTCAGGCAATCGTCAGGGGCCTGCGGGCAATTTCTGATTTCGAGTATGAACTCCAGATGGCCCAGATAAACCGCGGTATTTCCCGTGAAGTTGAAACGGTATTTTTCATGACCTCGGTTTTCTACAGTTTTCTTTCTTCATCCATTGTTAAGGAAGTATATTCACTGAAAGGGCCAATCGACGGCCTCGTACCCCCCCTGGTAAAAAAAGCGCTCGACAAGAAATTCAATCGATAACTACCTGGGCGTATGCATCTGCATCCGCCTTCCCATACATGGAGACACTCATGAAATTAGCAGACCGCGTACACCGAATCCAGCCCTCACCAACCCTCGTCATCGATGCCAAGGCAAAGGCCCTCAAGGCCGAGGGCATTGACATTATCGGCTTCGGCGCCGGAGAGCCCGACTTCGGCACACCACTCAATATCAGGGAAGCAGCAAAACGGGCAATCGACGAAGGGCATACCCGCTACACCCCTGTTGGCGGCACCGACGAACTGAAAAATGCCATCATCGACAAACTCCAGCGGGATAACGGCCTTACTTTCTCCCGAGACCAGATTTCCGTTGCCTGCGGGGCAAAACATTCCCTCTACAATATTTCTCAGGCCCTTATTCAAGAGGGTGACGAGGTCATCATCCCCGCACCCTACTGGGTCTCCTATCCAGATCAGGTTCTCCTGGCCGGCGGCACCCCGGTTTTCATCCAAACCGATGAGAAGACCTCTTTCAAAATCACCCCGGAGCAGTTGGAAAAAGCCGTAACGCCGCGAACCAGGGCGCTGATTCTTAACTCACCCTGCAACCCGACCGGAAGCGCTTACAGCAAAGCAGAATTGCAGGAAATAGGCAAGGTCTGCCTCCGTTATGATTTCATCATCATCTCCGATGATATTTACGAAAGCCTTCTCTATGACGGCATCCCGTTCTTTAATATCGCCTCGGCAGTTCCTGAACTGGTTCCGAGGACAATTGTCGTCAATGGAGTTTCCAAAACCTATGCCATGACCGGATGGCGAATCGGCTACGCCGCCGGGCCGAAAGATGTTATCGGGGCAATCACCAAAATGCAGTCTCAATCCACCTCCAACCCCTCTTCCGTGGCCCAGAAAGCCGCAGTAGAGGCCCTGAGCGGTCCCCAGGATGCCGTGGCCATGATGAAAGGTGAATTCGAGAAGCGCCGCACCTACATAGTCGACCGCCTGAATGCCGTTAAAGATATCTGCTGTTTTCGTTCAACCGGGGCGTTCTATGCATTCCCGAACGTCTCTGCCTTGTACGGAAGATCTTTCGCAGGTAAAAGCATCCGGAACTCCAGCGAACTGGCAGCGTATTTGCTCGATGAAGCCAGAGTGGCCGTAGTTCCCGGCATAGCTTTCGGCGCTGACAATTACATACGACTCTCCTACGCCACAAGCCTGGACAATATCCGGATTGGCATCGACCGCATTGAAAAAGCCGTCAACGACCTGAACTGATACGTTCCACTGCACCATTTCTACCGTAACGAGGAGACGCCATGATTACAAGAAATATGAAAATCGGAGAAATCTGCCGCCGTTATCCGCAGACAGTCCCCGTACTTAAGAATTTCGGACTTGACTGTCTCGAGTGCCAGATCGCAGACCTGGAAGACCTGGAGCACGGCGCAGGAGTACATAAAGTGGACATGGAAAAGCTTCTTGAAGAATTGAACCGCATTATCGCTGAATAATGACGGAACATTGACGTCACACCAGGAAAGCCCTTTTTACCTGGTGTGACGGTTCCATTCCCTCCCAAGCATCAACAACAGGCAGGCAGTCATGGCAGGCCTTCGCCCCGCTATCGATCCTCCAGCAACCGACGTCGGGAGAGAAACCGATACACCCTTTTGCCGGCATCTGGCCGGCCGCATTTCTACACACTGCTTGCGACCGTGGCTTTTTCCGTCTCTGCAGCTTTCCCGATGCCGCCTTCCGGCATTTTTCCGGTCGTCTATCAGAATCAGTACATTTTGTGTCCCAGCCCCGTAAGGAGGAAACGTGAAGAAAGAGTCCCGGACTGTCATTCTCATTGTTTTTCTGTATGCCTTACTCGGCCTGCTATGGATTTACCTCTCCGACAGACTCCTGCCCATGTTTGTCACAACTCCTGCAGGGATAACTACCTGGAGCACCATTAAGGGTTGGCTGTACGTTGTCGTGACCTCCATTCTCCTCTATTGGCTTATCCGCCGTCACACTGAAAAACTTCTCTCAACGCAAGAAAAGCTCCACTACAAACATGAGCAGCTGAAACTGACACAGAACGTCCTGGCCGACTCGGAAGAGCAGTTCCACCAGATGTTCGCCAAGCACAGTGCCATGCTCTATCTGGTCGATGTGGAGACGCTTGCCATTTTCGACGCCAACGAATCCGCCCAGAAATTTTATGGTTATTCCTGTAATGA
>RPRC01000288.1 GCA_003857395.1 Geobacter sp.
GAGCCAGTTTTTGTCCTTGCCGCCCCAACGGGTCCGGATCAGGGCAAAGCCGCCCTGGAGCTTTTCGCCGTTGAGCCGGATCTTGGCGGCTCCCCGGCCGAGCATCTCGCCGAAGGTCTCACCCTCCCCCAGCGGTTCGAAGGTGCCGCGATCCCAGACGATGACTTTTCCGCCACCGTACTCCCCGTCCGGGATGCTCCCTTCGAAGTCGCCATAGTCCAGGGGGTGGTCCTCCACGGCAACCGCCAGGTGCTTCTCCGCCGGATCGAGACTCGGCCCCTTCGGTACTGCCCAGCTTTTCAGCACCCCGCCGTCTTCCAGGCGCAGGTCGTAATGGAGGGTCCGGGCATGGTGCTTCTGGATCACGAAGCGTCGAGCCACAGCCGCAGCGTTGCCAGAGGAGACGGAATTTCCGGCTGGTTCAGAGGTACGGGTGAAGTCGCGTTTTTCTCGGTATTCGTCGAGGGGCATGGTGTCTTCCGTTGTGGCAATGCACGAGATACCCGGTTCGGGCATGATGTCGTTAATTCGCCAAATGCACAATCGGTAGGGGCGCTGCGTGCCGCGCCCTGGTTGAAATGATCCCGAATGAATAAAGGGCGCGGCACGCAGCGCCCCTACATTATAGGCTGCCGCGGATGTCCTCTATTCTCGTTCCCCGCCAACCAGCTTCCGTGCCGTTGTCACCACATTCTCCACCGTGAAACCAAGCTGTTTGAAAATTTCCCCGGCCGGGGCGCTGGCACCGAACCGGTCCATGGCTATGATAGCGCCGCGATCGCCGACCCATTCCCGCCAGCCGAAGGACGATCCGGCCTCCACGGCCAGCCGGGTCGTGACGGCCGGGGGCAGTACTGCGTCCCGGTACTCCTGGGGTTGCTCCCGGAAAAGCTCCCAGCTCGGCATGCTCACCACTCGCGCAGCGATATTCCCCTCCGCAAGCGCATTTTGCGCCGACATTACCAGTTGCACCTCTGAGCCGGTAGCCAGAAGAATCACATCGACTTTCGGCCCCTTTTCCCGTGAGAGGATGTAGCCGCCCTTTAGCACTCCCTGCGCTGGGGCGACAACATTCCGGTCGAAGACCGGCAGGTTCTGACGGGTCAGCACCAGCATGGTCGGGCCGTTCCTCCGTTCCATGGCGGCGCGCCAGGCATAGGCAGTTTCATTGGCATCGGCCGGGCGGATGATGCAGAGGTTCGGCATTACCCGCAGCGAGGCCAGGTGCTCGACCGGCTGGTGAGTGGGGCCATCCTCGCCAACCCCGATGGAGTCGTGGGTCATGACGTAGATCACCGGCAGCCCCATCAGGGCGGCGAGCCGTATCGCCGGCCGGGCGTAATCGGTGAAGACGAAAAAGGTAGCGCCGAACGGCCGGACGCCGCCATGGAGGGCCATGCCCGAAGCACAGGCGCACATGGCATGCTCGCGGATCCCCCAGGCGATGTTCCGCTCGCCGTAGCTCCCCTTGGCCAGGTAGCCGCTGCCGGCGATCAGGGTCTTGGTGGAGGGCGAGAGGTCGGCGCTGCCCCCTACCAGCCACGGCACTTTCGTCGCGATGGCGTTCAGTACCGTCCCCGATGCGGCACGGGTGGCGACAGAGCCCTTTTCCGGCGCGAAAACCGGGATATCCGCGTCCCAGCCCACGGGAAGCTCTCCCGCAAGCGCGGCGCAGAGGCGGTCAGCCAAGTCGGGATACTCCTTCCGATAGGCCTCAAACCTGTTGTTCCAGCTATCCTCCAGCGCACGGCCCCGTTCTACCGCTCTGCCCATGTGGGTGCGAACTTCTTCGGGAACAAGAAATTTTTCTTCCTCGGGCCAACCGTAGAACCTTTTTGTCAGGCGGATTTCTTCCTCGCCCAAAGGCTCTCCGTGGGCCGCGGGGGTATCCTGACGGTGCGGCGCACCATAGCCGATGTGGGAGCGGACGATGATCAGGGTGGGACGGTCCGTTTCTGCCCGGGCTGACACAAAGGCAGCTGTCAGCGCTTCAAGGTCATTGGCTTCATCACCCAGGTCAAGCACCTGCCAGCCGTAGCCCTCGAAACGCCGGGCTGCGCTGTCAGAACAGGAGAGGGAAGTACTCCCCTCGATGGTGATGTGATTATTGTCAAAGACACAGATCAGCTTGCCAAGACCAAGATGACCGGCAAGGGACGCAGCCTCGTGTGAAGCCCCTTCCATAAGGTCGCCGTCGCCGCAGAAAACGTAGGTACAATGGTCAATGATCTCGTGTCCGGGTCGATTGAACACGGCCGCGAGATGGACTTCGGCCATGGCCATGCCCACGCTGTTCATGATGCCCTGCCCGAGGGGGCCAGTAGTGGTTTCGATGCCGGAGGTGTGGCCATATTCCGGGTGCCCGGGTGTTCTGCTTCCCCACTGGCGGAAATTCTTCAGATCCTCGAGGGACAGGTCGTAGCCGGTGAGGTGAAGAAGGGAATATTGCAGCATGGAGGCGTGCCCGACCGAAAGGACAAAACGGTCCCGATTAAACCAGGCAGGATTCTTCGGGTTGTACTGAAGAATTCGGCTCCAGAGGACGTAGGCAAGGGGTGCCAGAGCCATAGGCGTTCCCGGGTGGCCGGAGTTAGCCTGCTGCACCGCATCCATCGAAAGAGTGCGAATTGTGTTGATACTTAAGGATTCTATGTCGTATGCCATGTTCATTTCCCTCCGAGGAACTTCGCCGACGGGTTAATATAATCTGCCAAACCAATTGCCGGTGCAGTAAATATATAGTATTTTTCTGTCAGGGCAAACTCTAAAGAGCTAAAAGCCCTGTAGGGATTGTATTTCCAACGGATACCGCTTGACCCTGATCGCCAGCAGCCTCACCATGGCACTCGGGATAGCCTCGATCAAACTCGGTTTTATCCTGCTGGTTATCGCCGGAACCCTGGTGGACACTCTATTTCGTTAAAGATAGTTTTTGGTTTTTAATTATGTACCTGAACTTTTGTCAAATTCCAGGAGCAACTCCCCGATCACAGCCGGGACGCGCGAATAAAAAATATTCATCCTTCACTACTCTTCGTCGCTCATTCCCCTGTCGCTTTCGCTCTGGTTTCTCGGCTACTGCTCGGCCTGGCTTGCCGTTGCTTCACTCCTTTCAGGAGGTGTTTTTCTCACCACCCTGATCCGCCAGCTCTTCTTTAAACCTATATTTATCAAGGCCTTCCACGCAACCAACGGATATTTGTAACTCCTTCTTATCCTTATCGTGGCAGACATCTGCCTTATGTAGTCTCCGTCGCTGGAAAGGCACTTATTTTAGTCTGGGTAAAATTGACCCTTTCTTTCTCTTTCTTTCAGGTGGAAACTTATGGTATATCCGTACTTGTTCATGAAAATCTCCGACCGGCGAACGGCCTGGGATGTAACTCATATTCTATGCCTGGAGGTTCGGAAATGGACTGGGAAAAGGCTACTCGAATCGCTCATGCAATCGGAAGATCGCGGCTGCTGGTATTCAGAATGACATTGTTCCGCAAGGCTGCCGACTACGCCCACATGAGGGTTGAGTGGCAGCTTTCGACACCGGAAGAACGACTCGCCATGGATCCCGCCCGGACCGAGGCCCATGATACTTTCATCGAAGCATGTGATATGATGGCTCGCTGTATGGAAGATGAAAAAGAAGATTTCTCCTGGAGAGAAGAGCTGGGGAAGGATCGTAAGGAGATCGGGGATTTTGCCTGCTACCTGCACCTTATTCTGGGACTTGTTGCGCGCTGACCGGCACCTGATTTTCCAGGTGTCTGTCGGACTTAGGAAATCGAAGCAAAAATTCGGCTGGAGGAGGACAGATTTTGTTGATTTTGCAGGGCAATAGTTGTTCTATTACCCAAAAAAGCGGCGGAATATGGACCGTCCAGACGGATTTGCAGCAGATTTACCCTAAGTCCGACAGGCTCCTAGAGCTGCAGACGTTTCTATTCGTCGATGTCCGGAGGAAGATACATCTCTCCCTCGCTGCCACCCTGGCCACTAGCGAAATCTTCAATCCATTTATGGAGATTGTTCTCAACGATTACTTTCAGGTCTTGCGTCAGCTTCTCGTTTCGCTGCTTGTCGTACCCGGCAAGTTTTCTTACCTCGAAATGAACGTGGGGCCCGGTTGATCTGCCAGTGTTGCCGGAAAGGGCGATGACCGTAGTACTGTCCACTCGATCTCCGGCCGTTACTTTTACTTCGGCATTATGGCCGTAAAGGGTCATCGTCCCATTGCCGTGTTTGACGGCAACCAGATTTCCGTACCCTTTGTATGGACCGGCAAAATACACTGTTCCCTTTTGCACCGGATATACCCGCGTTCCCTCAGGAACAGCGATATCATACCCCCGGTGACAGGTCATCCTGCCGCTCCCGAAGGGATCGAGACGCCAGCCGATGCCAGAAGTTATCCTGCCGCCATCTACGGGCATACTGCGTTCCGCAAGGCATGCTGCAGGAAACAGCAGCAGAATCAGAAATATTGAGACGGGCCGAATGCATTTCATGAAGAATATCCTACTCTTGAATTCGTGAGACAGGAGACGAAATATCCGTCCAGCGACAAAAAAGGCTCACACGGAATCTCGCTGCATATTCAATTTGGCACCAGAGCTGAAACTGTGATACTACACCCTGCTTCTGAACGAGTCAATGTCCCGTTCAGAAGCAAGAACAACTCCATGCGGGAAACCAGACCACTGGATCCCCCGCAGCACTTGCACTTTTTCTGGCAATTTGCCTATACCATGCATTACACTGGCACACGAGGGAGAAAGCGATCATGTCAAAGCCTGTAATAGCCATTACCATGGGTGACCCCTGCGGGATCGGCCCCGAGATAATCACCATGGCACTGGCGAATCCTGAGATTGAAAGCCTTTGCCGGCCCCTGGTACTCGGAGACCAAGCGGCCATGGAGCGGGCATTGGCCGTTACCCAGCTGCCTCTCCGGCTGGAATTGCTTACCAAAGGTCTGCCGCCGAAAAGTACCAAAGGCGTCATTTATCTTCGTCCCCTCTCCCGGCTCGCAGCCACCGACATGGAATATGGCGGCCCGTCCTCTGACGCCGGTGATGCCATGTATCGCTATATCAAGGAGGCCGTTCAGCTGTGTCAGAGCGGCGAAGCAGCAGCCATGGCAAATGCGCCCATCAGCAAGGAAGCCATGAACCGGGCCGGCCACTACTATCCGGGGCATACGGAGCTGGTGGCGGAACTTACCGGGTGCACCGATTATGTGATGATGCTGGCCGGAGACCGTCTGCGGGTGACTCTCGTCACCATTCACGAGGCCATCTCCAATGTGCCACGCTTGATCACTTTCGACAAAGTTCTTTCAACCATCCGGACCACTCACCGCAGCCTTCATACCTATTTCCGAAAAAATCCCCGGCTCGCAGTGCTGGCGCTGAACCCTCATTGTGGCGAAAAGGGCCTCTTCGGGGACGAAGAGCGGCGCTTTATTGCTCCGGCCATCGAGGCGGCCCGGGCAGAAGGAATCGATGCCCACGGTCCCCTTTCCGCTGACATGCTCTTTTATTTCGCGACACAGGGAGAGTATGACGGCGTTGTCTGCATGTACCACGACCAGGGTCTCATCCCCTTGAAACTAATCCATTTTCACGATGGCGTCAACGTCACGCTCGGACTGCCCATTATCCGTACCTCCGTAGATCACGGAACTGCCTACGACCTCGCAGGAACTGGCCGCGCCTCAGCCCTCAGCATAGCCGCAGCCATAAGAATGGCGGTAGGAATGGCGAAAACGGCCAGTGAAAACAGCCCGCCAAAAACAAAAAATACCCGATCCAAGGGCATAAAAATTCAGCAATAACCCTGAGACAGTTATAGCAGACGGCAAAAGCCAGTGTAAGAAAGCCGTTCTACTAAGATCTCACGTCTCGCCTGGATCTTTCCACGATAGCGGAGACTCTCCACCAGAGGTCTTTATTGAAAATCAAGCTGAATCTGAAAAAAATTATCCTGATTGTTGCTGGACTTGTTGTCCTGTCCGCAACTTATATCGGAATTTCCCTCCTCTCTCTTCCCTCGGTTGACACCCTTAAAAACCGCAGCATGAGCATGAAAGTCCAGGTCAGAGACTGGAAGGGAAACAATCACACTGTGTACGTCGGGCCGAAAAACGCCTACTGGTCGCCAGCGGCGGCTATCCCGCCTGAGATGAAGTGGGCGGTCATTCTTGCCGAGGATTCAAACTTTTACCGGCACGAGGGAATTGACGTTAAGGCCATAAAAACCGCCATCAAGCACGACCTGGAAAAGAAGAGTTTTGACCGCGGCGCATCAACCATTACTCAGCAGGTGGCGAAAAACCTTTACCTGTCTCGAGAAAAGACCCTCAGCCGCAAGATCAAGGAAATTATCCTTGCCCGTCGCATGGAGGAAGAGTTGACCAAGGGACGAATTCTCGAACTCTACCTGAACGTGGTTGAGCTGGGTCCCATGGTCTATGGTGTCGGTCACGGCGCCCGCTATTACTTCGGCAAACCGGCCTCGGCACTCACTCCCCGGGAGTGCGCCTTTCTCACCGCCATGCTCCCTGGTCCACGGATCGCCTATAATCCGTACCGCAACCTGCGAAAAGTAGTGCAACGCTCCGACATGATCCTGAAGCTGATGCGACGGAAAGGAGTGCTGTCGGAAGCAGAGTACCGGATCGCCCA
>RPRC01000289.1 GCA_003857395.1 Geobacter sp.
ACCTTCTACGAACTTTTTGAGGAAGAACTGAATGATGGGAGGGTTTATTTTGATCGAAGGGTTACTGAGCAGGTGCGTAAGGGGACCAGGTATCTCGAGGATGCACTTGAAGATTTTATCTTCCAGAAGAAATCTGATCTGAACTGCTTTAGCGACATTGATTAACTTCGCTGTCGATTCCGGAGGTAACAGGATAATGAACCAGAACCATTCCGCGGGTATTCCCGACGCTATTGTGAACTCCCTTTCCTCCGCGGAAGAGGAGACACGTCGCATTGCGGTGGTTGCCCTTTCTTCGGCCTCACTGGCGAAGTCCTCGGAACTTCTCTTTCTTGCCATGGGGGATACCAGTTGGCGGGTTCGGAAAGAGGCGGTAGAGGTTTTTCTCTCTGCACCGGATGCGAATGAATTCATTGGGAGACTTTTCAACCTTCTCAGGTCTCAGGATAATGCGGGGTTGCGCAATTCTGCAGCTGAAGCGCTTATCCGGCAAGGGAAGAGCACCCTGTCGGTTTTGGAGTCGCATGCCCAGGACAGCGACAGTGATGTCCGCAAGTTTGTCGTTGATATCCTCGGTGCCATTGGTGACAGATCAGCCGTGCAGCTTCTGGTGCACGCCCTGGATGACAGCGACCCGAATGTTGCCATGGCGGCTGCCGAAAACCTGGGAAATATCGGCTGTGCAGAAGCACTTAAGCCGTTGCTCGCCGCCCTCTCCAGTCAAGATGTTACCCTTCGTTATATCATTTTAGAAGCTCTCGCAAAAATTGGTGAACCGTTGCCTTTAGAAGCTGTTTCTCCCTTCCTTGCGGAAGGGCTTCTCAAAAAGCCCGTGTATGAGTGTCTAGGTGTAGTCGGGCGATCCGATGCTGCCCCGCTTGTAGTACAAGGACTCGCTGAGACGGGGAAAAGCGTTCGAGAGGCTGCCGTCAAGGCGTTGATGGCAATTCGAGACAGGGTTCCGGAAGAGTGGGCGGAAAATGCCTGTGATACACTCCTGCACGGGCTGACAGAGACTCCGGTCGTCGAGGGGCTCCTTGCGCTGCTGGATACTTCAGATATCGCTCTGCGCCGGGCTCTCATCAGACTTTTCGGATTGATAGGAGATCCGAGAACAGCCAGGGGCATTCTTCGTTCGTGCAGGAGCGAGCAGCTGCTTCCTGACTGTATTCCTGCCTTGCGTGCACTGGGAGACGTTTCGATCGAGTTTCTTGAAGATGAGTTTTCCGGAGGTGATGAAGGAGAGCGAGCGAATATCCTTCGCATCTGTGGCGAAATGGGATTGAGAGAGTCTGCTTCGTTACTGAGACGAGCGCTGGACGAACCATCGCCCCAGGTTCGCGAGGTGTCTCTTCGATCTGTGGGCAAGATCGGGTTGATCGAACTGATTCCCGAAACCGCAGCGCTTCTGGGGGATTTTGACCAGGATGTCCGGATTGCCGCTCTGGAGACGCTTGCACTCCTTGCCGATCTGGACCCGGCATCGGTAGGGAGGATTGCTGCTGTTCTCGCTGTTGCGGATGAACCTGGCAAGAGGAGGGACGCGGTGTTCCTTTGCGGTGTGCTTCGTGACCGGGAACGCCTTTCGCTGCTCATGAAAGATGCTGACGATCTGGTGCGGAGAACTGCTGTACAAGGGCTGGCGCGTCTCGGCGGAGACGATGCCGTTCATCATCTGACCCTGGCTCTGACGGATGAAAATCCCGGCGTCCGAATTGCCGCTGCAGCGACTCTTGGAGAAACCTGCTCGCAAAATGCCGTTGAGCCTCTGGTCCTGGTCATGGTGGACCCTGATCCATGGGTCAGGTGTGCTGCACTAAGAAGCTTGGGGAAAATTGGTGGTGACATTGCACTGGCTGCGATTGAAAATGCCCTCGGTGAAGCAGACGGGCTGGTATCGCTTGCCGCGCTTGATGCCTTGAGGCATTTCGATACGGAAAAATCCCGGCAATTGGCTCGCCGGGTGACGGCAGCCAGTAACAGCGATCTGGTAAAGTCTGCTATCGAGCTCCTTGCGGAGTTGGAGGATCCCTGGCTTGATGAACATTGGCAAGAGTTCCTCCATCATCCCCATTGGGATGTGAGAAATTCGGTTGTTCGCTTTCTGGCTGAAAAGCAGGGTCAAGAGGCGCTTCCCCTTCTACGGAGAGCCCTTGAAACGGAAACCGATGATCTGGTGCGGGGCAGGATTGTCGAGATCCTGAAAAGATACCGATGATATTTGGTAAAGAGCCAGAAATATCTATGTCTGAAGAGGAATTCCGGCTTGTCCGGGACCTCATTCACCGCCACTGTGGGATCTTCTTTGATACCGATGCAAAGTTTCTGCTGGAAAAGAGGCTCGCTCGGAGGCTTGACCAGCATCAGCTTCCCGGCTTCAAGGAGTATTACCATTTTCTCAAATACAGTCGCGGCAGGGAACAAGAACTCTCCGATATCATGGATGTCCTTACCACGAACGAGACCTACTTCTTTCGTGAGGAGTTCCAACTCAATGCCTTTGTCGGGGAACTTTTGCCGGATCTGAAGGCTGAGAAAGAAAAGCGGGGTGACCGCACGATCCGTATTTGGAGCGCCGGTTGTTCAACCGGAGAGGAGCCCTATACGATTGCCATGCTGATTATGGAAACGGGGGCTTTCAAGGATTGGAAAATCGAGATTGTCGGGACAGACATCAGTCACAGGGTTCTGCAGCAGGCTCGCAAAGGACTTTACGGAAAATCATCCTTCAGAACGACTTCACCAGAAAGGATCCGCAGGTTTTTTTACCAACAGGACGGACTCTATCGGATCAATGATGAGGTCAGGGGACTTGTTACCATCAGTCATCTGAACCTGCTTGACGAGAACAGAATGATCCTGCTGGGGAAAATGGATATCATTTTCTGCCGAAATGTGATTATTTATTTCGATCAGGCAGCGAAGAGGCAGGTTATTGAGTCTTTTTACCGGTCACTACGTGAGGGAGGCTACCTCCTTCTCGGTCATTCCGAGTCTCTGCTTAATGCCACGACCGCCTTTGCTCTGAAGCACCTGAAAAACGACATGGTCTACCAAAAGCCGGCGTCAGGTTACGGGAGAGGTGTCGTGTGAGCAAGATCCGGGTACTCGTCATAGATGACTCCGCCTTCAACCGGAGAACGATTACCAAGATACTGGAAGGAATTCCCGAGGTAGAGGTGATCGGCTATGCGGTTGATGGTGAAGAGGGCATGCGTCGCATCCTGGCCCTGAAGCCAGACCTTGTCACACTTGACATTGAGATGCCGCGCATGGACGGATTTACCCTGCTTCGCATCATTATGAGCAACCGTCCGACACCGGTTATCGTCGTGAGTTCCAGGGGTGGTGATGAGAGCGTGTTCAAGGCTTTGGAACTCGGGGCCGTTGACTTCATTCTCAAGCCCACAGCCGGGGCCTTGGATGAATTGATAAAGATTCGTGAAGACCTGCATGAAAAAGTACGGGGAGTCTTCAACCTCAATATGTCCTCCGTCAGGAAGAGGAGGGAGCTCCTGCGAAATGGAAGCGAAGGTGTTTCCGGCAGGGAAATGCCGGCACTGTTCGCCCCGCGGAAACGGGGGCTTGAAACAATTTCCGTGGTTGCCATAGGTGCTTCAACGGGTGGGCCCCCGGCATTGCAGAGTATTTTTTCCGCGTTTCCCGGAGATATTCCCTTTTCGATTGTGGTTTCCCAGCACATGCCTTCCGGGTTTACTCGCAGCTTTGCCGAAAGACTCAACAGGACTTCGGCAGTTCATGTTGTTGAGGCCTGCGATGGTGATCGGGTCCTGCCCGGGTGCGCATTGATCGCACCGGGTGGGAAGAATATGGTTTTCAGGAAAACGGAAGGATCCGTGGTGGTCCAGCTTGTTGATCCTGAGCCAGCGGAAAATTACCTGCCTTCTGTTGACAGGATGTTTCAGTCAGGCTCGGAAGTCTTTGGTTCCCAGCTCTTGGGGGTTGTCCTGACCGGCATGGGAAATGACGGAAGCATTGGAGTCTGCGCCATTAAGAAAGCTGGTGGACAGGTGCTGTCGGAGTCTGAGGATTCGGCGGTCATCTTTGGGATGCCGAGGGCGGCAATTGCAACAGGAATGGTTGATGCTGTCGTTCCCCTCGAAAAGATGACTGACGAGATACTGGTACGCTGTGGTTTTGTCGGGGAGAGAAACTGAGAGGAGCATGTTATGGCGACTGACGATGAAAAAGGGGTTTCCTACAACGCTGAAGAGTTTCTGCAACTTTTTAAAAAGGGGGCTGAATTCACTCAGGAACTCCTGAAAGAGAATGAGCGTCTCAGGTTTCGCATTCTGCAGGTGGAAGATAGTCTCCATACCAAAGATGATGAAACAATCGTTACGGACGAGAATAGAAAACTCGTTGAAAAGATTGAGGTTCTTGAAAAAGAGAAGGCCGAGATTCTTGAAAGGATTAATCAGGTTGAGAAGGAGAATCAGGACTTTGCTGAGCGGTATGTGGAGGTCGAGGCCGAAAACAATAATCTGGCCAACCTCTACATTGCCAGCTATCAGCTCCACTCGACCCTCGATTTCCGGGAAGTTCTGCAGATTATTACCGAGATCATTATCAATCTGATCGGAGCCGAAGAGTTCGCCATCCTGCTGCTTGATGAAAAGACAAACGAACTGAATGCGGTGGCAACCGAAGGGATTGCCCTGGAAGAAATTCCCTCGATGAAGATGGGAAGCGGGATAGTCGGCTCTGTAGCGAAAACCGGGGATAATTTTTTCGTGGAAGATATGGCTGGTTATTCGCGAGATTTTCTGAACCCGATGGTTTGCATCCCCTTGAAGATCAAGGAGCATGTAATTGGAGTGATTGTTATTTATAAGCTCCTTATTCAAAAAAAGTATTTCGCCCCTGTCGACTATGAACTGTTCACTCTCCTGGCCGGTCATGCTGCCACGGCGATCTTCAGTTCCAAGCTGTATTCCGAGTCTGAACGTAAGCTCTCGACTATCCAGGGGTTTATTCATCTACTTACTAAATAGGGCCACCCTGTGGAGGAGACGCCGGTATGCCAGAATATAAGATTTTGATTATCGAAGATTCCCCGACCATGAGGCAACTGATTGCATTTGCCTTGAAGAGGCTTCCAGGGGTTCGAATTGTTGAGGCAAGTGATGGTGTGGACGGGTTGAAGAAGCTTTCATCCGATAAGTTTGATTTGATCCTGACCGATATCAACATGCCGGTCATGGATGGACTGAAGTTGGTGAGCCTTGTCCGTAATGATGCCAATTATCGGACTACCCCGATAGTTGTAATAACGACCGAGGGTGCCCAGGAGGATCGTGATCGCGCCCTTTCCCTTGGTGCAAATGACTATATTACCAAACCGATACAGGCCAACAGGATTCTGGAACTGGCTCGGTCTCTTCTCAAGCCGGCGTAATCGTCAGGGCTTGAATCAATCCGGGTAAAAGTCCACCACTGAAAAGGCTTCTGTCCGCTGAGCGTATTAAATTATTCATCGAGATCATATCCATTGTGTAGGGGCGGCCCCCTGTGGCCGCCCAATAAGGGCAGGCACAGGGGCCTGCCCCTACGTATTACCCGTCATGTAGATAACAACGTGAAACAAGTGGTGTAACTGATAAGAATATAACCGGAGGTGTACTGTCGTGGAGGAGAAATTTGTCCCCAAGCATGTCGAAGAAAAATGGCAACGATTCTGGGAGGAAAGCTCGGCTTTTCGGGCAACCAGAAATGAAAATAAAGAAAAATATTACCTGCTGGAGATGTTCCCCTATCCGTCGGGTCGTATTCATATGGGTCATGTGCGTAATTATTCGATCGGAGATGTTATTGCACGCTTCATGAGGATGCGAGGCCGGAATGTGCTCCATCCGATGGGTTGGGATGCGTTCGGTATGCCGGCTGAAAATGCGGCTATCCAGCATAAGAGTCATCCGGGTGCCTGGACTTACGAGAATATCGAATATATGCGGAGCCAGCTGAAAAAACTGGGTTTTTCCTACGATTGGGATCGAGAGATCGCCACGTGCCATGTTGATTACTACCGCTGGGAACAGCTCATTTTTCTGAAGATGTATGAAAAGGGGCTGGCCTATAAGAAAAATTCCTTTGTCAACTGGTGTCCGAAATGTGAGACGGTGCTTGCCAATGAACAGGTGGAGGACGGCGGCTGCTGGAGATGCGACAGTGAGGTTGTGCAAAAGGAACTTGACCAGTGGTTCCTCCGAATTACCGAGTATGCCGAGGAGTTGCTGGAGTACACCAACAAGCTCCCTGGTTGGCCGGAGCGGGTACTTACCATGCAGCGCAACTGGATCGGCAAGAGTTCCGGCTGTGAGATCGATTTCGCCCTGGAGGGTGGTGCCGGGACCGTCCGGGTATTCACAACCCGTCAGGACACGCTCTACGGTGCAACCTTCATGTCGCTTGCGCCGGAGCACCCTCTGGCGATGGACCTGGCTGTTTCTGACCGACGTGAAGAAGTTGCCGCTTTTATCGACAAGGTGAAAAGAACCGATAAGCAGGTGAGAACCGCAGAGGATCTTGAAAAAGAGGGAGTTTTTACCGGCGCTTACTGCA
>RPRC01000290.1 GCA_003857395.1 Geobacter sp.
CGGCTGGGTAGTTCATTCGGCTTCTAAAATTGACTTGTGAGTGGTTTTTACCAGTCGGGAAAAGATAGACGCTTTAGTCCTGCAAAACGATGTTGTCGTATAACAGCCATTTATTAGAATAATTGACATTATAGTTTAATTAAGTACTATCGCTAAAAAAGTAACTGTTTTCCGATAAGAGCAAACCCGGGGCGACCCGGGGACGCAGAGATACGGGTCCGCAATGGAGTGGACAGCCGGTCCTCCGAAGAAAATCCCTCAAACACTCAACCCCTATCTTCGGTATGAACGTAGGGGTTTTTTGTATATTTCAGGATATGATAGGAGAGATTATTAAGCCTCGCTTAATGTAGACACATAGCTCAAAATAAATATTCTAGGAAATATAACGAGATTGGGAGGATATCATGAAAAAGTCTATTTTCTCGAAAAAGATTTTGGTGCTGTTTTGTGGGCTGTTCCTTCTTGTTGCTGGTTGTGAGGGAACGCAAAAGCCGCCACAACCAAGCAAGCCAGATGTCAAAAAACAGGAAGAACTTGCCCTTAAAAGTATCGGGCAGGTGATTGGGAGTAGGACGATTTATAACAATGGAGGGATGATAAGTTCCGTACAAAGTGCTGTTGTACGCGAAACTCATTCTGTAGAATTAGGTAAAGCTACCGTAAACAAGGAAAATCCAGATGGCGTGATCAAGAGCATGTGGCCGATATTTATAGATGTAAATGTTGATGCTTACTATATCGTGAATGGAGAAAAAGATAGGCCTCGGTATATGGATGAGCGTCTAAGATACACGATGTATGTGTATGAAAATGAGCAAGGCGAATTTGATTTTGTAAATGGAGTTTGTAAATTACTCTGAATGATAAAAATGTTGGAATTTAAACGGGAGCTGTATGTATACAGTTTCCCGTTTTTTTTTGGTGCGCCAGGCATGGCGCGTGGCGCGAAAGCGCCATCCAATTAGGTATGGTGCCTGATTGGGTCACTTGGAGGTGCAAGTCCTCTTCGGACCCTGATGGTGGGAACCGATAGCTGAACAGCAAGGGTGTCCGTCGTGAGGCGGAATCCGAAGGAAGCTGCAAGCAAAATCCTGGCCCGACGAACAGGAATCGCATATGAGGCAGCCACATCTGGGCGAGAAGGCCAATAGATTCAAAGCCCGATAACCATCCAGAAAGATGTGGAAGTAGATGCGGCGGGTATATTGGATGAAGGTCACGCGCATTACCCTGGGAGGTCTGTCAATTTGCCTTGTGCTACCGGCATCGAGAGGTTTCGGGATGGATTGGCAGAAGTCAGCAGAGGCCATACGAGTCGGGTTAACCTCCCGACAAAGGGCCGAACATGAAGTAAGCGGACAGGAGACTTAAATTCCGATGACGACAGGAGCAGCAGAAGACAGGGTTGAGACACTCGGTGTCACCCCGGAGGGTAGCGGTCAGAAATCGCGAGTGATCGGGATTGGTGCGGCAAACGTCACGGGAAGTAAAGCGCTTGACTAACCCCGCCTCCTACCCGATTAGATAGATCGCTCAGAATGAATATTCTAGGATTTAAAAGAGGCGAATAAAGTTGTGGGTGCTCAGGACATGGCGTATAGAAAGGTATTGGAAAATGGCTTGCCGTTTGAAGTAGGTAAAGAATCTTGCTGAAAAAGAAGAAGGTTGTATTTAAGGTTCTGAACATCAATTTTGATACCAGCACGCCGACCGGCAAACTGATGCAGACGATGCTTGCAGCGGTTGCAGAGTTTGAACGGGAGATGATGTTGGAGCGCCAGGCGGAGGAGATTCGGATTGCGAAGGCGCAGGGCAAGTTCAAGGGACGAAAGCCGACTGCTCTGGAGAAGAGTGGAGAAGTTCTGCAACTGCGAGCTGATGGTTTGACGAAAGAGGCTGTTGCGGAAAAGGTGGGAATTGGGGTGGCTTCGGTGTATCGAATTGCGAAGGCTGCCAATGAATCGTCGGGAAATTTGAAAAGATGAAAAGTGGCTTCCAAATTTGACCTATGAGGGGTTTTATCTCAACGGGTAGTACGAAGGCTTGGCCAAAGAGATTTGAGTTTATGCACCCCATTTATAATTGACTTGATAATTCAAATAGACTCCATTTTACAAAATGACTCCAGATCCTAACTCACAAGCCGATAAGAGAAATTGCTATTGTGAGGCTTTTCTTGTAATATAGCATCAACAGGATTCAGAAGAGGGACACCTAATGAAAGCGATCAAGAGCGAAAGACTCAAAGAAATCATTGACGTACCCGAAAACAGGGACAAGTTTCGCCAATTTCTTGCTGTTAGATCTTCGGTTACCGGCCAATTCGTCACTTCCAAAGGGACCAGGACCACCGTAGAATTTGTTCCCGAGACCTCTAAGGCCGCTACCGGCAAGAAGCAGTGAATATAGCATTCCCAGCACTCCTGGTCTTCCTGATCATCCTCCCTGGGTTCATCTTCCGCCATTCCTTTAAACTTTCAGAAAAAGCGATCATTGACCAAACGCCTTTTGCGACAGCCTTTGTGAAAGGGGTTGTTTTAGCAGCATTGCTGCATCTACCATGGGTAGCCATCGCCAGTCGTATCGGATATCCGGTCGACTATAACGCACTTTTGATGCTCCTGGCCTCCCCGCAGCGGGAGAATGCCCTGCTTCCGGTCATCAACGCCGTAGCCTACCATTTCAACATTATCATCTTTTATTTTGTATCACTCTACCTTGCTTCTGCACTGCTGGGGGTATTACTCAGATATCTTGTTGTCCAGTTCAAGCTCGATAAGAGAAGCTATATCGGGCCGTTGGTAAAGTTCGATACGCCTTGGTATTATCTGTTCAACGGCTACCAGGAGAATTTTGATATAGATGGGGTGGTGGTGTCGGCAATCGTAGAAATCGACAAGAATCCCTACCTCTATACGGGGTTGTTGAAGGAGTACTTTTTCGCCCCCGACGGAACTCTGGACAGACTGGTGCTCGAGATGGCAATGCGCCGACCGATTTCCAAGGACAGGAATTCTGACGAGGAAACCGGCGAAAACCCGGATGAGCGCTTTTATGAGATAACCGGAGACTACTTCGTCCTTAGATACAGCGAGATAAAGACGCTTAACATCGAGTTTGTACGTGTCGAGCTCTCTACCACGACAACTGTTCTCTCCACCGTAATTTCAACTGATGAAACGCGAACTCCCTGAATTTTAGGAAAAATTTTTTCCTTCGCGTACTTTATAATCCGAATTCTGTAGTGACCCAAGAAGGACAGAGCATCACATCCAATCGAAACAATAATCATATGCTCTCTTTCCCGCCCCAGCCTGAAATGTTTTTCAGAACTAAAAGTAGGATAATATACCTACTAAACCTGCGGGACAAATTACCCCACATCCACCTTTCGGATCCTGAGGGGTTTTCTGAAGCTGGAGCCACTTAACAACCACAGGTTCGGGTTTGACTCTAGGAATGCTATAACAATCTACGAAGCAGATACCTGCAATATTATTAGTCTATTATCACATTAAAAAAATTGACGCCTCAACAAGAGAAGGGGTAATAATAAATTCATTGTGATGTTTTAAAGTAATTCCGGAGGGACGCAATGTGCTGCACCGCTGGGACCCGGAAAGATTATGAAGCCGCTTTTGTCAGCTGAATGCTGATGAGGGCGGTTTTTTCATTTTTGTCCACATGAATCGGGACAAAATAGAGGGGTCACTCCTTTGGACGGCCTTCATATATTTAAGAATGTTCCAACAAGGCCTACGACCTGCCAGAAAAACCGGCAGGTCAAAACCATGCCCGTAGATCCGCAATACAATCTATAAAGGGGGGATGTTATGTCGAGCGTTCTGTCGCCGTGGGAGAGAAGAAATGAATATTACAGTAACATTAGGCTAGGCAAAGACGTTCACAATCAAGTCAGGATATTAAGTGAGAGATCAAGGGAAGCAATAGAAGTACAGCTAGAAACAGCAAGTGCTATAGTCGGAGGCCAAGACAAAATCTACGATGCTATCACTGATATTGGGTATAGCATCGATGCTGTCGCACAGGGTATGGATAAACTTGGTGCCGCATTCGAATGGGGAATTTCGAACGTCATCTGGCAAATTGAACAAAGCAGGGAAGTTTTAGTTAGCATTTTGGCGGTATTGCAAGCCCCCCTAGATACACAGGCGAAAGAGAGAAAGAAGAGAGCGATTGATGCATATTCTTATAAATGGATAGACGAAGCTGAAGAAGAATTTTTAGAATCTGAGCGATTGAACAAATTTGATTTTTCCATACACATTAGCCTTGGAATGTTGTATCTTTTTGATAAAAAAGACGAAGATAAAGCTCTAGAATATTTTGATAAAGCTGTAAAATATGCCAGACCTAAGTCAAATTATTATACTAGCTATGGGCTACTTCATAAGGGAGTAATTAAATTCCAAAAAGGATTAGTTGCTGAAGCTATTGAATGCACTGAAGAGTCTATAGATCTGTCACCGGATTTTTCTGAAGCCCAATATCAGAATGCGCAATACAATGCATCATACGGCAATACAGACAAAGCAATACGAAGCCTTAAGACCGCAATACAGCTAGATCAGAATTTTTCTATAAAGGTATGTAATGACACTTTATTCGACAACATGCGTCCCAATGTCTTACAACTATTCTCTGAGATGACAACCTCAGCTAACCTCAATAACAAACGACTTATTTGTGAACTTTCAGAACTTGTCAACGAGCTTGGAACAGTGCTTGCCCCTGTACAAAAAGCACATGATTCCTTTAAATCTTTCTCTTTTGACAAAAAAATAAGCGAAATAGAGAGGTTCACTCTTTCCAACAAATATCTTGACTCGCAGATCGCATCTTCCTGCCTAAAGGAATTAAAAAAAGAACTCCACAATTCCGCCACTGAATCCGAAACCTGCATCAGCACCGAGATATCTTCGATTGATTACTCGGTATCCAAGCTTAGTTCGGATCATACTCAAGCGATCAAAATCGCATCGCAAAGCAATAGAACATTGTTTAAAATGATCGGAGGTGGAATATCTATTGCCGTAGGCCTTGTTAGCTGCACAGCACTAGCTAAAAGCGCTACAGGGAGAGGCGATTATACTTCTTTATTTCCATTTATATCTCCATTTGTACTAATTGGCATCATTGTTATTGGTTTCAATATTTCTAACTCTCTTGCTTCTGCTGCTTGTAGTGAAAAATATTTTGATTCAGATGAAATAAAGGACAAAAAATCATTAATCGACAGATATAGGTGCGTTAGAGCAGAAATATCAAAAATTAAGACAGAGAAGCTTCAGTCTGTGTAACCAAGGTTGAAAGGCGTTAGACTTTTTTTTTGAAATTAATTTCTAACCATGTAATTGAGATGTGCTGATATGCAACCAGGTCAACTCCAGGGCCGCTAATGGGGGATCGCTATGGGGTCACCACAGAAAACGGAAAAAATCGTACGCTAAGGATTTCGTACAGACCGCAATGATCTGAATTTACTGCGTTTAACGTCAGGTAAATTTCCTTTCTCTTGTTGTACCATGCCTTGCGGGTAACCGGGGCCAGACGTAGTTCGGCGAACCATATTGGCCAAACCCCAACATTCATGCAACCAAGTATCAAATTTGAAAATAAACTCTCTTAACAGGGGTTAGGGAGCAAAGGAACGTAAAACCCAATACATCGATCACTCAACATTAATCTTCCGTATACCCTCCGGCCGCCAGGCAGGCGATATGACGGTTGAGCCTTCTAGCTTTCTCTGCTGGCCGTCTTTCCCTTTCTCCATCAATGACCCGAAAGTAACAGCAAACTCTCCGAACCGGTTGTTGACTTCATCCATGGCGTTGGTAAGGAATAGCTTTTTCCTGTCCTCCTGGAACAGCGGCAATTGCTCACCATTATGTTGCAGGTTGGTCAACCGAACGCCCAGCATTCTCACCGATTGTGCATGCTCCGTTGAATCGTATAGCTTCACTGCGGCCCGGTATATTTCTTCGCTCTGGTTTACATACCCGGAAAGGGTCATCTGTTTGCCAAAACTGGAAAAAAAGTCTGCATACCGAACGTAGAGATGTATCGTTTTTCCTGCCACCTGGTATCTTCTGGCCCTCCGCCCAACCATTTCAGACAGTTTCAAAAGGTTTTTAAGGACGTCCTCCCTTTTTTCTATGTCCCGATCAATAGTACTAGAATGTCCCACGGACTTTACCGGGTCAGACTCGGCCATAGGGACTACAGGTGAATCGTCGATGCCGCGTCCCATTTGGATGAGCCTGTCTCCAATAATGCCGAACTTCTTACGCAGAATATCAACGGGAAACCTGCCCAATTCGCCACAAGTATTGATGCCGAGGAGCTTTAAGTGACGTCCCATTTTTTTACCGATTCCGCAGAGGTCGGAGATCGGTGTTCTCTCAAGTAAAGCGGAGACATCATTGGGGTGGACGATGACCAGACCATCGGGTTTTATGAGGTCGCTGGCCAGTTTGGCCAGGAGTTTGTTGGGGGCGATGCCGATGGAGCAGGTGAGGTTGAAGCGATGCTTTATCCTGGACTTAAGGAGCATGGCA
>RPRC01000291.1 GCA_003857395.1 Geobacter sp.
GAAAAGCACCCTGGGATGAGTGAAGAGAAATCGAATTTATGATCCTTTTCTCATCAACCTGCCAAGCTCCACTATCAGTCCTTTGACATCAAACGGTTTGGATACCGCGCCACTGAAACCATAGCCGCGATAGTCGGCAACAACAGGATCGTTCGAATAACCGCTGGACACAATCAACAAGGCGTCCGGGTCGATTTCAAGGAGCAGGCCGGCGGCCTCTTTGCCGCCCATGGCACCGGGAATGGTCAGGTCCAGGATGACGGCGTCAAAGGGCAGACCCTGCTCACCTGCCGCGCGGAACATTTCAACGGCCGCCGTGCCGTCAGCGCAGCTCTCCACCTGATATCCTGCGAACTGGAGGATTTCCGTTGCAATTTCACGAATGAGAGCTTCGTCATCCATGATGAGAATTCTGCCGCTTCCCGTTAGTTCAAGTGCAGTCATATCTGGCTCACTTTCCAGCTTTCCGCACGGTTGGGCGGGGAGAAACAGTGTCACGCAGCTTCCCACTCCTGCGGTAGATGATGCCTCCACAGCACCTCCATGCCGTTTGACAATGGAGTAGACCGACGCAAGCCCCAAGCCGGTTCCCTCCGTCTTTGTCGTAAAATACGGGTCAAAGATCCTGCCCAGGTTATCCAGGGGTATGCCGCATCCGCGATCTTCCATGGCAATCATGAGGTAAGTCCCCGACGACAACAGATAAGCATTTTGAGAAGCAAGCGTCTCATTTCGGGCAGTCATCGTTACCAGTCCGCCATCGGGCATTGCCTGGATTGCGTTAATCAGGACATTGTGCAGGACCTGGTTGATCTGGCCGCTATCAGCTTCAATGCTCCAGAGATCATCGGAAGATCGATGACAGCTTTCACATTGGACCCGCGCAAGACAAAAGATACCGTTTCTCTGATAAGATGTCCGGCATCGATCAACTTTTTGATCGGCTCTCCGCCGCGCGCAAAGGTCAGTAATTGCTGTGTCAGCCTGGTTGCCCGAACTGCCGCTTTCTCGCAATCCAGCAAATACCTGGCGATGGGATGACATGGTTCGAGCCGAGCGTTTGCCAGGGAAAGATTGCCGAGAATTCCGGTCAGGATGTTGTTGAAGTCGTGAGCTATTCCACCAGCCAGGACTCCCAGGGAATCAAGCTTGTGGGCCTTGATCAGTTCGTCCTGCAGCCTCTTTCAGTCCGTGATGTCGCGGGCAATCACCTGGAGGACGTTTTCCCCTCGAAAAGTCAAGGGAACCGAGGCGACCTCAACCGGCACCGTTGAGCCATCGAGCTTGTCGACCAGCAAGATGCCGTCTATCGAGTTTTCCTGCTGCGTGGTAAGGACGATATTTTTAAACTCCAGTTCCTCCCTGGAGCGTCTCATCTCGGTTATATCCTGTACGGTCTGGATTACCGCTACTACATTTCCTCGCCTTGATAAATGTATTCGCCGTTTGTGAAAACGGCCGGGCAATACGCAGTGAAAGTTCCTTAACAATAAGAAAAACAGCCTATACGACTACGAATATTACCGTTATTTTCCTTTTGACATTCCTTTTCATGGGATTCTCAAACACTGTCAGTTCCTTTTCGAAAATCGGCTCTACATCCTGTCAGTTGGTCAGGGACTGTATGGGAGCGGGGATCCTGCCGCCGCGGGAAATGAATACCTCCGAACTGAAATTATGCACCGGCATGACCGGGGCGGTGCCGAGCAGGCCGCCGAACTCCACCATGTCCCCGACCTTGGTTCCCGGAGCGGGGATGATCCGTACGGCAGTAGTCTTTTTATTGATCATGCCGATGGCCATCTCATCGGCAATGATGGCCGAGATGGTAGAGGCCGGCGTATCTCCGGGCACGGCAATCATGTCCAACCCGACCGAACAGACACAGGTCATGGCTTCCAGTTTATCCAGGGTGAGGGAACCGCGCTGAACCGCACGAATCATGCCCTCATCCTCGCTCACCGGTATAAACGCGCCGCTCAAACCTCCCACCGAAGAAGATGCCATGGAGCCACCCTTTTTAACAGCATCGTTGAGCAGGGCCAATGCGGCAGTGGTGCCGTGCGTCCCGCAGCTTTCCAGGCCCATGGCTTCCAGAATAGCAGCCACGCTGTCGCCTACGGCCGGAGTCGGTGCCAGGGACAGATCGAGCACGCCGAACTGGGCGTTGAGGCGACGGGCCACCTCTTTACCCACCATTTCACCCATGCGGGTGATCTTGAAGGCGGTCTTTTTGATGCATTCCGAGATCTCTCCGAGATTGGGGTTCTGCAGTGCCCGGACTGCGGCATTGACCACGCCGGGACCGCTGACACCGACATTGATCACACAATCCGGTTCGCCAATACCGTGAAAAGCGCCGGCCATAAAAGGATTGTCTTCAGGTGCATTGCAAAAGATCACCAGCTTCGCACAGCCGATGCCCGCACGATCACGGGTCAACCCCGCCGTTTGCTTGACAATGTGCCCCATCATGGCCACGGCATCCATGTTAATGCCGGCCTTGGTGGTTGCAACGTTGATCGAGGAACAGACCTTATGCGTCGACGCCAGGGCCTGTGGAATCGAGTTGATGAGCTTTAAATCGCCGGGCGTCATGCCTTTTTGCACCAGGGCACTGAAACCGCCGATGAAATCGATGCCGGCTTCGTACGCAGCCCGATCAAGGGTTTCGGCCACGGCGCAGAAATCTTCCGCCTGACAACTCTCCGCCACAATGGCAATAGGGGTAACGGAGATACGCTTGTTGATGATCGGAATACCGTAAAGGCGCTGGATGTCCTCGGTGGTCTTGACCAGGTTTTCAGCGCAGCGCAAGATGCGGTTATAAATATTCTTGTTGAAGACTGCGATATCAGGATGGCAGCAGCCGCGCAGGTTGATACCCATGGTAACAGTCCTGATATCGAGGTGCTCGTTGGTCACCATATTAATGGTTTCGAGGATCTCTTCCGGATGAATAAGCATGGTCGTGCCCCCTTATATCCGGTGCATGAAGCGGAAAACATCTTCATGCTGCACGATTACCTGCACACCCAACTCCGTGCCGATCGCCGACATGGCTTCCTGGAAAGCTGTCAGATCAACGTTCTCGGACGCGACTTCCGCCAGCATGATCATCGTAAACAGATCATCCATGAGGGTCTGCCTGATGTCCACGATATTAACCATATGCTCCGCCATGACCCGGCTGATGCCTGCCACGATACCAACTCTGTCCAACCCGATGACCGTGATTACAAAACGACGTGATGACATGTATTTTCCCTTTTTGTTTGATAGTTAAAAAAAACTGCCACTGTGCGGAATGACGCTCGTACCCTGGAGCATCGTAAGACCGAAGCGAGAGCATAACAGATCCTCCGGAATTAATAAATAGCAGGAAACAGCCTGATCGGAGCCTGCGCGTTGCTCCTGGTCGGCTTGCTGGCACATTTCGGGGAGAGGTCGGGTCTGACGGGAACGTGGCAGACAGTGAAATAATTCCTGACAGGTCTCGTTACGTTCCTCGCAGGCTCTGGTCCGGCGGGCAACCGCATGCACCACAGGTGCAAATTCTCAAGCCACATATGGCGCAGCCGGGATTCAGCGGGTCTCGTCCGTCAATCGTGGCACCACAGGCACTGCAGTCATAGCGGTAAAAGGAGAAATTGCAGTTGCGACAGACTCGCATCTGAATATCATCAGCTTTGGTAATGACATTGACAGAAGCGCAGATCAGGCAAATCGAGGCCATTTCCGGTTGATTCCTGATGCCGTCGCGCTGTTTACGGTACTGTTTATACAGCTTTTCAGCAGTATCCCGATCAAGTGCCTCCATGCATATTCTCCCATTGTTCAGATTCTATTTTGAAAAAAGTACCGCTAAAGCCTATTGATCTCGTTCATCCCAAACGTAAAAGCTCTCGCTTTCACACGACAGGCAGAGGCACTGATCCGTCTCCGCCACTAACGTCTCTCTGTTCTCCAAAAAAATCCAGCCAATTGCGCCACAACCTGTTTTCAAGTTCACTGCTGGTCATGCCCTTGATCACCGCGACCTTCTCCAGGATTTTCAGGAGCAGATCAGGCATGCCGATTTCTTTTGCAAGCCAGCGATAGCCATCAGGATTATCAGTCTCCAGCAGAATACGGTCCAGAGGTAAAATCTCGGCAATACCGGGGTATTTTCGCGGATTGAGCACATCTACTCCAACGGTGAAGTAACAGCCGGCAGCCAAATACTCTTCTACCAGGCTGACCGGACCTGCGTACCAATGGATAATCGACCGGCCGATCCCGTAGCGCCGCAACATTTCCAGCATTTCAAGGTCGGCACCCCTGGTGTGCAGATTCATCGGCTTTGACAGACGCTGTGCCCAGGAGCATTCATATTCGAAAACCTTCAGCTGGCCGGGATACAGTTCCTTGTCTTTCACATAATGGAAATCAAGTCCTGCTTCACCTATAACCGGAGTTTTCTGCAAAAAGCCGTCAAGCTCGTGCAGCCGGTCCGTGTAGCGCGCAGCCTCCCAGGGATGGATGCCGAAGGTCGGGATAATCAGAGGACAGGAACGAGCCAGCTCCAGCGTTTTCCAGTAGGAAGGAACATCCATGGCAACCGCCATGGTCAGAATACGGAGTTTCTCAATCTGGTTCAGTGCCTCGGACCAGGCATCAGTATACCAATCAAGATGCGCATGTGCATCAACCAGCATTCCCTCTCCTCATGGACAACTTCCGTACGGTACTTCAGCGCTACCGGGAAGTGCATCTATCGCTCAGAATGAGCATGCTGCTGACCTTTTCCAGAAGCGAACCAGTTGCGAGGGACAGCTCGCTGCCGGGAGTCAGGGTACTGATGATGGCTTTACCGACAACCAGTTTCACCTCGCACCCCTCCCGGTCTTTTACTTTGACTTTCCACAGGGAGTGAAAAATTAGTGCTTTGCCATCCCTGGATCCCAGATAGAGCATGATATGGCCGTTCATGTGGATAATGGTCAGGAAGGGAACGCCCTTTTCACGGATGAAACGCTCTTTTTCCGCAGGGCTCAGGCCGGAAAAAGAAATGCCTTTGCCGGAATGTATCTGGTTGTAGGAGCCCCTCGGCAGCCATATCCCGAATGGCAGATAGAAATCCCGCATGAGAGCGGAACAGTCCCTGCCCTGAAAATATTCCCCCCAGCCGTATGACTTGCCGATCAGCTCGTCGCCGATCACTGTAATAGACTCTCCACCCACTTCCAACGGAAACCGTCTCGCCAAGTCCTTCGGCACCCGCACCTTTATTTCCCTCACCCCATTACCACTGGATGACACGGCGACAAACACCTCATAGGCATCCTCGTATTCCCCGGCAAGTGGGAATATCGTTCCAACCCTGGCCCTCAGGGCAAGCTGCTCCTGCCCGTCCCGTATCGGGGCAAAGTCCTTGACAACAACAACTTCGGCTTTTTTCATCCATTCTGCGGCCAGGCTTTCCTGGATGAGACCGATGTCGCGCAATGGGACCCAACCGTTGGCGTCGGCCGTTTCGGCAAAGGCCCATACTCCATCAGCGGAAACATGCAAAACCCTGACGGGTTCGTTCATCTTGAGGCCCGCATTCTGCAAGGCGTCAAAAGGAAAATCATCCGGTGTTACAAAAAATGGTTTTGTCGTTGGAAGGACTCTCAAGGAAGTGGGAACAATGGCAATCGCCATCAAATTCATTGCAGGAAAGCGATCCAGAGCGCAGTTCGTCAAAAGCTCCTCGAGAACCTTGTTGGGAACCTTCCTTTTGTTCTCCCCATACCAATCCCTCCCGGCATGCTCTTTCATGGTCTGGATAGACCGGGGAATATCAGAAAGCGGCCCGCCTCCGCTCCACGGGGCATAATACTTGCGTCTGAATTCCGAAACCAGGGAATCGCGGCAAGCCTTGTCGAGAGGGGTGACAGGTAAAAACTTCGCGTAGACTCCGAAATCCTGGGGCAGCTTTCGCACATCTTCTATCTCATAATCAGGAGGAATATCGGCAACGACATATCCAGAGGCACTCTTGGCAACGAGTGATTTCTGACATGGAACGGAACAGGCTGATGCAATCATGGCAAACAAAGCAATATAAATGATTCGGATCAATGTCTATCCTTTCTTCGAAGCCATGTTTTTCCGCCGGACTGGATCAAGACTGCAGCGGATGAATTGATACGGGATAAAGCAGGACGACAGCTTGACAGTCTGTTATAACGATTCGTCAGCGCACTATTCGACCTGCTGATCCGGTCAGGGCCGAAACATCAGGAGACATCCCGTTACTGAGGGGCGCTCTCCACCATTTTTTTCGTGGCCGATTGCCCTTTGGAACCAGCCTTCGAGTGGGTACCCGACGCCCGCGACGTGGTTGGGGCCTATGACCGCCTGGTGACCCACGATGGCCACGAGGGCCTGGTCATCCGCTGCGCCGACGGGCAGGTGATCAAGGTCAAGCCGGAGCTCACCATTGA
>RPRC01000292.1 GCA_003857395.1 Geobacter sp.
GATTCTGGGTGCAGAACCGGAGGTTGTTGCTGCAGTCTGTGTAGAGGCTGCTCAGAGCGAGGTTGTTGTACCGGCTAATTTTAACTGCCCCGGACAGATCGTGATTTCGGGACATGCTTCAGCAGTGAATCGTGTGATCGAGATAGCAAAGGATCACGGAATCAGAAAGGTGTTGCTGCTGCCGGTCAGTGTTCCCTCCCATTGCAGCCTGATGGCACCGGCCGGTGAAAAACTGGCAGCCGTCCTTGCTTCAATTTCCGTGCTGCCGTTACAGGTGCCGGTTGTCAGCAATGTTGAGGCAAAGCCTTATTCGGAAGCGGAAAGAGTTAAGGATCTGCTTGTGGCTCAGATCAGTTCTCCGGTGCTCTGGGAAGCCTCTGTCAAGGAAATGATTGCACTTGGAGTAACCAGAGTTGTTGAAGTAGGGCCAGGGAAGGTGCTTTCCGGGCTTGTGAAGAAAATAGACAAGAATCTGCCATTGAATAATTTCGACGATCTTGCTGGATTTAAAGCATTCATCGAGGAGGTTGCATGAGTCTTACGGGTAAGAAAGCTCTTATTACCGGGGCCTCCAGAGGCATTGGCAAAGCTGTTGCCCTGAAGCTGGCTGCCGAGGGTGCAGACGTTATTGTTACTGCAACTTCTTTGGACAGAGCCAAACAGACAGCAGACCAGATTGCTTTACTGGGTCGCAGGGCAATCCCCGTGAAGGTTGATGTGGGTGTGGCGTCGGAGGTCGAGGCTCTTTTTCAGCTGGTGGTTGAAGAATTCGGCTCACTGGATATCCTGGTAAACAATGCGGGTATTACTCGCGACGGTTTATTGATGAGGATGAAGGACGAGGACTGGGATAGTGTCCTTGATGTTAACCTGAAAGGGACCTTTCTCTGTACTCGTGAGGCCATAAAGTTGATGGCCAAGGCAAAGAGCGGTAGAATCGTTACTATCAGTTCGGTTGTCGGCGAGATGGGAAATGCCGGACAGGCTAATTACTGCGCAAGTAAGGCAGGAATTATTGGGTTCACCAAGGCGGTAGCCAGGGAGTATGCCAAAAGAAATATTACGGTAAATGCTGTTGCTCCCGGATTTATCGAAACAGACATGACAAGTGTCCTTACCGAAGGCGTCAGGGAGGAACTCCTGAAGCAAATTCCGGTTAATAGATTCGGTGCTCCTGAAGACATTGCAAATGCTGTGTATTATCTTGTTTCTGATTTGGGCAGCTATGTTACCGGTCAGGTTCTCGCCGTAAATGGCGGTATGCATATGTAGCAAGATGCTCCTGCCTCTTCTTCGTCGGCATCAGTATTGATGTCTGCTGTGGTCCCGGCAAGCCTGCTTGCCACGGTACAAGAGGTGGCCGATTTTTGTGTGCCTCTCAAAAATACCTTTTGCAATTTTGTAATTTCATGTTAATAAGCAGAAGAACTACATGGTTTGTAAAACCGAAAAAAGCTAACTACTCGAATGGAGGTACTGTACATGTCGTCAATAGAAAAAAGGGTTAAAGATATTGTTGCCGAGCAGCTCGGTGTTGATGAAGCTCAAGTTACTGGTGAGGCTTCTTTTATGGATGATCTCGGCGCTGACTCCCTTGATACGGTTGAACTCGTGATGGCCCTTGAAGAAGAATTTGATATTGAAATCTCTGACGAGGACGCTGAAAAGATCGTAACCGTTCAGGACGCAATCGATTACATTGCCGATCATACCTAACAGGTATTTTGAACCGTCGTTGTGCAGTATTGCCGCCAGGCTGGACAGATAGACTTGTCTTAAAGTAACGTACATGGCGTAGCCAAGCTGCAATCGTTGGAATAGGGTTGTTTTATATCGTATCTCGGAGAGAGGGGGGGAACCCCCTTTCTTTCCGTTCATACTCCTTGATTTGTTTTGCAAGGAGTCAGTGTGTAGCGAGGAGCCTGTTTATATGAGACGAGTCGTCGTAACGGGAGTTGGAATTGTATCGCCGCTGGGTACCGGAAATCAGAAAAACTGGGATGCTCTTGTTGCCGGGGATTCAGGCATTGGCAGAATCACACGTTTTGACGCAACCGACTTCCCTGTACAGATTGCCGGCGAGGTAAAGGACTTCAATCCCGAAGATTTCATCGATAAAAAAGAAATCAAGAAGATGGACCTGTTTATCCAGTACTCACTGGGAGCTGCCCACTTTGCCATGCAGGATTCCGGCCTGCAGATTACCGAAGAGAATGCAAACCGGGTCGGTGTTCTGGTCGGTGCCGGGTTGGGGGGACTTCCTACCATTGAAAAATACCATCTTGCCCTTCAGGATGGTGGTTACAAAAAGATTTCGCCTTTTTTTATCCCAATGCTCATAACAAATCTGGCACCAGGACATATTTCGATTAAATATGGCGCCAAAGGCCCGAATCTTTCTTCCGTGTCCGCCTGTGCCACTGGCACGCATTCCATTGGAGACGCATATCAGATCATCCGTCGTGGTGATGCCGACGCTATGATCGCCGGAGGCACCGAGTCAACGGTTACGCCATTGGCCATCGGCGGCTTTGCCGTTATGAGGGCTTTGTCGACACGAAACGATGATCCGACCGGAGCTTCGCGTCCCTTTGAGAAAAATCGTGACGGTTTTGTTCTTGCGGAGGGGGCAGGTATTCTTGTCCTCGAGGAATACGAGTCGGCCAAGAAGCGTGGTGCCAAGATTTATGCCGAGATCGTTGGTTACGGTATGAGCAGTGATGCCTATCATCTGACCGCTCCCGCACCGGATGGCGAAGGCGCCGCACGCTGCATGAAGATGGCTCTCGATAACGCAGGTGTCAATCCTGGCGAGGTTGGCCTCATCAATGCCCATGGAACATCTACACATTTCAATGATTATTATGAGACTCTTGCCATAAAATCAGTTTTTGGCGAGCATGCCAAGAAGCTGATGGTAACTTCTTCCAAGTCCATGACCGGACATCTTCTTGGCGCAGCGGGTGGTGTTGAAGCAGCCTTGACCCTTATGACAATGGAAACGGGCATCGTCACTCCTACGATAAACTACCAAGAGCCTGACCCTGACTGCGATCTGGATTATGTTCCGAACACCGCCAGGGAAGCCAAGGTTACCTGTGCCATGTCAAACTCGTTCGGGTTTGGTGGTACCAACGCATCGCTTCTTTTCAAGAAAATATAGGGTAGAACAGATGATAGTGATTGGCAGTGACCATGGTGGTTTTGAACTCAAGGAAGCGATAAAATCTCTCCTGCAAACGCGTTCAATAGCGGTAGAGGACTTGGGAACAAAAAACGGCAATGATTCGGTAGACTATCCTGATTTTGGTGAAAGTGTTGCCCGAAAAGTGTCTACGGGCGAAGCGGAAAAAGGTATTCTCGTCTGTGGGACCGGTATCGGCATGTCGATTGTAGCCAACAAGTTTCCTGGTGTCAGAGCTGCTTTGGCCGCGGACATTTATATGGCAAAGATGGCAAAACTGCACAACAACGCGAACATCCTCGTTCTAGGTGGTCGTGTGCTCGATGAGGATGAAGCGCGAGAGATGGTGGCTACTTGGCTGGATACCTCGTTTGAGGGCGGTCGTCATCAATCTCGTCTCGACAAGATCTCGGCACTTGAAACGGAACTCTACAAGTAGCCGCTATTTAGTTGACACGCTTGGCGAGATCTTGGCAAATACACCAATGATCAGTAGACGGGACTTGTAAGGTCCCGTTTGCGTTTTCACTACATAGAAGGAGAAATAGATGTCGATACTCGAAAGTTTTGATCCGCAGGTTGCTCAGGCAATTCGCCTGGAAACGGAGCGAGAAGAATTCAACCTTGAGTTGATTGCATCGGAAAACTTCGTTTCCGAGGCGGTCATGGAAGCCCAGGGTTCGGTAATGACCAATAAATACGCGGAAGGGTATCCTGGTAAGCGTTATTATGGTGGTTGTACCCAGGTTGATGTGGTGGAGAACCTGGCCATTGAGCGGGCCAAGGAACTGTTCGGCGCGGACCACGTTAACGTTCAGCCTCACTCCGGATCCCAGGCAAACATGGCGGTCTATTTTTCCGTCCTTAAGCCGGGTGATACAATTCTCGGAATGAATCTTTCCCACGGCGGTCACCTTACCCATGGAAGTTCCGCCAACTTCTCCGGTAAATTGTTTAATGTGGTATTTTACGGGGTTTCCCAAGATACGGAAGTGATTGATTATGATGAAGTTGCCCGCCTGGCACGTGAGCATCGTCCGAAGATGATCGTCGTTGGTGCCAGCGCCTATCCGCGTACAATCGATTTTGCTCAGTTCAGGAAGATCGCTGATGAGGTGGGAGCGGTAATCATGGTGGATATGGCCCATATTGCCGGTCTCGTTGCTGCGGGACTACATCCGAGTCCGGTGCCCTATGCGGAATTCGTTACTACAACTACCCACAAGACTCTGCGTGGGCCACGAGGCGGGATGATTCTCTGTCGTGAACAATACGCCAAGGTACTTAACTCGAACATCTTCCCCGGAATACAAGGTGGACCACTTATGCATGTGATCGCTGCCAAAGCGGTTGCGTTTAAGGAGGCCCTGGCCCCGGAATTCAAAAACTATCAGGAACAGATCATTAAAAATGCCAAAGCACTGGCAGGCGCTCTGATGGCACAGGGGTTCCGTCTTGTGTCCGGTGGCACCGATACTCACCTGATGCTGCTTGACCTTACGGAGACAGGTCTGACCGGCAAGGTTGCCGAGGAGGCACTCGACAAGGCCGGCATTACCGTTAATAAAAACACGATACCCAATGAAACCCGCTCACCGTTCATTACCTCCGGTATCCGGATCGGTACCCCTGCTGCCACGACGCATGGTTTGAAGGAGGCGGAAATGGTGCAGGTTGCCGGTTTCATTGCCGATGCTTTGAAAAATACCGAAAATGAGGCTGAGTTGTTACGGATCAAGGGCGAAGTAAATGCCCTGATGAAAAAATTTCCTCTGTACGCGCACCGTCTGGCCTAAGTAAAGATAGTTACTGAAAAAAAGGGGGCGATTGAAAGATCGTTCCCTTTTTTTGTCTTGAATATCAGCAGTTATTCGTTTACAAAACTTCTAGCGATCTAATTTATTAATGATGCTTTGCCGCGAGAAGGAGGGCGTGATGATGCTCTCATGGAACTAAACGGCCTTTTCAGTTGTTATTTAACCAGGTACCATGTCGCAAATCGGTAGAAAAGTATTACATAGTTTCCATCCGGAAACTCCGGATGTGAAGCTAGCGGTTTCCAATTTGGAAACGAGGATTTTTTTGTCCTGACAAGGAAAGCAAGGGATTGTGCGGAGGCGTACTACTGTACGTCGCACAAGCAAGACCGCTGATTGACGCTGTCAGGGCGAAAAAGGACCGTTTCCGGATGGAAACTACTTAGAAACAGATATTGCAACATACACTATGTACAGCATTGAAGGAGGGTGTCATGGAATCGAAAAGTATTGATTTTGCTGGAATACCTCAAACAGTGATTAAAGTAGTAACTGCACCTGCGGAATTTTTCAGGGAAATGCCGAAAACCGGTGGTTTTGTTGAACCTTTAGTCTTTATGGTGATCATGGGGGCAATAAGCGGTCTGCTTGGCGGTCTGTTTCAGGCAGTGTCCAGTATGCTTGGACTGCATCTCTATGTCGGCATGCAGATGGGCATCGCTTCCATCGTCCTTCTGCCGATCATGTTTGCGCTTGGATCTGCCGTTTTCGGTTTTGTCTCCGCTGCTATCCTGTTCGTTATCTGGAAGCTTATGGGTTCCGGTGAATCCTATGAGACCGCGTATCGTTGTGTGGCCTATCTGGCCGCACTGTCTCCCCTTACAACGGTCCTTGGAATAATTCCCTACATCGGTGGGGCGATCGGTCTGGTTATTTTCACTTTTTATCTCGTTACCGCGAGTATCCAGACCCATGGCATTGCGGCGCAGAGAGCCTGGCTGGTATTCGGAATCCTTGCAGCAATCTTCATCATCTTCAGTGTAAGTGCCCAGATCGCGGCGCGGCGGTTTGCCCGGAACATGGAGCAGGCTGCCGAGTCTTGGAAGGGTGCTTCGGAAGAAATGCAGAAAGCTGCCGAAGAGATGCAGAAAAATATGGAGGGAGAACTGAAAAAGCATCAGCAAGCGCTCCCTCAACCTGTGGAACAGCCGCAAGAATCTGCTCAGGATATGCAGAATTCTGCTCAAGAGATGCAGAAATCTGCTCAGGAAATGCAGAAAGCTGCGGAAGAGTTGCAGAAAAAAATGGAAGAGCAACTGAAGAAACAAAATCAGTAATTTTCCATCCGGAAACTCCGGATGTAAAAATAGCGGTTTCCAATTTGGAAACGAGGATTTTTTTGTCCTGACAAGGAAAGCAAGGGATTGTGCGGAGACGTACTACTGTACGTCGCACAAACAAGACCGCTGATTGACGCTGTCAGGGCGAAAAAGGACCGTTTCCGGATGGAAA
>RPRC01000293.1 GCA_003857395.1 Geobacter sp.
ATAACGTATGATGCCTTTCTTGTCGATAATTACCGTTCGTCTCGAAAAAAACGGCAGGTTTTCGGGTTGTGCGTCGAAGAGAACCCCCAGATATGCGCTGACGTTGGATAGTAACGGGATTGTCAGCCCTAGATTGTCCTTCCAATAGCGTAAGATTGTTACATCATCACGGCTGACACCCACGACCTGGGTGTTGAAGCGCTCATAGAGGTAGAGGTTCCTCTGATGGCCCTCCATTTCTTCCGTTCAGATTGGGGTATACGCTGCAGGAAAAAATGTGATAATCACATTGTGTCTGCCGTAGTACTCCTGGCCGTAATTAATCAGTCGGTCTTGAGTGGAAGCCAGGCTGAAATTGATGATCGGGCCGCCGATCAGTGACGGACTATTTTCCGCGGCCCCAGCGTAAGTAATAGGGTGAAAAAGCACAACAAAAAGGAAAGCTGAAACCCATACTTTTATCATAGCGACTCCTTTCTCTGTAGTTTCCATCCGGGGAGTCTCGGTATAGGCTGGGCTGGAACTTCCCCGAAGCCTCTCGTAATCGGTCATCACCTGAGACACAGATCAGGCAACCTGCTGGAGTCAGACGCTTTCCTTACTGTCGCTGTCGTACCATGAAGCCGTACGAGAGACTCCGGGAAAGCCCCATCCCAACGGGGGATAGCACTATTTTGGAGTTTCCGGATGGAAACAATGTAGTAGTAGAACACTATCGTATATTTCACTGATTGCAACGACCCTCCGAACAAGGGATACGGCAACATCTCACCGCTTAGCTGTCGATATATGGAAATGTCGGCTGCGTTGGGAAGTTCCGGTTGAAAATTATCCGTTCAGCGATAGTCTGAGATTAGAAATTGGTACAGCAGTTGGTTGTTTCATGACTAGTTTGTATGGAAAGGCCTGCGAACAACATAAGGAGTACTGCGATGAACGATGAGGACTTGGCCGATTTTCTGGGAAAAGAGGTGGTGGAACGATTTTGCTGCTATGCGAGAGTGAACACCGCAAGTTGTGAAGAAAGCAAAACCAGTCCGTCCACGTCTTCCCAGCTGGACCTGGCACGAATGCTCAAGACTGAGCTTCTGGCGTTGGGCGTTTCCGCTGTGACACTTGACGAGTACGGATATGTCTATGCAAAGGTGCCTGCTTCTCCTGGCATAACGACAGCACCGCTATCACTGCTGGCGCATATGGATACATCGCCTTCCGAATCAGGCGAGAACGTTTGTCCGGTGCTGCATGAAAACTACGATGGCGGATTAATCACTTTTGCCGACGACCCGACCCTGTGCCTGTCGCCGGAGGACTCTCTTGAACTTCTGCTGTTCAAGGGCGAAACCATTATCACGGCCTCGGGTAAAACCCTGCTTGGAGCGGACAATAAAGCCGGCATTGCGGAGATCATGACGGTTCTGTCTGCATATTCATGTTTCCCCGATCTCGTTCATCCGGAACTCCGAATCGTCTTTACGCCTGACGAGGAGGTTGGTCGCGGTACGGAACACATTGATGTACAGATGCTGGGACAGGTTGCTTTTACCGTGGATGGTGGAATGATTGGCGAAATTGATACGGAGTGCTTCCATGCTCTGCAAGCTGTGGTTGAATTCAGGGGGAGGAATGTTCATCCCGGGTATGCCAAAAACAGAATGATCAACGCCGGGCAGATCGCGGCCCGCTTCGCGGCCGCCCTGCCTGAGTTTGCGGCGCCTGAATACACCGAGGGTCGGGAGGGTTTCTTTCATCTCACCCGCATCGAAGGAGAAGAGAAACGGGCAACCCTAACGTATATCCTGCGTGACTTCGACGGAACAGCGAACCAGCGTCGTGTCGAGTTTCTTGAGAGGCTGAGGGAAGCTTTTGTCCTGCGCTACCCGGGACTCGGTGTCGAGCTTTCCGTCACGGAACAGTATCGGAATATGGGTGAGATACTGGATCAATATCCGGACATTGTCGTCTTGGCAGAGCAGGCCATGACCATGGCCGGAGTGGAACCGGTACGTAAATCAGTCCGTGGCGGAACCGACGGAGCCAGGCTCTGCTTCATGGGACTGCCCACGCCCAACCTCTTTACCGGCGGTATGCTTTTCCACTCCCGAAAGGAGTGGATCGCGGTTCCTGCCATGCAAAAGGCCTGCGAAGTGCTGGTAAAACTCTGCGGCTTGTATGCGGGAACTGCTATTACGGCATCGCGGCCAACGAGTGTGATTGATGCGAAGTTAGGATGTTTTGTACCAGAAACTTGCTGACTCTCAAACTCTCCGGCTCATCCCCGTTTCGCGCCAAGCAAAGCTTGGCGTATCTTGCAGGGTGAAAGTCCCTGTCGGGTAAGGGTTAGCCACCCACCCGTATCGAGTCTTGCGCCTGTGGCGGAGTCGGGAAGTTTCCGGCGAACAAAGCAGGTGAAGCGTAGACAGAGAATCCTGTAGGCCGTAGGGGAGTCCGCGCTCCCTGAAGTGCTGGTACAGCTTCGAAAGAGGGATGTTGCGGATGCCGAGGGCTTAACGGGCTCCGAAGGCAACACGATTCCATCCGCAATTGGCGAGGATGGATAGATCCGTCGGAGTCCACAGGCCATGGCATGCAGGAAGAGATACGCCAGGAACTTGGGAAGCCCCATTGACTCCTGCCGGTTGGAAAGGTCGCAGCAAGGTATACGGTTACTGAGGCACGTACCGGGGAAACCCTGAAACATGTTAGACCGGAACCTGACGAGCGGCACGGAACACCGAAACAGGGAGGCGAGGTATAACCGTGAAAGGGTAAGCCCGCCGTATGTCCTTGGGGTGTCTTATCAGGCATAGTACTCTGAGCGCGGGAAAGCCGCGTACATGGGGAAGGACCTGACGGAAGTACGTAGCCCGCAAAGGAAACTTATGCCGGACATAGTAGGACTGGAACAACATAAGCCAACCTCACTGCGGGGAATAGCAGAGAAGGCGAAAGCCGGCAAGCAACACCGCTTTCGTGACCTCTACCGGGAGCTGACCGCCGAATATCTGCTGCGCTGCTGGCCCTTCCTGAATAAGGACGCCGCCAGTGGAGTAGACAGAGTAACAGCGGATGAATATGCGAAAGATCTGCATGTCAACATTCAGCGACTAGCAGAGCGACTGAAAGAAAAGAAGTACCGGGCAAAACTGGTTCGGCGTGTCTGGATTCCCAAGGAAAACGGGAAAGAAAGACCGCTGGGGATACCGGCGCTTGAAGACAAACTTTTGCAGCTGGCATGTGCGAAGCTGTTGACTGCCATCTATGAGCAGGACTTTCTGGATAGCAGTTACGGGTATCGTCCCGGAAGAAGTGCGAAGCATGCGGTCCAAGACCTCACCTTTGACCTTCAATACGGGAGCTATGGATATATTGTAGAGGCCGATGTCAAAGGCTTCTTTGACAATATGGACCATGACTGGCTGTTGAAGATGCTGAGTTTGCGGATAGACGACCGGGCCTTCCTCAACCTGATCCGGAAATGGCTGAAAGCCGGCATACTGGAAACCGATGGCACCATCATCAATCCTGACACCGGCACCCCGCAAGGGGGAATCATCTCGCCGGTCCTGGCCAACGTGTATCTGCACTTTGCCCTGGACCTCTGGTTCGAGAGGGTCGTTAAACCCCAATGCGTGGGCGAAGCGATGATATGTCGCTATGCCGACGATTGGGTTTGCGCCTTCCAACTACGGGATGACGCGCAGCGGTTTTACCGAGAGCTTCCGAAACGGCTGGAGAAATTCCAGCTTGAGACAGCCCCCGAGAAGACGCAAATAGTGCGATTCAGCCGTTTTCACGCCGGGATGGAGCGGCGTTTCACCTTTCTTGGTTTTGAATTCTTCTGGATGAGAGACCGGGAAGGGGTGTCGCGCGTCAAGCGGCGCACCTCGCGCAAGAAATTGCAGGGTGCCGTAAAACGGATGAAAGAATGGATCAAGTCAAACCGACACTTACCTGGCGGTGAATTCTTCAAAACACTGAACGCAAAGTTGGCGGGGCACTACAATTACTACGGAATGAGAGGAAACTTTATATCGCTGAAAATCTTCTTCAGGGTTGCGAGAGGGTCGGCGTTTAAATGGCTCAATCGAAGAGGAGGCAAGCGGAATAGTTTCACCTGGCCGCAATTTGACCGGATACTCGACCGTGTAAAGATAAAGTGGCCGCGCATAACTGAAGTCAGCCGGAGAAGATACGCTTGAAAGCTACGCTTTACGCGGAAGCGAGTACAACCGAGGAACCGGATGCGGGAAAACCGCACGTCCGGGACTGTGCGGGGGGCGCCGGGTAACCGGCATTCCTACCGCGGAGCCATTCCTGCGGTTTTTCCCTCCTACTGCGAGGGGGCTTGCACCAGTGGCAGTAAGACAGCTAGTCTCCTGAGGCTGAAAGAAAGAACTTTGAATTGTCTGCCCGGTTCTGGTAACAGGTTTTTGCAGATGAGAAGGGGAGGGTGTTATGTCAAAGAGTGAGCAACTGATTTTGTTGATCGCCGGATTCGGGCTGTTGATACTTTCAGGGATATCACCCTATGATAGGCTGACCTGGTGTTTGGAAGTGGCTCCGATTCTGATTGCCGTTCCTGTTTTGTTTCTAACCGGAAAACGTTTTCCCTTGACTGCACTTGCCTATCGCTTGGTTTTTCTCCACGCCTTGATACTCATGCTCGGAGGACATTACACCTATGCGCGAGTGCCTTTCGGCTTTTGGGTCCAGGAACTGTTCGATTTAAGCCGTAACCACTACGACCGCCTCGGACACTTGGCGCAGGGATTTGTCCCGGCCATCATCGCCCGGGAATTGCTCCTTCGAACTTCGCCTCTTCGTCCGGGGAAATGGCTGTTTTTTCTGGTCACGTGTGTCTGCCTTGCCATCAGTGCCTGCTACGAATTTATTGAATGGTGGGGTGCTCTCCTGGGGGGGGACGCGGCAACTGATTTTCTGGGTACGCAGGGTGATCCCTGGGATACCCAATGGGATATGTTTCTTGCCTTTATCGGGGCCATTATCGCCCAGCTTCTCCTTGAGCGCTGGCACGACCATGAGCTCCGGGAACTCGCGTGCAAAGAGGCGCCTGTCCTGTCAGCAGGTGAGAACGCAAAGCAGGTTTGATGATCATCCCTTCGGTTGCAGGGGGGTTGTAATGATTCTGTGAGAATGTATACTCGATACTGTCTATCAGCAGTTACTAGTAAAGTTGCCCATGATACTCGCGGGTAATGAAGGGTAGTGGCGGGACCTTTTCCAGGAGGGATTCATGAACAGCACATCGCCGCTACCTGATGGCGGAGAGGAAACGACGCGTCGGCAATTCCTGAAGACTTTTACGGCCGTCCTCGGCTTTTTCATCGCCCTTGTGTTGTCCGTGCCGCTACTGTCATCGCTGGTCGGCCCGATACTGAGACGCAAGAAAAACCAATGGACCAAGGTCGGGAAGCTTCCTGAGCTCAGTGCCAATCGTCCTGAAAAAATATCGTTCAGCGACCGGAACGAAGATGCCTATCTTCGAGAGGATGTTACCCGAGACGTCTGGGTGGTACGTCTGCCTTCCGGCGGGTTGGCGGTCTACTCTCCCATCTGCCCTCATTTGGGCTGTCACTACAATTGGGATGCGGCCAGGGAATATTTCGTCTGTCCCTGCCACGAGAGTCATTTTGCCCTCGATGGTGCCGTGCTCGGAGGACCTGCGCCGCGACCGCTCGATACGCTTCCTGCCAAGATTGAAAACGGTGAACTGTACATCGAATGGGAGCGGTTTGAGCCCGGCACTACTCGGAAAATTCGTGTTTAGGAGAGTACTGACATGCTGACCCGGCTGGGAAACTGGTTTAACGAGCGCTGGCCTTTTTCCGAATTGATCCGTATAGGGCTGGATGAGGAAATTCCCGGGGGAAGCAGCTATGCCTACGTCTTTGGCAGCCTTCTGCTGTTCACCTTCTCCTTGCAGGCAGTGACCGGAGTGTGGCAACTTTTCTATTACGTTCCGTCGGTTCAACATGCCTACGACAGCCTCAATTACCTGCGCACCGAAATTACTTTTGGCTGGCTGATCCATGGTCTCCATTACTGGGGAGCCAATGCCATGATCATTCTGCTGCTGTGCCATGCCGTCCAGGTATTTACCTGGGGAGCATACAAGCGACCTCGTGAATTGACCTGGCTGGCTGGTTTGGGGCTCTTTCTCGTAACCCTTGCCATGAGTTTTACCGGATCACCCTTGCCATGGGACGAGCAAGGGTACTGGGCAACCGTGGTGGGAACGAGCATCGCCGGTACCGTGCCCTTTGTCGGCAACCTTATCAAGCTGCTGATGCGTGGTGGTCAGGAAATGGGTCAGCTTGCCCTTTCCCGGATGTTTGTCCTTCACGTGGCGATCTTTCCGGTTGGCCTTCTGGC
>RPRC01000294.1 GCA_003857395.1 Geobacter sp.
ACAAAGTATCAGACATAAGAAGTCATTCTGATTTGTTGACAGGGCGGGTATACACTGATTCAGAAAACAGACTAAGCCTAATGTTTTATATCCCCGACGAGGCTGTAAAACTTATTTCTGAGTTTAGAGGTTCATTTAGTGACTTTAAGAACAACAACAAACCAGCCTTTATGGTGCAATTGGACAAGATTAGAATCGAAGAGAGCATAAATCAGTTTCTTTTACGTTCTCCTTTCAAGGAATTCTATATGGCAAAGTACCCGACAAATTGAGTTGTAGTGGTTTTCCCCACTAAAGAGCCGCCCTGGATATCTCTTCCAAAGGCGGCTTTTTCTTTCCCAGCTTCACACCTGCGCACATACTCATCTCAATCTGCCTTTCCCTACATCTACTCTGGAAGAACTGTTGTTTTTATCCACGATTTCCAAAACTTTCTTCAATGCCGCCGCCTTTATCGCAAGAATCTTTTCTTCAGCTTCCAAAAGAATCAGCTCAACTTGGGGTAGAACCAACAGTCGTGTCACCAGGGACCATCTGGGATCACTGAAGTGCCAAGCGTGAATTAATGTCGAGTTCAAAGCGGTCATACTGTTTCACTCTGCCGCTTTGGTCCCTGATTCGCTTTGCATATTTGCCTATTGATGATCAGGTCTCTTTCAGGATATACCCAATTCCGGGTACTGTGTGGATAAGGTTTCTGCCTGTTACTTTATCTATTTTCTGGCGAAGAAAGCTGGCGTATACACTTACAATATTGGTGAACTTAACAGCTTCCATTTTTGGCCAGACATACTCAACGATTGTGCTGCGGCTCAATACCTGGTTCGGATTGCGAACGAAAAATTCGAGAAGGGCATATTCTTTTGAAGTTAGTTGTATTTCCTCTTCCTTGCACCATGCCTTGCGGCTGATCGGGTCCAGGCGCAGATCGGCAAAGCGGATTTCGGCGCCTCGCTCTTGTTGGGATCTACGTATCAGTGCTTGGACTCTGGCAAGCAGTTCAGCAAATGCAAAGGGTTTTGACAGATAGTCGTCCGCTCCGGCATCAAGGCCGGTGACAATGTCCGCAACGGTTTTTATTGTCGATAGAATTAGTACCGGTGTCGTTACGTTTACCACCCGAAGGTCCTTGATAAGCGACAGGCCGTCCTTTTTTGGAAGAATCAGGTCGAGGATTATAAGGTTATAGAACTCATCACGCGCCTTCCTAAACCCTTTCACTCCGTCATATGCAAAATCCGGAGTACACTGGACACCCAATCCGGAATTAACTGGACAGTCCGTCCGGTTTTGACTGGACACTGAATCCGGTTATCACTGGACACCCAATCCGGGGTCACCACAGAATTAGGATTATAAAGCACGCTAAGGTTGAGGGTTCTAACTTGCCGTCAAATTATCAGAACCGATGACTTCCTTTATTACATTTCCGTACCCGAATTTTCATGTCCTTTGTCGGGGAAAAGCCCCGGAGTGATCCGGGGGCTCCGTGCGTGACTCCTACGAAAATATCTCGGCTGATTACACCTAGCAAAAGGGACCGGAGCAATCTCTTCCGATAGGGAATATAGCATAATTAGTATATGAATTGTTCCTCAGTCAGTCATCCTGAAAAACGAGCGAGTCATAGATAAGTGTAACGAACTGCAAACATCGGACATTAAAACTGCAAACATCGTCATTTCGTGACCACATTAAATGAAAATATCCGAGCACTCAAAACCAGATTAACTGCAAATGAAACCACATTATTTGCAAACAGACTGCAAACATAATTTTGAAACCACATTAACAAACCGGCCGGGCTCACAGCATCGTCTTGATTTGTCGTAATAGTGAATTGGAAAGCGCGTTATCTCAGCAGAAATTCCAAATTGACCCCGACCTGTTTCTCATTCGACCCCGAGGGAGACGACAATGAAGGCTTTGGAATTTTAGGTATAAGATATGTAATCGAAATATTTGACTTTATGCCGAACGACTTTTCAAATCCAGTGCTGAGAACACCAATCGGATCCGTGGCAACAAGCACCGCATGGTCATACCAATGGAGATCCGGCTTGCTTTTAATCTTATCCCGCAGAGGTTCAATCACAAAAGCACCGAGAAGCGAGCCAACCCCAGGCGTGACGATCAAATCCTGGATCGAAGGCTTCTCGAAAAAGCATTCAATGCCAAATTCATACATTGCCGACATCATCGCAGAATATACCAAAGAAGATTTTTTGCTCAACCCACGCTCACGGGCACGGATATAGTATGTGGATCCCCAGTAAGGATGAAGGATATAGTTGACATAGAATTTATCATCGTCGATCACGGGATCTACAAAATGTTTGCCATAGTTACTAAACATCTGTCCCTTCTTCGCTTCACTCCAGTTGGAGAAGCTTTCAGGTAACACGTATGTTATGGCAACGGCACCGATTTGGGAACCCACCAAAAGTCCAGTATCGCGCCATATACCACTCCAGTCAGGAGTCGACTTATCGGCAAGAAGGATGCTTGGGGGGGACACAACGGCAGGAGCCACGACGGAGGGAGCTTTGATGTTACTGACCTTAGCGGATGAAAGGTTCATAAATTTAGCTTCGCTAGCCGCAGTGTTTTTACGAAAGGGTGTCTTGGTGGAATTGATGGTATCACCACTAGCTCCATGCGAATGCGGGGTCGCCAATGAATCCGTCTGGGTTGTCAAAAGAAAAGATAGCACTGCGCAAACATAGAGGCCTGATCTTTTGATTCGCTTGAAAAGCAGAGAATGGATCTCACAGAATGGCACATGAACCTCGCAGAACCTTTATTCAAACTGAATACTTCAACCGCTTACTCTATTTTAGATCTAACGGCTGAGCTTGTTACACGTTGACACCCGCCGACCTCGTATCGGCCGTCTTACGATTTGCGACTAGGGGTAACCACACCAAACGGATTTTTATGTACGCTAAGCTTTTTGTAGAGGAATCTTGCCGTTGGTCAGCTCACGAAACGGGCTATAAAGCCCGCTAAGGTTTTATTGAAACGCGGTTTAAATTTGCTCTACAATCGGGCTTGTGCGGCAGAGAAGACCATTTATTTCTCCGAAGGCTTGAGTAGTTTCGTGCATACGTTTCCAAAACTCTTCTGAAGAGGGGATTGTCAACGAGTTGTACGTTGATAATGGGAGCGCCTTTTGCTCTCGGAAGCTCGAATTTACAAACGCAATCGCTTCAGGCTCTCCGAGTATGCGTTGGAAACCGCTTCTGCTAAAATTACGACCTTCCAGCCGTTCCTTGCCGTCCTGTGTACTGTGCATACGACAAACGCAATGCAACCTCTATTGTGTTTCGAGGCTGGTGGGTTGACCCAAACTCAAACTTCTGCGGAGGTCATTAAGGATATGGTGTCGTGCTAATTGTATCAGACCTTGATGCAGCAAAGGGATGCCTGGTTGCGTAATTTAACATGGACTCAAAGAAGAGAAAAACAGGTCAAGTTACGGCAGGTTGCCGCGAAACGCCACCGGGAATTCGTAAGTTTCAAATTTTAACTTGTTTTTCCCGTCCCGTTGCTCTATTTTTCTCCTGCTTGAATCAACTGGGAGAAGAATGTCCGTGAACTCTCTGCATGCCGCGGTACTAGGCGCGATTCAGGGATTCACGGAAATCCTGCCCATAAGCAGTTCCGCGCACCTGATATTCATACCATTGGTCCTTGACTGGTCCGAGTCGGGGATCGCCTTCGATGTCGCCCTTCACTTGGGAACGCTGATCGCCCTTTGCATCTATTTCCCCCAGGATATCCTCCATCTGACGGTCAATCTCTGCAACGGCCTTTTCCGCCGGGATTTCGGTTCCCAGTCCTCCCGTCTGCCGTTTTATATCATTGCAGGGACTTTTCCTGCGGCGATAGTAGGCAAATTATTCGAGAATACCATCGTGGAGATGTTTCGCGGCAGCCCTGTTTCCATAGCTATTCTTCTGATCGTCTTCGGACTGCTCCTGGCGGCAACTGATCGGATCGGAACCAGGCAATTGACAATGGACGGCGTAACCCTCCGTTCCGCCCTTCTTATCGGAGTCGCCCAGAGCCTCGCCCTCATGCCCGGGGTGTCACGCTCGGGGGTCACCATTACCGCTGCACTTTTTCTCGGTTTCAGGAGCGAGACCGCCGCACGTTTTTCGTTTCTGCTTTCACTTCCGATCGTGGCCGGAGCAGCCGCCCTGAAGCTCGGAGAACTCGCGGTGCACGGTATTCCGGAGGGAGAACTAAAAATACTGTTGATCGGTGTTTCCGTTTCCACCGTGGCCGGCTATCTTAGTGTGGCGTTTCTTCTCAGATTCGTTCAGAAATATTCATTGTCTCTGTTCGTCTGGTATCGTGTCCTGGCAGGGGCGGCGATCCTACTTTACATTTTCCCTGCCTTTTAATAATCATCAAACTTTCCCCCGATTCAGCCGTTGTTTTTCCGCCTCTTAACAAAATGTTGTACATCTCGACGTGACACTTACGCGGTTTAGTCCTTTCAAACTTTCGGCTTTCGGTCTATTTGCCCGCTGTCCTACGCTTAAAACTTGTTGTTACCACCAAGCCTCCAAGGACTCGCTATCCGGTGGTTGGCCAACCTTCCGGGTCGGGAGTCACACTCGCGAAATTACGCGACCTTGCCCGACCACATTCCTGTGTCAAGGGCTGTTTACTTTTACCTGATTGGTATCGTCGCCAACTCGGGGAAGATAAAGTTCCAGATATAATACTCTCATGATAGCAAAGAGTGGAGGAGCGAGGAAAACTCCCACAATTCCAAGCCACGATCCCAGTAACAAAATGAAGATCAATAGCGGCACTTCAGGAAGTTCAACCTGACCTTTCATGAGCATCGGAAGAATGATGTTACCTTCGATCTGTTGGACTACTACAAAGACGGCGATGACCCAAAGAACGAGTGACGGTTCAGAAGCCAACGTAATAAGAGCTGCGCATCCGACGACGATCAGGGGTCCTAGATACGGAATAATCCCAAATAATGCAGTGAGAAGCCCGTACACGGCCCAATAATCGACTCCGACGAACCATAACCCGATTGCTGTCATGAACCCCAATATGAGCATATCGATTATCTGCGCACGAAACCAAAGTCTCAGAGTTGTAGCACATCGACTCAGGACATAGGCTACTTTATGTCGACGGTTTTGGGGAAAGGCATGAACAACCGCCGTGAAATAATCATTCAAGGAAACCGCTGTGTACATACTGACGATCAAAGCAAATAGAAATCCGCTTATTGCGGCGAAACTAGTCAGTAGACCCTTAAAAAAAGGTGAGACAAGACCTTGTGCAGCGGTTCCTACATTCAGAGCTTCAAGCTGAGCCTGGAGCCAAGGGTATTTCATGAAAAGTGATAAAATACGGCTCTTTAGGTTCGCTGAAATTTCAGGTGAGCGTGCAATAAGGTTCTCTAGTTGTTCCGAGACCAAAAACCAAATCCCGAAACTTGCCCCACCAATAATAATGATAATAACGATAAGACAAAGTAGGGCACTCAGAGCTCGTGGGATCTTAAACTTTTGATTTGCAAACGAAAGGATTGGCGCAACGAGAACTCCTATCCCGATTCCAATCAACGACACAACGACAATATATATCGAGTAGTAAAGAAGAATGAGCGCGACTATTGTGAAGATCCCAAAGAGAACAAGTTTCACTTTTATCCAAAATTCTGGGTTCAATTTTTCCATCATAGTCAGAGTCCTCTAGCAAAAAATGGAGTGCCTCACCTTCAGTCTGAGACTCAGTTATCGTAAGCCGAAAACCGACTCCCAAGCACTTCTCAACAACTGAAAGGGAGCGGGAATCAGGGCATGAGCCGCTAAACCAGATCAACATCACGGTGTTACAACAACGAACTCATCACTACGGTTTTTCGCCCAAGTAAACTCTTCGCTTCACGTGAAAGTTACTGCTGATCAGAATCTTAGTCAAGGCATTAAGTATGGTGTACTAAGGGTTTCCTCGTTTCACCAGAAACTCGCTCGGCAAGCTGGCCGCCCGGCGCTCGATAATCGGCTTTGCAGCTGCCATCTCCTGCTATCCTGGGGCCAACCTGTTCCTGTCCGGCCTTTACAGTTATGGTGGTGGGAGATAACAGGAAATAAAAACCGCTTGACAGACAACAGATAGACCAT
>RPRC01000295.1 GCA_003857395.1 Geobacter sp.
GACTTCACGGGTACCATGCTGTTTGCTATTCCCTATATGACCATCGATCCGGTCCGCGACAAGTTGAAGGTAGGAACTCAGTTGGACAGTATGGCGATTGATCCCAAGTGGCACTCCCGACTTGCTTCCGAACTTGTTGAGGCCCCGGTGGAGTTGACCGTTGAACTGGGTGAAACCGGGATCACTTTGAACGACCTGATAAATCTGTCCGCTGGCGATACGATAATTCTCAACAGAGATTGCCGGAGCGAATTGAGTGTCAAGATTGAAGGGATCGAGAAATTCACCGGTCTCCCTGGTGTCCAGGGGGGTAACAAGGCAATTCAGATAACGAGCAGCATACCTTCGTAAGCGTACGGAGCAGGGGCTGACAGTTCCGCCCGTTTTTTGTCAGGCAAACATTATTTCCAGGAGGTCCCGCGTGAGCGATATACAGGAAAACAGTGAACAGAAGAGTGCATTGCAGGAGAAACGGAATCTTGACATGATACTCGATATCCCGCTTCATCTTACGGTTGAACTGGGACGAACCAAATTGCTCGTTAAGGACCTTCTCCAGTTGAACCAGGGTGCTGTTGTGGAACTGGGCAAGCTGGCCGGAGAGCTTCTCGATGTTTTCGTGAATTCCAAGCTGGTGGCTCGTGGCGAGGCCGTGGTGGTGAATGAGAAATTCGGTGTCCGCCTGGTGGACATCATCAGTCCGGCGGAGCGCGTGGAGAAAATCGTATGAGAATGTTTCCGGTTTTCCCGCTGCTGTTTCTCCCGGGGACCGCATGTGCGGCAGAGGGGACAGGCACTTCCGGGTTCAGTTTTGTTTCCGGCTTTTTTCAGATGGTGGCCTCATTATCGATTGTTGTCGGTCTGATATATCTCGCCTACTATCTTGCGAATCGTTTTCTCAAGGGAAACCTGATGAAAAAGTCGGTGCCACGCTATATCCGTGTTGTGGAGAGCCGTTTCCTTGCCCCGAAAAAATCACTCATGCTGGTGGAGGTGGGAGGAGAATACCTGCTGCTCGGTTCCTCGGATTCCGGCATCAGCCTTCTCAAACAGGTTGATATGCTGGAAACCATCGAGGTTGTAGAGGAATTGTCTGCCGCGGCCAAGCCCTCCGCTTCGTTTCCTGACGGTCTTCAATTTATCAAAGATATGGTCCAAAAAGGCCGGCGGCTTGTTCTCCCCAGGGAAAAGGATGGTGTAGGGGCGTGAGACTGAATAGAATTCCGGTAATTGCCGTTCTTGTCGGCCTTGTGGGTTTGGTCTTCGCCTCAACTGTTATGGCCGAGCCTTTGAGCGTGCCAACGGTAAGTGTCGGCTTGGGCAAGGTCTCCAAGCCGGGCGATGTTGCGACCGTGCTGCAGATATTCCTCATGATCACGATTCTGTCGGTGGCTCCCGGACTCTTGATCATGACCACGTCCTTCACTCGCGTGGTGGTGGTTTTGTCTTTTCTGCGCAGCGCCATCGGTACCCAGCAAGCTCCGTCGAACCAGATTGTCATCTCCATAGCTCTTTTCCTGACCTTTTATATCATGAGTCCGGTTTGGCAGCAGATCAACACCCAGGCCTACCTGCCTTACAAGAGCGGGCAGATTAGCCAGGAACAGGCATTGGAAAAGGCGGTTTTCCCGATCAGAAAGTTCATGCTTTCCCAGGTCCGGGAAAAGGACCTGGCCCTGTTCCTGAGCCTTTCCAAGATGCCCCGGCCCAAAAACGCCAATGACATTCCGACCCTGACCATAATCCCGGCCTTCATGATCAGCGAATTGCAGACCGCATTCCAGATAGGATTCCTGATCTATATCCCGTTTCTCGTGGTGGACATGGTTGTCGCTTCGGTACTCATGTCCATGGGAATGATGATGCTGCCTCCGGTGATGATCTCGCTTCCCTTCAAGATACTTCTGTTTATTCTGGTTGACGGATGGGCGCTGGTGATCGGATCCATTGTCAAGAGCTTTGGATAGAACATAAGTATGAATTATGAAGGATGAGAAATTCAAAGGATGAAGGATGAATTATGAAGTATGAAAAAAACCGAACAAATATCACCGGACGCGGAAAAACCAAATTTTCATAACTCATACTTCATAATTCATAATTGATGCTTTCGCAAATTCTCTGAGCTGTCATCTCGACCGACAGGGAGAGATCTTGTAACCAGTTGTAAAAGCAAGATTCCTCCCTCTGGTCGGAATGACAAAATGTAGCGTATTCACACTTTTTGCGAGTGTATCATAATTGTCTTTCATCCTCCATCCTTATAAAGAAAGGACATACCATGACCCCGGAACTGGTTACTCAATTAGCCCGCAGGAGTTTTGAAGTAACCCTGATGCTGGCTGCGCCTCTCCTGATATTCAGTCTTGTTATCGGCCTTATCATCAGTATATTTCAGGCAGTCACCTCTATAAACGAGGCGACTCTTGCTTTCGTACCGAAAATTGTGGCGGTCATGGTGGCGATGATCGTCTTTTTCCCCTGGATGATGAGTTACATGTCAGATTTTACCCGTGAGATCTTCGCCATGATTCCGAACCTGAGATAGCCGGCCATGTTCCAGCTGCTGCCGTTTCTTTCCATAAACGACTTCACACTCTTTACCTTAGTGCTCGGTCGCCTGGCAGGCATTTTCAGCGCCATCCCTCTGTTCGGCGGGGAACGTGTCCCGATGAAAATCAGGGCGCTGGTTACTCTGTCCCTGGCCCTGGTTTGTTTTCCGGTCCTCAAGCTTTCACACGTTGCCCTGCCTTCCGACTTTCTCTCCCTGCTCATGCTGATTATCGCTGAAGCACTGATCGGCATCACCCTTGGTCTTGTGGCCCAGGCAGTATTCGGTGCTGTCGAGTTCTGCGGACAGGTAATCGGCATGCAGATGGGTTTTTCCATGTCCTCCCTGTTCGATCCGACCATGGGTCAGGTGCCGCTCATGGCAATGTTTCAGACTTTGGTCGCTACGCTTTTGTTCCTGACACTCGGGGCTCACCATATCTTCATCAAGGCAATGATGGACAGCTATACCCTGATCCCCGTGGGCGGCTGGCATATGAGCGGCACCCTGCTCAGCTTTCTGGTCACGATTACCTCCGGAATATTTATTCTGGGGATCAAGTTGGCGGCGCCGGTCATGGTGTCACTTCTGGCTACCACGGTCGTGCTTGGCGTCATGGCGCGCTCTTTCCCCCAGATGAATATCTTTGTCGTCAGCATGCCGCTCAACATTGGCATCGGTTTTCTGGCGCTCGGTCTTTCCCTTCTAGTTTTCATCCATACTATTGAGATTTCATTCGCTGGGATGGCTCTGCAGATCAAATCTATTTTCAGAATTCTCTCTCAGGCAACCTGATGGCAGGAGAAGATAAACACTCAAAAACAGAACAACCGACCTCCAAAAAGCTCGAGGAATCGCGGAAAAAAGGACCTCCTCCCTTAAGCCGCGACATGACGTCAACCATTACCCTGCTGGTTTCAATGGTGACTCTCTATACCCTCGGCAGCTACATGCTGACCTCCCTGAAAGAAAATACACGCGACCTATTGGGCGGAATGGGTACCATTACGCTCACGCCGACGAGTGTCAATAGTATCCTGATGAAGCAAGTCTATTCGATCGGAGCGGTCATTGCCCCTTTCCTGATAATGGTCATGGTCGCGGGTGTCGTTGCCGTGGTCATCCAGGGTGGGGCGTCCATTTCCATGGAAAAGCTATCTTTCAAGTTTGAAAAAATAAATCCCCTGGAAGGTATCAAACGGCTCTTTAAAAAAGAGGCGCTCGTGGAGGCTTTCAAGTCCATCATCAAAATTCTTATCGTGGGATATATCGCCTACAAGATCCTGCGCGACGAAATGGACGCAATCCTCTACCTGACCGAAACGGATATCGACGGTATTTTTGTCTTTATCAGCCATCTCTCCTTCAAGATCGTCATCCATACCTGTGGGGTCATGATTGTCTTGGCGATACTCGACCTTGCCTTTGTGAAATGGAATTACATCCAGAATCTGAAAATGACTAAAGAGGAGGTAAAACGGGAGCATAAGGACAGTGACGGCGATCCGCAGCTAAAGGGAAAGATCCGCAAGATGCGTTACGAAAAGGCCTTCCGGCGCCTCAAGCAAATCATTCCCACGGCAGATGTTGTCGTCACCAACCCGACCCATTTTGCTGTTGCCATAAAATATGACCGGAATAAAATGGCTGCTCCGATCGTCATTGCCAAGGGTGCCGATCATCTCGCCCTCCGTATCAAGGCCTTGGCGAGGGAAAGTAATGTCATGCTCGTGGAAAACAGGTTTCTGGCCCGCGAGCTGTATGCCCAGGTCAAAGAAGGGGAGGCGATCCCGGAAGAGCTCTATGTGGCGGTTGCGGAACTGCTGGCATACGTCTACGGGATAAAGGGAAAGACCTTCTGATTTTCAGCTCCCACCATTTCTGCTTCTCGCCTAGACAAATCCTTGACTCGTCTCTTTTCAAAATACTGTCTCATTCCTTCTTTCCCCAGATTTTTTCAAAACTTACCCGCCTTCTGAAGCTCCCTTGCTTTCGCCGGATAGCAGCTTTCAAGCGCCTTTTCAGGAATTTCCGGAATACTTGTCGAATCCTGCTGGTACGAGGCTCGTCTGGCACAGAGGTTGCTATTCTGATGTCAGGTGTAAAATCTTCTTGAAATTACAGGGTAAATTGGATGGCCTCATCGGCAGTAGCGACATCAACGGCTCGGAATAATTCCGACATCTATATGGCATTGGTCCTGATCGGGATCCTGGCCTTGATGATCATTCCGCTTCCGGCCTTTTTGCTCGATATCTTTCTGGCCGCAAATATCACAATTGCCCTAGCCATTTTGCTGGTAGGTCTTTATACGACTCAGCCATTGGATTTTTCAGTATTTCCCTCCATTCTCCTGGTAACGACCCTCTTTCGACTCTCCCTCAACATTGCATCAACCCGACTGATCCTCCTGCATGGCAATGAGGGTGTTGAAGCTGCCGGGTCTGTCATCAAGGCCTTTGGTCAATTTGTTGTGGGCGGCAATTATGTTGTCGGAGCGGTCATCTTCCTGATCCTCGTTATCATCAACTTTGTGGTTATTACCAAGGGTGCCGGCCGGGTTGCCGAGGTGGCAGCACGCTTTACCCTTGACGCGATGCCTGGCAAACAGATGGCCATTGATGCTGATCTGTCTTCCGGAATGATTACGGAAAAAGAGGCAAGGATCCGGAGATCGAAGGTGTCCCGCGAGGCAGACTTTTACGGATCGATGGACGGTGCCAGCAAATTTGTCCGTGGTGACGCCGTGGCCGCGCTCATGATCATGCTGGCCAATATCATCGGTGGTTTTGTAATCGGAGTATGGCAGAAGGGGATGGAACTGCAGACGGCCCTCACGAACTATACCCTGCTGACCATCGGCGAGGGGCTCGTGGCCCAGATCCCGGCGCTGATCATCTCGACTGCCGCCGGTATCATTGTTACCCGCTCTGCCGATGAAAACAATTTCGGCCATGAAATTACCGGACAGTTCCTCAATCACCCCAAAGCATTCTATGTTTGTTCAGGGGTTATGTTCTGTTTCGGCCTTATTCCAGGGCTTCCCCACTTTGCCTTCTTTCTTTTGTCAGGCTTGTCGTATCTCGTCGGGAAAATGGCTCGCGAGAAGTCACAGGTGGTTGAAGAAGATGAGGATTTCGTTTCCGGGAGCGCGGGAGACGAGAATGGCGAACAAATTACCGCCATCCGGCCTGTCGACCTGTTGGAGCTGGAAGTTGGTTACGGTCTTGTGCCGTTGGTGGATGCCGCACAACAGGGAGAGCTGCTGGAGAGGATCCGTTCCATCCGCAAAACCTTTGCCCAGAAAATGGGCTTCATTGTGCCGCCGATCCACATTCATGACAATCTGCAGTTGAAGCCCCATGAGTACTCGTTCCTGATCAAGGGTGCCAAGGTTGGCGGAAGCAATCTTACCGGACAGTTTTTAGCCATGGATTCCGGTCAGGCGAACGGGAAGCTGGAAGGAAGCCATACCACCGAACCGGTCTTCGGCTTGCCGGCCGTCTGGATCAAAGGTGCACAAAAAGAGCATGCGCAGATCA
>RPRC01000296.1 GCA_003857395.1 Geobacter sp.
GACCCCAATCCGGTTTCGGGTGGACAGCGAATCCGGTTTTAACTGGACACTTTTTTGCTGATTTCCGGATTTGGTGTCCAGTTGATTTCGGACTAACTTTTTCTCATCTTCCTGTCTTATTCCCCGTACCATGCCCGGAAAACTCCGGAGGCCATGGTCATGAAAGGCAGGAAGAAATCAATGCGTACTATTCGAGAGATATTAAGGCTGTATTTTGAGCATGACCTGAGCCAACGAGCAATTGCCAGAGCCTGCGCGGTCTCCCCCACAACCGTTGGTGAGCATCTGGAACGAATCCGGCAGACTGATCTTGACTGGCCTGCAGTTGCCGCTCTTGACGACAGCTCTTTGAAAACTGTTCTGTTCCCTTTAGATGCAGTTCCTTTAGCCCGCAAGATAATGCCCGACTTTGATTATCTAAGAGCTGAGATGAAGCGCAAAGGGGTCACCCTCCAACTGCTATGGGAGGAATACCGTGCCATCTATCCTGATGGTTACAGCCGCAGCCAGTTCTTTGAGCTTTATCGTCGGCACGGCAAAACCATCGAGCCGGTAATGCGTTTTGTACACAAGGCAGGCGAAAAGCTGTTTGTTGACTTCTCCGGCGATGCTCCAGCCTACGTTGACCGGGAGACCGGAGAACTGATCTCTGTCGAACTATTTGTTGCGGTTATTGGAGCCAGTTCCCGCACCTACGCTCTGGCGGTTGCCAGCCAGCAGATACCGGACTGGACCAAGGCACACATAGGCGCTTTCGAGTATTACGGCGGTTTGCCGGAAGTTATTGTCCCTGATCAGCTCAAATCAGGGGTCAAAACCAGTTGCCGCTATGATCCGGAAATCAATCCTGTCTATTCCGAGTTATGCGCCCACTACGGTGTGGTGGTCATCCCGGCCCGTCCTCTTGAGCCCCGTGACAAGGCCAAGGTTGAAAACGGTGTCTTAAACGCCCAGCGCAGGATACTGGCTGCATTACGCAACCGCACCTTCTTCTCCCTGACTGAAATCAATGACGCCATTGCTGTTGAACTTGAGAAACTGAACAACCGTCCCATGCAGGGCCTTGGCAAGTCCAGAAGCGAGCTCTTTGCCGAGATTGACAAACCTGCACTCAAGGCGCTGCCTGCTGAACGGTTCCAGCTCCGTGAATGGAAGAAGGCCAAGGTCAATATCGACTATCATATTACGGTGCAGGGTTCCTGGTACAGCGTTCCCTATACCCTGATCGGCAAGGAGGTTGAGGTCTGCCTGACCATCTCCACGATCGAGGTGCTCCATAACGGCAAGCGGGTAGCCTCCCATCTCCGTACCCACAAGAAGGGGTTCTATGTCACCGCAGATGAGCACCGCCCCCACAGCCACAAGGAACACCTTGAATGGACGCCGGAGCGGATGAAGCACTGGGGCGAAAGCATAGGCCCGCAGACCGGTGCCATGATTGAGGCCATCATCAAAACCGTTGTCCATCCTGAGCATGCCTATCGCAGATGCCTGGGGCTGTTACGCCTTGCCAAGAAGTGTGGCAATGAACGGCTGGAGCTGGCTTGTAGCAGGGCAATCAAGCTGAAAGCTATCGGTTATAAATGCGTCAAGAATATCCTGGACAAGGGGCTTGAACGAGCTGAGTTGCAGCTTGAACCTGATGAACTGCAACTGCCGCTTGAGCACGATAACATCAGGGGCAGCAGCTACTATGCAGGGGGTGCCAAATGATGCTGGAACACACCCTTTCCAAGCTGAACGTCCTCAAACTGCATGGCATGGCCGAAGGCTTGACGGAACAGAATCAGAGCACCATGTACACGGAGCTTCCCTTTAATGACCGACTGGGCCTGCTGATTGACCGTGAGATTACGGTACGGGACAATCGGAGATTGACCAACCTGCTGCGGGGAGCCAAACTCCGCTACAGCAATGCCTGCGGTGAGGAGATTGACTTCAGGACACCAAGAGGACTCAGCAAAGAGGTCATCCTCTCACTGATGCAGAACAACTGGCTCAAGGAAAAGCAGAACGTGATCATCACCGGCCCCAGCGGCAGCGGCAAGACTTTCATCGCCTGCGCCCTTGCCAACAGCGCCTGCAGGAGTGGCTACAGTGCCTTCTACATACGGCTGCCGAGACTGCTTCAGGAGATGAACATAGCCAGGGGTGATGGCAGTTATGGCAAACAGCTCACCAAGCTTGCCAGATGCAGCCTGCTGGTGATTGATGACTGGGGACTGGCAAAGCTTGCAGACAAAGAGCGCCGGGACATCCTGGAAGTGCTGGAAGACCGGCATGGCATAAGTTCTACCATCATCTCAAGCCAGATCCCTCTGGACAGGTGGCATGACACAATCGGCGATCCGACAATAGCCGATGCCGTGCTGGATCGACTGGTACACAATGCCCATATGATCACTATGAATATGAAGGCTGAATCAATGCGAAAACTGATGTCAAAGAGCAGGTGAACTGGACACCTCAAATCAAACCAACGACAGGAAGAAAAGAGAGAAATCACTGTCCAGTTAAAACCGGATTAGGTGTCCAGTCAGTTCCGGATTTGCTGTCCAGTTAAAACCGGATTCACTGTCCAGATAAAACGGATTGCGCAGTCATATGCAACTTCTACTTCATAACCTTCTGCTTCAAGCCCTCGCTTTATAAAATTAGCCGTCTTATTTTCCTTCTCAATAATCAGAATTTGCATTGAAAAATCCCTTCGTAGCGCACGAAAAATACCTGTTGTTTGGCGAGTCGGAAACGTACCTTCAATCACTTGACGTCTATTTTGCGTATTCCCTCTGGCCGCCAGGCAGGAGATATGACGGTAGAGCCTTCCAGCTTTCTGTCCTGGCAATCCTTCCCTTTTTCCATTAAGGACCCAAACGTGACCGCAAACTCACCAAACCGGTTGTTGACTTCATCCATGGCATTGGTAAGGAATAGTTTTTTTCTATCCTCCTGGAACAGTGGCAACTGTTCACTGCTATGCTGCAGGTTCGTGAGTCGCACGCCCAGCATTCGCACCGGTTGCGTGTGCACTGTTGAATCGTAGAGTTGCACTGCCGCTCGGTATATCTCATCACTTTGATTTACGTATCCGGAAAGAGTCATCTGCTTGCCAAAGCTGGAGAAAAAGTCAGCATACCTGACATAGAAGTGCACTGTTTTCCCTGCGACCCGATACCTTCTAGCCCGCCGCCCAACCATCTCAGACAGTTTGAGGATGTATTTCAGGACGTCCTTCCGATCCTCAATGTCCCGATCGAGTGTGCTGGAGTGTCCCACGGACTTTACCGGGTCTGACTCTGCCATGGGCACTACGGGTGAATCGTCAATGCCGAGTCCCATTTGGATCAGTCTGTCGCCAATAATGCCGAACTTCTTGTGCAAGACATCAACCGGGAATCTACCCAATTCGCCGCAAGTGTTGATGCCAAGGAGCTTTAATTGTCGCTCCGTCTTCTTTCCGATACCGCAGATATCGGAGACCGGTGTCCTCTCGAGGAGAGCGGGGACTTCATCGGGATGGACAACAACCATGCCATCAGGTTTTCGCATCTCGCTGGCGAGTTTGGCCAGGAGTTTGTTGGGGGCAATGCCGATGGAGCAAGTGAGGTTGAAGCGATGCTTAATCCTTGCTTTGAGGAGCATGGCAATATTTTCTGCTGACCCGTAAAGCTTGCAGGAACCGGTTACGTCAATGAATGCTTCGTCGATCGAGAAGGGTTCTAAGAGATCTGAATATTCTCCCATCATTTTCATGATTTCCGAGGAAGTGTGGGTGTACCGGCGATTGTTGCCAACTACGAGGATCAAATTTGGACAGCAACGTCGGCCCTCATATACTGACATACCGGTTTTGACACCGAATGCACGTGCCTCGTAAGAAGCTGTGGTTATGACCGTCCGGTGCGAAGCGCCGATTACAGCGATAGGCTTCCCGCGCAGAGCCGGATTCAGAGCCTGTTCTACGGAGGCAAAATATGAATTGAGGTCCAAATGCAATATTTGTCTGTGTATGGTTTTCATGGTTAATTTCATTTAGGGTATTGTTTCAATTTTTACCCACAGCATACCCGGGGCCGACAAAAAAGGAAAATAAAACAGGCCCTAGAATATCATGCTGTCCCCTCAGACCATATGGGAAACGGTACGTCCAACAAGCGTCGCGACCTGGTCACCGCCACGTACAAGAGATTGATTTCCTCGAGGGTTGCTTCACGATCGGGTGCATTTGCCGGATTACCCTTAGCCGCGGCCAGCAGTTTTAGTATCTTTTCGCCATTAATGAAGTCCTTTACCAATGCGACATCATCAAACTCTGCGCCTTTCGATTTGTGACAAGTCGAGAGAATAAGCTGTGACTGCTCCTTCTTGACCGCTTTCTCCCGGATCTCCCTGATGAAACCAAAGAGTCCAGACCCATAGGTGGAAATCAGATCCATGACCATGCCCAGCTCGCGGTCGTCAACTTTTTTTTGATATTCCGTCAGATCCGCATACGACTTAAACCTCCGGATAAATTCATCCCGGATCCTTTCGTGCTTCCCGACGTATAGATTCAAAATATCATAAAGGCTTGTTCCAGACACGAAAGTATAATTTTCAATATCTCCTTCATAAGCAACCTTCAACCCTTTTTTGCAGACAGCTTCAATTGCGTGACTGATGAGGCCCAAATTGCTCCGGGCAAGCACGGCGCGCTCTGACTTCCCGCCTTGTGACTTTCCTGGTCCGAGCCCCTTTATTTTGAAGTCATCAACTGAGACCCCCAGCAGTGTTTTTAGGCGAATTACTTCCATTGCTATCTCTGCGATGGAGTTGCCAAAACGGAAGCTTCCCGACAAGGTAAACCGCGGGAAGCCAACCATACTCAGGCTATCGATAGCACCACGGTACCCATATATGGATTGATGTGAATCACCGACAATAACCCTGGTAGCAGGCTGACGCAAGAACACATCCAGCCAACAGGGATTAGAGTCCTGACCCTCGTCGGTCAAAACATGGGAATACGGTAGAACAGGGGCCTGCAGCTGGAACTTCTTCAGATAGGCATCGTGTGTTATGGGGAGGTTCCCCTCCCACATTTGCTCCAGGATCGATTCTACAGCGTTACCAATCTGCTCGATGTGACGATTGGCGAAATATTTGGCGGACACTTCCTTCACAGATTTTACGTAGTCGATATGGTGGACCCGTCGCTCACGGCTGTTGCAAAAACGGTTCGCCAAGCTGACAACATGCCGGGCAAAGATCAGCTTGTCCAATTCGTTCGAAAACTTTGGTAGTGGGCTATACCATTCCAGGACGTCATGCGGCTTGAGATTACCACTCGGGTGCAACTCAAACCCTTTTCCGGATATCATTTCCCGGTAGGCCAGACTGTGTGCAGTCTCCACCTTTACATTGGTAAGGCCCTGGCGCTTAAACTTGGCCGTCGCCTCGATCCGAGCGCTCCTATTGTATACGATATAGAGAATGCATGCGTCCGTTCTGGCCTTCGCATAATCGATCAGTGTGTGGGTTTTTCCTGCTCCTGCGCAAGCAATAACACATGCGTCTCCTTGGTGCTCGACAACGGCCTGTTGCTCTTCAGTGGGACGAACCAATATTATTGCCCCTCCTCTGCATGCCCAAGGTTATCAGCATTTTGCTGCTGAACCAGTTTTGCCAGGTCTCCAAGCAATTTCTCCTTCTCTGTATATTTGAGGACATCCCACAGCTGATGTTCGTCCATTCCGTCGAGTAGCAGTGCAATGCGTTCCGTCAACGAACCAGAGGCTAGCTTTCGATTCCCCGGCAGCGACGAACCTGGCTCTTGGCTTAGAGCCTCCGGGCAGCAAGGCACTTTATTGAGAAACAAGTAATCCAATGAAATATTATGTTGAGCACAAAAACTGATAATTTCCCAGAAAGGCAAAGAATTTCGAGCCCGCCACGCCGCCACAGTGGGTTGCGAAGTCCCGAAGAGAGCCCCGAGGGACTTGTCA
>RPRC01000297.1 GCA_003857395.1 Geobacter sp.
GATCGCGTGGTGATGGAAACCATGACAGCCTTCAAGCGGGCCGGCGCCGATCTGATTCTCACCTATCATGCAAAGGACGTGGCAGCACTTCTCAAGAAGGGTTGGTAGCGTTCCCCCTCCTCCGCTCCAGTTCGCCGTTCCAACGTCGGAACCGTTAGTGCCGAAACTGTTCCCTGAAGCTGCCGCCGTCCCCCTTAGGAACGGAATCAGCGGTCCAATGATCCTCCGAGTCCGAATGTTATCAGATAGGGACACCACGCATCATCCCGGTGCGGGTTGCTCCGGGACAGCTCTCGTTTCATGAACCGCCGAGCTTTTTCTCGGCAACCATCCGTGCCAGGAGCAGCAAGTTCCGGGGTCCGGTCCTGTTGGCCCAAAGGTCTCCAATTACTTCCGGCGGAAAAGAAATAACCGGCTCTTCCTGCCAGGGTCCGGGTATCTCTAACGCCGGGTGGAGAGGTGTAAACGTCCCCGGCCAATCACAGGTAATATAAACATGCCGGTAGAAATAATTTTCTTGACATTCCGTTATATCGTGGTCTATATAATGCTTCAAAATTTTATATTGAATGTATAACTCCGACCCGTAATCCCTACGGCGTTTGCTATGGGAATCGGGCTGTGGGTGCCACCGGAAACAGCGTCGCCTCCCATGTTTGGAAAGGAGTAAACATTTCGTGGTCAACAATGGCCGACGCATGTTTATGTCCGTCGGTCGCTGTTTTTCGTGGGTTTGATATTCAATCACAATTCAAATAACATATAATGAAAACATTTTATGATATTGCGTGGAAGGGTCAATGGAAAAACAAGAAAAAATAACCGAGTTGTTGAATGAACTGAAAAAAACCCAGTTTACCGGATTTATCAGGATCAATTTCAGCCAGGGCGGCATAACCAGAATAGAGAAAAATGAGGAAATACTGAAAACAAAAAACTAGGATGTCAGCACGTTTGCTCGTTTGTCGACTGATTCCCTGCAGGGTGTAGTAAAAATAGCAATGAAGCCAAAGTATAAAAACATGAATATGCGTTATTGGGATTTTTAGTACTTGTAAATGCTGTTTTATTGTTTGAATAGAGGAGAATAATTGCTCATATCATTTAAATCTGGATGGAATGATTGTTTCTAGGGAAGTAAGTCCGTAATTTTAAGTAGAGTAATTGTCATTGCAATGAGAAGCCCTGATAAATAATCGTACCTTCAAAGGTTTCCTTATGTGCATAAGAAACCGGCTAAATAGGCTTTAATCTATTGGTCCTTTGCTGACCGTTTATGACGGACACAGAAAGCCCGAGTGAAAAGACTTCCAGTCTTCGCTTGGGTTTTTTTTCGTCTATGATCATTGCTATTAAGAAACATCATTGACGGGCCCGGTTATTTCGTTTTAATGTAGCAGAGGGCGCTGGAGCGTTCTGTCTTCCGTCAGGAAATCATATCAAAATTTTGTATAAGGTTTTTATTGAAATAATAATGTTATTGAAGAGGAGAACAGTGTATGAAAAAAATGGTGGCGATATTTATTGTAACACTCCTGGCCATGACTCTTTTTATGCCGTTTGTAGCTGGTGCGAGCGGAACAGAGGCTTCGGTGAGCCATGCGGCAGAATCTGCTGCGGCGATTGATCATCCGGCAACTCCAGCTGTGACTGATCATGCGGCAACTCCAGTGGCACATGGTGAACATGGAAATGGCCATACTAACCTTGGCGCGGAATTACCGCTCTGGGCTGCCATTCCTTTTGCGGGCATACTATTGTCCATAGCCCTTTTCCCACTGTTTGCTCCGAACTTCTGGCACCACCATTATCCGAAAGTTTCTCTTGCCTGGGCGTTGTTATTTGCGGTGCCCTTTCTTTTTGTCTACAAAGGGACTGCGTTTTACGAAATTTGCCATATCTATATCATTGACTACATACCCTTTATTATCCTGCTCGGCGGCCTGTTCACCGTGTCGGGCGGAATTCTGGTCCGAGGAACGCTCAAGGGCTCCCCGGCGGTCAACTGTCTGATCCTGATTATCGGGACAATCCTTGCTTCGTGGATCGGAACCACCGGAGCGGCGATGGTTCTCATCCGGCCGTTGCTTCGTTCAGTTGCCTGGCGGAAACACAAGGTTCATACCATCGTATTTTTCATATTCCTCGTCTGTAACGTCGGCGGCGCCCTCACTCCGCTGGGCGATCCGCCGCTCTTTCTCGGCTTCCTCCACGGCGTACCCTTTTTCTGGACCTTGAAGGCTATTCCGGCCATGTTATTCGTCAGTATCATTCTCCTGATCATTTACTTTGCCATGGATAGCTTTTATTACCGGAAAGAGGACTTGTCCGTTATTAATGCGACAGAGAAAGAGCCCCTCAAAATTGAAGGGATGCATAACTTTCTTTACCTCGGTGGAATTATCGGCGCCGTTCTTTTCAGCGGGCTTGTCAAAATGGGCAATATCACCATCCTCGGCGTTCATCAGGCGTTGCAGAACCTGGTAAAGGATGCGGCCATCGTGCTGATTGCGGTAATGTCGATGGTAACAACCAGCAAAACCTTGCGAGAGGATAACCAGTTCAGCTGGGAACCTATCAAGGAGGTTGCCTATCTGTTTGCCGGGATCTTCATGACCATTATTCCTGCGCTTGCGATCCTCAAGGCGGGAGAGCAGGGAGCACTCGGCCTCCTGGTCAAAGCTGCCGATAAACCTGCCCACTACTTCTGGCTGTCAGGCATCCTTTCCAGCTTCCTGGATAACGCACCCACGTACCTGTCATATTTCAATACGGCTCTCGGCAAGTTTTTCCCCGGGCAGACGGAGCTTGCAGCGGTGCCGCAGCTATGCAGTAATCTGCCGATCCCTGGTCGCGATGGGGTGACCTACAGCGATTACCTTCTGGCGATATCCCTCGGGTCGGTATTCATGGGTGCCAACACCTATATCGGTAATGCGCCTAACTTCATGGTCAAGTCCATAGCTGAGGAGTCAGGTGTTGCCATGCCCAGCTTCTTTGGCTATATGTTCAAGTACTCAATACCGTTTCTCGTAGTAACGTTCATCCTCGTGACCTTCGTGTTTTTCTAGGGATGACGGAACCGGTTCAAAAAATAATCGAAACCCACGCAGCAGAATTCTCGTATGGCGCCCGCGGTAAGGCTGAACTGGGACCAAAGGCGCTGGACGGAATAAGTGTTCAGATCGGTAAAGGTGAACTTGTCGCCATAGTTGGCGGTAACGGTTCCGGGAAAACGAGCTTTGTGCGGCTCTTGAATGCATTGCTTCTGCCAACTTCGGGCACTGTCTACATTAATGGAGTTGATACGCAGGATAAAGAACGTATTTGGGAAATTCGCAGGTTTGCGGGAATGGTCTTCCAGAACCCGGACAATCAGATTGTCGGAACAACGGTAGCAGAGGATGTGGCGTTCGGCCCGGAAAATCTTGGCCTGGAACCGGAAGTAATCACCAAGAGGGTGAGGGACTCCCTGCGGGAAGTCGGCATGGCTGAACATGCCGATGCAGCGCCCCATCTGATGTCAGGAGGGCAGAAGCAGCGGGTGGCCGTTGCGGGAATTATTGCCATGAAACCGGAGTGCATAATTCTTGACGAAGCGACCGCGCTGCTGGACCCGGTTGCTCGAAAAGAGGTTATGGAACTAATCTGCAGCCTCAATAGAGAAGAAGGAATTACGGTCCTGTATATTACCCATATAATGGAAGAAGTTGGGCTTGCGGACAGGGTGATTGTGTTTGACGCGGGGAACATCGTGCTTGATGGTACGCCAGGTGAGATTTTTTCGCAGGTCTCCCGAATAAAGGAGTTGGGACTTGATGTGCCGCAGGTGACAGAACTTTTTGATACGTTACGGAAGGATGGGTTCGATCTCCCTGCGGGGGTCTTCGATGAGGATGAAGCGCTGGCGATCTTGACAGGAGAAATGCATGCTGAAAAAGGAAATGCTTTCCATAAAACTTGAAAGCCTTTCACATAGATACCAGCAAGGAACTCCTTTCGAGAAAATTGCTTTATCGAATATAACGTTCGACATAGAGCCTGGAGAGTTCCTCGGTATTGCAGGGCGATCCGGTTCCGGGAAGACCACCCTGATTCAGCACCTGAACGGGCTCTTGAAACCGACCTCCGGCAGAATCTCTGTTAATGGGTCCTTGGTTGACCCGCGCAAAATGCGGGACTTGAGAAGACAGATTGGGTTGGTGTTTCAGCACCCGGAACACCAGTTGTTCGAGGAAACGGTTTTCCGGGATATTGCATTCGGATTGACCGGAGCCGGATTGAGCGTTGCAGAAGCAGGCGATCGTGTCAGGGACGCAATCACGGCAGTTGGTCTCAATGAAGACTTCCTTGAAAGATCTCCTTTTGAATTGTCAGGTGGCGAGAAAAGAAGGGTTGCCATTGCCGGGGTTCTGGTTATGAAGCCCTCAGTCCTTGTTCTTGACGAGCCGGCAGCTGGTCTTGATCCAGGTGGTCGACGGGAGATATTTGATTTCATCATCAAGCTGTGGAGAGAACGTAACATAACCGTTATTCTTGCAACTCATGACATGGAAGAGTTGGCACGGTCCGCAAATAGAGTGGTTGTCCTGCAGCATGGCAGAGTAGCCTTGAACGGATCAACAAGAGAGGTTTTCCATGACGTTGAGGCTCTTGAACGCGCCGGACTCGAGCCTCCGCAAATAACCCGTCTTATGCAGAAGTTGAAAAAGGTGCTGCCGGAGATCAAGGACGGAATTCTTACCGTCGATGAAGCTGTGTCGGAACTGAAAAGGTTGTATCAGGAAGGGTACCGGTGGGGAGAATATGATAAAAGATTTGCTTATGGGCCGCTACCTGCCCGGCAATTCGATGCTGCATAGGTCGGACCCGAGAACGAAGATACTGTTGACGACTGTTTTTATGGTGCTTGTTTTCCTTGCTGAAGGATACCTGTCGTTCCTGCTGTTACTTTCTTTTGTCCTGATTATTTCAAGCCGGGTTGGCAAGCCACTCAAGCATGCTCTTCGAGGTGTAAAACCGATCCTGTTTATCGCTCTGTTCATGATTGTTGTAAATACCATTGCTGTTAAAGGTACTCCCCTTTTGGACTATGGAATATTCAGGCACCTTTCACGGGAGGGGGTTACTTTATCGGTCCTGATGGTACTGAGATTGTTTCTGCTCCTCACAGGAGCTTCTCTGTTAACTTCCACCACAACGCCGATCTCCCTCACGGACGGCTTGGAGGCCCTTTTGAAGCCCCTGAAAAGTTTCAAGATACCGGTCCATGAGGCTGCAATGATGATGTCCATTGCCCTAAGGTTTATCCCTGTACTCCTCGATGAAGCTGAAAGAATCTTCAAGTCGCAGGCATCGCGGTGTGCAGATTTTGCCTTTGGCAATCCCCTGCAAAGGGCTCGAAACTATCTGTCGGTCTTGGTGCCACTGTTTGTTGGTGCCTTCAGGAGGGCTGATGAGTTGGCGACGGCCATGGAGGCAAGATGCTACCGGGGGAATGCCGGCAGAACGAGAATGAAACGGCTCGAATTGTCTTGCGCGGATTTTACCTGTACGGCCGTCATGCTGGTGTTTTCGTCGGCTCTTATCTGTATCGAGTACGTGAGGTCTTGATGTCAAATACCCTTTCAGCCGGACAAGAACGGAGGCTGCGTCAGCTGAGCGGTATACCAATGAACCCAGGAGTGAAAAGAACATGAGAAAAACCAGCTTCAAGGGCGGTATCCACCTGCATGGATACAAGGAATTGACCAGTGGGAAAGCAACAGTGCCCGCTCGTATTCCTGACAAGGTGTACATTCCCCTTTCGCAGCATATCGGTGCTCCATGCGCATCTTTAGTGCTGGTGGGGGATACGGTCAGGAA
>RPRC01000298.1 GCA_003857395.1 Geobacter sp.
TTCGAGGTCATGCTGATTGCCTCCTTCGTACTGCTGGCGCTCGGCGGGCACCGGGAGCAGATGGAGGGCGCCATCAAGTACGTGGCGCTGAATCTTATCGCATCCACATTTTTACTTTCAGCGATCGGTATCTTGTACGGTGTGGCCGGCACTCTCAATATGGCGGATCTGGCCCGTTATCTTCAGGGCGCCCCTCATACTGGTCTGATGACGGTCCTGGCCATGCTGTTTCTGATTGCGTTCGGCATTAAATCGGCGCTGTTTCCGCTGTTTTTCTGGCTGCCCGCCTCGTATCACACGCCGCCGGCGGCGGTTTCGGCCATTTTTGCCGGTCTTTTGACAAAAGTCGGAGTTTACTCCCTGATTCGGGTTTTCACACTCCTGTTTGTCAGGGATATCGCGTTTACCCACGGTCTGATCCTGCTGATTGCCGGTTTGACCATGGTGACCGGGGTACTCGGAGCGGTGGCGCAGAATGAATTCCGCAGAGTGCTTTCATTCCACATAATCAGCCAGGTGGGCTACATGATTCTGGGTCTCGGGCTGTTCACCAAGGCAGCCCTGGCGGGGTCGGTTTTCTACATTATTCACCATATCATTGTCAAGACCAACCTGTTCCTGGTCAGCGGGGTAGTGCGGAGATTACGGGGGACTCTCGACCTGAGCCGTCTGGGCGGGCTTTACCGGAGTGCGCCGGCACTTTCGCTACTTTTCCTCATTCCGGCACTGTCTCTGGCGGGATTGCCGCCGCTTTCCGGATTCTGGGCCAAGCTGGCCCTGGTCCGTTCGGCACTCGTGGCAGAAAGTTACCCGATTGCCGTCACTGCACTGCTGGTCGGACTCTTGACGTTGTTGTCCATGACCAAAATCTGGGGCAAGGCCTTCTGGGGGGAGTCTCCGGAAGCAGATGTCGGGGAAAGTGAGCTGTCAGCGCTTTCGCGCTTGTCGTTGTACCTGCCAATGATCATCCTGGCTCTGGTTACGGTCGGTATCGGCTGCTTGGCCGAACCTCTCTATGCCATGTCGCTTCAGGCCGCCGAACAACTGCTGAACCCTGCCGGTTATATTGATGCGGTACTGGGGAGAACACCATGAGACTATTGCTCATTCATCTGCTGCTTGCCCTTGCCTGGATAGCTTTGACCGGACAATTTACCGCCGCCAATTTTGCCGTCGGACTGGTGCTGGCTTTTCCGGTTCTCTGGCTGACCCAACGGGGTAAAAAAACATTTACTTATCTGACCAAAATACGCCAGGCGGGAGGCTTTGCCGCTTTTTTCCTGTGGGAATTGCTGAAAGCGAACGTGCGCGTTGCCCATGATGTGCTCACACTGCGTCACCACATGAGACCCGGAGTGATTGCCGTGCCCCTCGACCAGGCAACAGACCTGGAACTACTAATATTGACCACCTTTATTACCCTTACCCCGGGAACCCTGAGCCTTGACGTCTCCACAGACAGACGCACGCTGTATATTCATGCCATGTACATCGATGACATGGCGCAGTTCCGGGATTCGATCAAGCAGGGGTATGAAAAGAGGGTTCAGGAGGTGCTCAAGTGAATTTACCTTTTATCATCTACTATTTCATCCTGCCGGTGTTAAGTCTGGCCATGCTGTGCGCCTTTATCAGGTTGCTGCTGGGGCCAAGCCTCCCGGACCGCGTAGTGGCGCTTGATCTGATGGCAACCCTCGTCATCGGCATCGTCGCGGTCTATTCCATAGCAACCGGCCGTTCAGCCTACCTTGATGTCGCCATCATTCTGGCGCTCATTGCATTTCTCGGGACGGTGGCCTTTAGCTACTATCTTCAGCGGGGAAATAACCAACAACGGGATAAGAGCCAATGAGAGAGATTTTCATTGCGGTATTTATGTTCATCGGGACCTTTTTCATGTTTGTCGCCGCGCTTGGCATAGTACGCATGCCGGACCTGTTCATGCGCCTCTCGACCACAACAAAGGCTGCCACCCTGGGGGCGATGTCGCTGCTTCTGGCAACAGCCTTCTATTTTGATGATTTCGGAATTTCCGGCAGGATAGCGGCAATAATTGCTTTTATCGTGCTGACAGCACCGGTCGCGGCGCACATGATCGGCCGTGCTGCCTATTTCAGTAATGTGCCGCTTTGGAAGGGTACCATCTGCGATGAGCTGCAAGATCGTTACGACACCAGGGGACATTTTTTGAAGGACCGCGCGGAAAGTGAAGAAGTGGAGAAGCAGCAGTGATTCCGTGAGGGTAAACTGCGGGAGATGCAAACCGGGCGGCTGTGCTCAGGCTGGTTCCGTGAAAGATCTCTCTGCAGTCGCAAGAATTTTCGGTTTTTTGCGGAACACCGCCGATGAGTCGTGCCCCGATCAACACCCTGCGTGCCAGTCGGGGCTTTTTATTTTCAGTAACATACTCTTTATCTTTCAGATTCTGCTTCCGGAACCTTGGCTATAACTCTCCGCCTTTCCACAACACGGCAAAGGGGATGGCGCTGAAGGCGAACAGCAGTCGTTCCTTTGTATCCCCTGCTACAAACCCCTTCTCCAGTAACGCCGACTCGATGGCCGGCATGTGCATCCCCCCCCAAGGGACAACGACGGTGTCGTAGCGAGCCAGACTCCGCTGCAGGGCGTCGATCACCACCGCGTTGCGTTTGTAGAGGATATCGGTCATTACACCCGAAATCATCTCCGGGGTTCCATGGATCTTGACCCAGTCACTATATGCTGCAAAGCCCTGAGCAAGTGGCTTGTCACCAAGCAAGGTACGGGCGATGACGTTGAGAAACTCGACCGTCTGCGGGTCGAAGCGGTTGAGGTCCGTGTCGGCGTGCACGATATCCGGTTTGGTCTCGTCCCGCTCGAGATCACCTGCCAGCCCAAGGTCGTCCAGTTCAAGCAGATTGCCGTCAAGGCGCATCTTTTCCTGGGAACTGAGGCCGACCAGATTGGCCAGTCTGCCGTAATCAAAACGGCCCTTCATCAGCCGATCCTGATCAGTCACCCCCTCGGCGAGAATGATCGTCCCTTTTGCCGGCAACGAGGCGAACAGCTCCTGGTAATACCCCTTGCGGGCGACATGCATCATCGCCACCAGGCGCACCTCTTTGCCGGCGTGATGATAACTGCGCTCGGAGGTGTAGATGCCGACCGGACTCACCCGCATGAAACCAGCGGTTTGCTGGTTGAGATAATAGCTGCCCGATGCCATCAAGGAATATACCAGCAGCAGGGGAAACAACAGCAGGTTTACAGCCGAAAAAACGAGGGTGTTGCGCCAGCCGAACAACGGCCGTTGGAAAAGTTCCGCGGGCAGCAGGTTGCGCCCGTAAGAACTGCGCAGCGTAATCAGCGCGACACCGGCGATAAAGACCTGCCCAAAGGCCGCCGTCAGTCCCTGGGATTCGCGCGAAAGCATGTCCAGCAGCGGCCACAGCGCCAGGGCGCACCAGAATGAGTACACGGTTAGCGGCAGAAAAACCCGCTTCGGCAGCCTCCGGTCAAGTCCCAGAAGGGCATAAACCACCAGGGACAGCACGATCACCAGGAAGGCAACGAAATTACGGACCAGGGAGAGAGCGGGCAGGTGTGCAGCGAACACGGTCGAGAGTTCGTCGGTCAGGGAAAGACCGGCATCGATCAAGAACAGGACGATAAAAAAATTGGCGAAACGTCGCATAGGGAATCCATACAGTCAATGGTTAAAGGGCCGGAACATGCCATGCTCCGTGCTTCGGAACGCCAGCGATCCTGACCCGGCTTCGAGAGTTCTTCAAGCGTGATCCTGTAGACAGTTTCTACTACCTTGAGAATCGTGTCAATATCCAGTTTCTGCTCAGATTGTGATCCTGCTTTGCGTAACACATCGTCAACGAAATGGTCTTCGCCAAAAACACGCGGGGCAACTTCCATTTTCAATAAACGCCCTGAATCGCCTGGTAGCCATTGTAAATAGGGACATCCCTTTTTGACTGTCCCGAATATACTTCTAATGTTTCGGACACACGTGACGATACTAATATACGGAACCATGAGCGAACCGGAAAGACGGGATAACCATGAAAATTACGGACAGCCAGCCTTCGACAATACGATCCAGAGAAAACAGGCGCGGTGTTACGCAGAGGGGTGGCGCATCGATATTTTTCGACGAATTGAACAGGCAGGAAGGAAAACAACAGGATACCGAAAAACAGTCGCTGAAAGATCTGAGGGACAAGCTTTTCGATGCGGGTGACAGACTGGAACAGGAGCCGTCACCCGCGAATTTGGCGGAGTTCCGCGAACTGATAGGAACCTTCGCCAAAAAGGCGACATCCATGGCATATCGATTTGAATCCATGGGTAGCTACATTGGAAGCAATCTTGGTCTCGTTAGTGTGATTGACAAGGAGGTTGACGAACTGTTGCGCCTCGTGATGCAAGGCCAGCAGGCACGGATCGCCATTGCGGCAAAAATATCCACCATTAAAGGGCTTATCATCAAGCTTTCCGCCTGATCTTTTCCTGATCCATCCTCACGCGGCGCGGCTCCGCACCTACCTTCCTGGCTTCAATCCTTTTGTACCGACACATTCAGGATGCTTTTACCGTCAACCAGCCCGTACAGGTCGTAATCCAGAAGGAATTCTTCCGAGGTTCGTCTCTGCATAGCGGGCGTGCCAAGGGAGTATTTTACCCGGAAACACTATCAGCACGCGGAGTCTTCTGTCTCGGCAACGGCCTCCAGGAAAGCTTTACGAGCCATCCTGGAAACGACGACCATGACTATGACGGTTACCACAAGTCCGCCAATAACGATCAAGTCGTGGAGGTACACCGCCGACGTGTTTCGGCCTGACATTCGTGCCACGTGCTTACCGGCATAGCCCAGGTACACCTCGATGAATAACGTGGGAACAAGGGCGAGGCACGCAAGCATAAAACTGAAAAAACGGACCCCTGCCGCACCGAGTATATAGCTGACCGTTGCCGGATTCAAAGGTGTCAATCGCAGGAGCACCTGCAGGCGCAAGGCATCGTGGCATATGGTCCGTTGAATAGCGGCAAGAGACGGGTTTTTATCTACCACCCGTGTAATCCTAGCCCGCAAAATCCGTTGTGAGAGAGCATATTGCAACGCTGCAGCCAGCAGGCTCCCGGCAATAATTGCCGCAGTTCCCCAAGCCAGACCAAAAAGAGCTCCGGCCATGATTGACAGGACCGAATCAGGCATGAAGACGGAAGTAGCCATGACGAACAAGCCGATGAACGCCAGAATGCCCCATGGCCCGAGGTCAGTGATCCATGCATCGATCAAATCGATGTGATGACCGATCTCTTTACCGGCAAAAATGATCGCTGCGGCCAGTAACAGTCCCATGAGCAGGTAAGTCAGCACTGTGCTGAAACGGCAATTTGTCAAAAGTTGTCGAATCGACTTCAATGTTCTCTCCTACGTTAATCACCGGGGGTACCTATGGGGTCTCAATTATGTTACGCAGCTGCATGCTGATTTATATCATCAATGAGCTTTACAATCTTTATCGCCCCCGCATCTCCAAACACCCCATCAAGCCCTTCGTCGTGAATATCCGTAAAGGGTGGTTCGTAAAGCAGGCCGGGGTCCATGATTCCGTTTTGGGTAAGATAGCTGATGACCTGATCAATAAAACGAATCTGGGTAGCGCTATAAGTCGTCCCATCCAGGAATTCGCCGAAAGCCTCCGTTGCCGCTTCCCGGTCAAGCCCGACCAGGCTGCGGATGAACTTTCCGAGACTCTGCTGGTGACCAAAGACCTTCTCGAACTGCCCCCGACTGCCGACCTCTTCTGAAGCGAACAGTAACCGCTCAAGTTCTTCAAGATCCTGCTTTGTAATCTGACGGTTCAA
>RPRC01000299.1 GCA_003857395.1 Geobacter sp.
GAACGCTAAAGGATTCATCGACATTGTAAGGCAGGGGGGAAAGCGTGGATGCGGAATGAGCAATTCAAAATATCACTTATCAGGGCGATGGCGAGACTTCGGTAAGAGGGTATTTATGAATCGTCCTCGCTATCCATGTGAGCCACCAAAATAAAGGCAAGTACAGATATGGCCCTTAGCTGGACGTCTACAGGTCCATTATTGTCACCAGCAATACGATGTTATTGCACACAAGTGCACTTGTAGGGCAAAATTGCCTGGGTACTTCAAGGACCATTTTTGCACCGTACATATATATAGCCATCTATCAACGAGGTTTTAGGCCGCTTAAGACATGCAATCGGTCTGGTAAAGGAACAGGTGAATAAATATCGCACCCAATATTCAGGCTGGTACCGCTGGGATAGTCAGTTAGTTAACAACTGATAACATTTTGCTAGGCTTTGCTAGGGCTCTGAGATGAGCACATGGAGATAGGTGACAATTATCCACATAATATCTGGGAAATCGCGTTTCCTGGCATATATAACTAATCGTGACGAAAATAGTACTAAAGGAGATGTTATGAAAGCGATCTGGAAAAACGCAGTAGAGGAAATCCGGATAGACCGCGAAATGTTTCATGGCCATGACCTTGTTGGGGTGCGTATCTTTATCCAACATCAATCAGGTGAATGGAGGCCAAGCAGGAAAGGTTTGACTCTTCGTCCGGACACTTGGAGGGAAGTCATTGAAGAGGTTGTAGAGATTCTGAAAACAGAACCTTTAAGTTGAAGAAACCTGATGTGAAATGTGGTTGAAATGGCCCGCTACCAAGAAAAATTGATTACTCAAAATCAAGCAAATAAGTATTATGTACTACTTGAAGTAATTACTTGCAACTACTAACATCTGCAGATGTTTATCGTAAAAACCACAACAACTGTGTCCGAGTTATTCTGTCACAGGAGCCGGGGCGTAACGTGGGCATTGAGGAATCAAGGGTCTATAAACAACCTGAGAAAACCTAAGAAAAGTTGAGGAATATCCGCAGAAGAATGCATCGGGTTTGCAGAAAAACCGGACGTAGTCGGACGGTTGCGAGCATCTTATTGGACATTGACATTGATTGACATTAGGCAAAGACGGCAGCGCGAAAGGGTGAGGGAGATATCGAGACGGCAGTCGACTTCATGCTGGGGGTTCAGACTGAGAAGGAAAATAGGTCTCCCTGCAGCATCCGATGCTAAGCCTGTGGCTTTACATTTGATTTGCAGTAGTATGGAGCATGGGTCAACTTATTGAGTCCTGTAGAAAATGAAATAACAGTCTCTATGTGGTGATAACTGAAATGAAAAACAGCAATAACATCCGAAAAATCAGGGAAGAACGCTTGATGAGCAAGATGGAGATAGCTCGTCTGGCGGGAGTATCCTCACCAACAATTGTTCGTATCGAACGCGGCAAAGTCTGTCGTTAGGTAACCAAGCGACAGATCATTCTTGCCCTTGGCTACGCATTGACGGAGAAGAACATGGTTTTCCCTGAGTAATTCCGAAAATATCGGGTCCGGAGGGTTTCACTATGGAAGAGAAACGAGCGATAAAGAAATTATCCATTACCACAGAAAGCGGCAGATATTTTCTGACTGACCGGATCAGGGAAGAGGTAAATTTCCGAGCCACTCCGCAATCCCGCGGAGTACGACCTCCACCTGTCCAGAAACCAGCACCACCAGACAGCCGGTTAATTCAGTTACCGAACCAGGAAACATGGTCAATCCCTTCGTGCAACCTGCAAAAGGCCATTTCCGACCGCCAGAGCCATCGACGTTTTACAACAGAGCCGATTACTCTAGATGAATTGGCCTTTCTCCTCTGGGCAACCCAGGGAGTCCGTACTGTCCTCCACGAGGCTGCTGTCCTGCGAACGGTTCCTTCCGCAGGATGTCGCCACTCCCTTGAGACTTATCTTGCTGTTCTGAGGGTGGAAGGCCTTGAGAGCGGTATCTACCGTTACCTCCCGCTTGATCATTCCATCGTGCACGTACGCGACATTGAAAACCTTCCGGAACGCCTCACCGCCGCAACACACGGACAAAACTTTTCCGGACAATCAGCCGTAACGTTCATCTGGGCTGCCGTTCCAGAACGTACTGAATGGCGCTATGCGGAAGCCTCTTATAAGGTAATTGCCCTGGATGCAGGTCATGTCTGCCAGAATCTGTACCTGGCATGTGAAGCGATTGGGGCTGGCACCTGTGCCATAGCGGCCTACAATCAGACTCTGGTCGATGCACTGCTGGGGGTGGATGGCTATGATGAATTCGGCATCTACATGGCTCCGGTGGGGAAGGTCGGTGAGGATCCATGAAAAGGCAAGTCATTTGTGAATGGAATTCGTGGTGGACTATTCAAACCAGTTAGCAGGAGGAGTATGTGTTGATGTGTAAACCATGATTGGCAAGGATGATGTCGATGTTTTATCGGAAGACCAGTACCGGTCTGTTGCATCTTAATTGAAATATTTTTAATGGTATTAGGTTGTTGGTTCTGGTATTAATGTTTCGGTTGGTTTAGGCAAGTCCGTAATCTTGACCCATCGGGTTCGGCCAGCGTTTTATATCAAGGGAACCGTCATGATTTGTCAGATGACATATAGATGGATGAAAGCCGCCATGATCATTGATATCTGATAGGCGGCTTTTTCTTTTGCTATTATGAATAGAGCCTTTTCAAATGCGTATTCCGGTGAAAGCGGCCAGCCGAACTGACATGATGGCGGCCACCGTTCCGCTGCGAAAGCGGCCAGCGTTCCGGTGATTTCGGCCAGTAACGAGAGAGAGTCTTGGGGTGTGGATTTTCACTTTGTCACAATAGCGGTTTTTGGGTCAAGCACAGATCGCTTTCGCCTCATCGATTCACCCTTCAATTCCAGCTTGTAGGCATTGTGAACCAGCCTGTCCAGGATGGCATCAGCAAGGGTTGGATCCTGCATGGCATCGTGCCAGGCTTTCACCGGCAGTTGGCTGGTAACGACGGTTGCCTTCCGGTCATATCGATCCTCGACGATTTCCAGCAATTCCCGCTGCTCCTCCCGTGACAAAGGGGAAATGAGCAGATCGTCCAGGATCAGCACCTCGCATTTGTTGATTGGTGCAATGAGCTTGTTGTAGCGGCCATCAAGCCTGGACACCGCAATCTCCTGCAGGAGCCGCGGCACTCTCTGGTAAAGAACTGAGTGGCCATCCCGGCAGGCCTTCTGTGCCAGGGCGCAGGCAAGATAACTCTTGCCGGCACCAGTCGGCCCAGTGACCAGGATATTGTGATGGCTCTTCACCCAGGCATTCCCGGCAAGGGCCATGACCTGCGAGCGATCAACGCCTCTTCCCTGCCGGAAGTCCAGATCTTCGATCGAGGCAGACAGTCTTAACTTGGCAGCCTTGAGCCGATTCTGCATCCGCCGATTATCCAGATCAGTCATCTGGTAATCCACGATCAGACCGAAGCGTTCCTCAAAGCAGAGTTGTGCCATGTCCGGGCATTGCAGTTGGTCCGCAAAGGCTCTGGCCATCGCCGCAAGCTTCATGGAGTTCAGCTTCTCGATGGTCGGTTGTGTCAGCATACGTTTTCCTTTCGTCATTGTAGTAATCCGTGCCTCTGATGTTCTCGTGGGCAACGGGAAGTAGTTCCAGCTGTTTGGGTAACGGCTTCTGATCCAGGTTGTTCTCAAGGATCGACTTGATGCTTTTGTAGGTAACACCATTAATGGTGACCGCCCGTTCGCAAGCCGCCTCCAGCCGTTCTTTGGAATAGCGCTTTACCAGGGAGATGATCCCCATGCAGGATCGGACGCCATGCTCGGGATACGCCTTGCGTGACAGGATGATCTCTACTACCTGCGCCGTGGCAGTCCCGGTTTGGGCTGCCCAGGAGATAATCCGTTGTGGTGTCCACTCGGCAAACTCCCGGTGCGATTTGGGCATATGCTCCGGGGTAGTGGTGTGTTTTCCTTGGACGAATGATCGTGGATGGGAGGCAAGCCGATTTCCTTTATAGAGGCACTCGACAATCGTTTCGGTGTAACGCACATCCACCTGTTCTCGCACCAGGCGATGGGGAACGCTGTAGAAGTGTCCTTCCACTTCGACATGGTAATCGATATGCACCCTGGCCTTTTTCCACTGGGCATACTCATACGGCGTTTCCGGCAGCGGCAGCATGGCCGGCCGGTCAATTTCTTCGAACCGGCTCTGCCGGCAACCGGGCAGCTTTCTGAAGGAGCGTTTGTTCAGAAGGACCAACCGTTCACGAATGGCGGCATTGGCCTCGGCCAGAGTAAAGAAGGTCCGATTGCGCAGACCAGCCAGGATGAAACGCTGAGCAATCAGAACACCCCCTTCGACCTTGGCTTTGTCCTTGGGATGGCGAACACGGGCAGGAACGATGGCGGTACCGTAATGATCGGCAAGTGCCGCATAGGTTGGATTCAGATCCGGTTCATAACGGCAGGCTTTGGTAACACCTGAGAGCAGGTTGTCGGGAACAATGCAATGGGGGACGGCACCAAGGAAAGCAAAGGCCCGGACATGAGAACCAGTCCAGTCGGCAAGGGCTTGGGTCCAGGTGGCCTCGGCATAGGTCTCGTTGCTGCCTCCCATGACACCGACAAACATCTGGGCGTCTCGCACTTCGCCGGTTGAAGGGTCCACAATCGGCACCGTCTGCCCACTGTAGTCAACAAAGAACTTCTCGCCGGCACGGTGCTCCTGGCGCATGGAACAGTCGAGCTTCTTCTTCCACTGGCGGTACAATTCACAGAACTGGCTGTACTGGTAGCCGGAGGGTTCACCTTCCTTGTACTCCTGCCATAACAGCATGAGGGTGAGTTTCTTGTGTTTGACAAGCTCATCATGCAGAGCCTGCCAGTCGGGTTGGGGCAGTTTGCGGGAAGCAGGGCTTACAACGGGAGGGTAGAGAAGTCGTTCGAGGGCTTCATCATCGAGATCAGAAGGCAAGGGCCAGGAAAGGCCGGCGGCAATTGCCCGATTCATCGTATCATTCACGGTGCTTTTGCCGACACCACAGGTTCTGGCTGTATCACGCCGACTCTGGCTGCATGACCAGACAAGGCGGAGTATCTCTCTTGTTTTTCGCATGGTAACTCTTTCTCTCGGCATCACGCCCTCCTTGTATTCATTCAAGGAAGGCAGGATACCTGTTGGAGTTACCCCGCGACTACACTCTCATTTTACACTGGCCGAATTGCTCCGGAATGGTGGCCGGATTCGGCCGGAATACGCAGAAAATACGAAAGGCTGAAAAATCGGCTTTAATATTTGGCTTCTGAGGGGTTTAATCTCAACGGGCGGTGCTAAGGCCTGGCCAAAAAGATTCGAGTTTATGCGCCCCATTTTTGATTGACCTGACAATTGAAATAGACTCTTCTAATAATAACCTGTATATCATACTAAAGTGGCTTGGAGGGTAATTGCCATAACAGACTGATTAACCAATGGAAACTAATCAAATCAGGGGAGTCAACCTGTGACATATCACGGCTCATACGTAGTCTACTCATAGGTTGGGCTGCAGCTACAAACGTTATTGAACTATAGGGGGATTGAGTATGAAGACGAAGTTAGTAACACTGTTCGCAGTATTGCTGAGTATTTGGTGTGTGAATCCAATGTCGGTTCAAGCCGCAACCTCAGAGACAAGCCCAAGTGCAGTGGTGATGGACTATCTATCTGCTGCTGGGACATTGGATCCATCCTCAACAAAGGTTTTTCTGTCGAAAACATGCAAGTATGACATTGTCACA
>RPRC01000300.1 GCA_003857395.1 Geobacter sp.
GACCAGCATGGCCCCACGAGTCCCTTCCTCCATCGCGTGAATGTTTCCACTCCTGCTTCCGCTCGTGGCGCTCGGCTTTACGCGCCACCTTCATTTCATGCTTCGGCCGGAATTGATGGTGCTCCCAGTAGGCATGTCGTCCCTGCCGGTAATCCCGGTACCCCGCATCGCGATAGTGGCGGATCTTTTTGTAGGAGTGCTGGCGCAGCTTCCAGGGAAGAGCTCTGTAGCGGGTTACTACCCAGGGAGCACCGTAATAGGGCGCCTGATACCAGACGTTATTATTGAAACGGTAATAACTGTTGCCGACAAAAAAGATGTCCTGGGAGATGCCGACAGCCACATGAAAGCCCAGTTCGGGCGGCTCGATAAAGAGTGGTGGCTCCTCGTAAACGACAGGCGGCTCATGGTAGACTGGCGGAGGCGGGACCGGTACGACGGCTGTTGGACGGGTGCCGACATTGATCCCGATGTTAAAATCAACGTTGGAGGCAAAGGCATGGGGTACGGGAAGTACGGCGGCAAGCGCCAGGCAAAACAAAATCCTTTTCATATGACTGTTCCTTCCTTGGTGGAATCTCAGCACCCGGTCTGAAAATAAAATGCCGGGTGCTGAATATCGTCAGATATTTCGGCAACCCGGCTGTCTTCTGGAGACCCTGTGAGCTTTCCGCCCCGTTCTCGCGAACGGTTTAGTAGTATCGGCTATCTTTTATTCGGTTTTTGCGGGTCTTGCCCAGAAGTGGAGACCCGACCTGTTATGAAGAAAAACGAATGTACGAAAATTCGGTTTACATGACAAGAAAAAAACTCGGGGTCTCTGCTCGGCATCGTATTCCGGCGTTACCGACATATTTCCGTCCGGGAGAAAACATCCCCGTTCAGGGCAAAAGCCTCGTGTACTTGAGCCCTTTTCTTCACTCTGTGCTTGACATCAGGTACCTCACGAGCAAGACTTTGCAGAATACTTACCGATCTGGCAAAGGATCCTGGCATGACACCATGAAAAAGTCATGCAGGCCATTCCCGATTTCACCGGCCAACAATATTAATTTCCATATTTTCATATATACTATTTTCACTTTGATGATTTTCTGCTAAAACAATCTAGTTTCCATCCGGGAACTTTCGTGCCGATAAGACATTTACCAGCCAGAAGGAGAAGAGCTATGCTGCGTGTTTCCACCCTTTTCCCACTGTTAGCGATGCTTGCATGGATTGTGGCATATCCAGCATCCGCACAACAGTCAGTGCCCATTAACCCATCAACCTGTCTGCAGTGCCACGGTGAAAAGATCAACGCATCCACCTTTGGCTCGTCCGTGCACGGCAAAAATTCCTGCACCAGCTGTCATGTCTCCATTGTCGATGTAGACAAGCACGCCTCCGGTGCCATCCCTCCGGAAAAGGTGCAGTGCCTTCGCTGTCACAAAAAAGAAACCTCCGAACACTACTCAAGCGTACACATGCTGAACAGCATTGGCTGCAGCGACTGCCACAGCGAAATCCACGCGATGACTGCCTGGAAAAAAGATAAGCGGAAAGTTATCGAGAAATGCCAACAGTGCCACGACAAGGAAGCAGCCGATTTCCTCCAGTCGTCACACGGTACGTCATTGATGGCCGGCAATCAGGATTCGCCATCCTGCAATGACTGCCATGGTCTGCATGAGATAAAACCCTTGGGAGACAAGAAGACTGCCGAAGCCACAAGTTTCCATTCCATGGCCTGCATGAAGTGCCATAGCGATGAAAAGATGATGAAACGCAACGGGGTATTCTCCCTGGCCGTTAAGACCTACGAAGAAAGCTATCACGGCAAAAATTTCCGACTCGGATTCCCGGAATTGGTTGCCGGTTGCGCCGACTGTCATACCTCACACATGGTCCTCCCCCCAAGCGACCCCCGGTCCAGCATTAACTCAACCAATCTGGTAAAAACCTGTCAGAAATGCCATGCGAATGCAACGATGCTGTTCTCCAAATTCCAGCCACATGGTGATCATACCGACCGTGAAAATTATCCGATTCTCTACTGGACCTTCATCTCCATGTCCGCCTTGCTGGCCGGCACATTCGCAATTTTCTGGGTGCACACCATCCTCTGGATGTTCCGCGGGTTCGTTGAAAATCGTCAAAAACAGGCGGCGCTAGAAGAGGGCCACCTCGAGATGATGGTTGTCGACGGCCATAAGCAGTATCGCCGCTTCAGCCGACTCCACATCTTCCTGCACCTGCTCGTCGTCACCAGCTTCCTGGGACTGGCACTTACCGGTCTCCCTCTGAAGTTCAGCAGCCAGCAATGGGCAATGACATTGATGGACATGTTCGGTGGAACAGCCAATGCCGGGTTGATTCATCGCATCTGCGCCGTGATCACCTTTGTTTATTTCTCAATCGCCATATTTATGAGCTTGCGCTTCCTCTTCATCAGGAAGGATATCCCCGGAAACTGGTTCCAGCGTCTATTCGGACCGGACTCCCTTTTCCCGAACATGCGCGATATCAAGGACATCACCGGAATGGTCCGCTGGTTCCTGTTCAAAGGACCGAAGCCGACCTTTGAGCGCTGGACGTACTGGGAAAAATTTGACTTCCTGGCCGTCTTCTGGGGGATGTTCGCCATCGGCGGTTCCGGCCTGATGCTCTGGTTCCCGGAATTCTTCGGCAGTTTCCTGCCTGGTTGGGTGTTTAATGTGGCGACCATCATCCACTCTGATGAAGCCCTGCTGGCGACCGGCTTCATCTTCACGGTCCATTTCTTCAATACTCACGGAAGACCGGAGAAGTTCCCCATGGACTTCGTCATTTTCAACGGACAAATATCCAAGCATGAGCTTATGGAGGAACGCCGTGACCAATGGCTGCGCTATGAAGAAGCTGGAGTTACCGAGAAGTTCGCTGTTAAGAAATCGAGCGGAGTTCTCTACGACTTTTTGATCAAGGGCTTCGGGTTCATTGCTCTCTTCATCGGAATCATTCTTCTGTTCCTGATGATCTATGCCATCCTTACCGGCGGGATTGGCTGACACACTCCCTGAGCAACAGGATTGAAACACTCTGACCTACAATGGAAAAAGCCCTGTCACTTCTCGTGAGAGGGCTTTTTCCGTTTCCTTATTACGGATTTTATCTTTTGTTTATCCGTTGCATGACCCGGCGTCACTGCTTCCGAGGACTAACGGGTAAAGCCCAATACGCTGCACCTCCAGCTACTAGAAAAGACTATAGCCGTTCCAAATATAAAAAGAATTTCGTTGCGAATGTGGTATAGTTAATTCACGTTCGGCAAGATAAAGGGAAAGAAAAACCCCTTCATCTTGATCAAAAGAGGGAGGTGAGTCAGGATGAATACATTACGTTTATTGTCTCTGACAGTCGTATCCCTGGGTCTCGCTTCAACTGCTTACGCAGGAACAGGAACCAATGAAGGTTACGGAATTCTCTTCTGGTTGTTTATTTCATTTGGAGTCCTGGTAGTAATGGCACAATTGATTCCCGCTATCCTCGTTATTATCGGCTTTAGCAAAGGGTTCCCCATCAAGCACAAATTATCCGAGCCGATTAAACAGGAAAAGAGCAGTTTTTAGAGGGAATGTCCCGCATCATGCCCTTCTGATCAGCCCGATCTGTCTTCGGGAGAAAATAGGATAAAGGAAGATCTGCGTTTTAAGGGTGCATGACTGCTGACTGGGTCGTCAATTTTGCTAAATTGTTCAATCTGAACTCACCTGAGAAAATTGACGGGAGGGCGAATGATAAAAAGTCTGGCCGGTAAGGCCATTATACCGGTTGCCGTTACGGTAACCGGTTTTGTTATTGTATGCTGCCTGCTCCTCTACTCGGTGATGAAGGTTGATATGACCGCAAATGCCGAAAGGCAGGCAACCGTCCTGGCAGGTACGGTGGTAAAGTCGACGCGCTATGCAATGCTCCAGTCCGACGATGAAAACCTCCGTGACATCATCGCCACTATCAGCAGTCAGCAGGGTGTCGAGCATGTGCGGATATTTAACAAGAAAGGTCTTATCGAGTTCTCATCGGACCAAGCGGAAATAAAACGCTTTGTAGATAAAAAGACTGCTGGCTGCATCGGCTGCCACTCTGGTCCGGTCCCCGCAGCCAAACTGGGAGAAATGCAGCAGGCCCGACAGTTCGTCAACGGAAAAGGCAGAGAAGTCATTGCTATAACAGCCCCGATCTACAACGAGCCTGACTGTTATAATGCCAGCTGTCATTTTCACCCACCAGGCCAAAAGGTTCTCGGCACCCTTGATATCGGCCTCTCCCGGCAGCCACTGCAACAATCCCTGGCAACGATGCGGGGACGAATGATCATCTTCACCATCATGACACTAATACTGACTGTCGGTGGGGTAACTGCCCTGCTTGTTCGCTCAATATTCGGTCCCATGAAAATGATTAAGAATTATTGTGATGCCATCTGCCGGGGTGACTTTAAACATGGGCTTCCCCCATTTGATGGTCAAATGGAAGAACTCGCGGACTCTGTGCAAAGGGTCGCCACAGAGCTGAATAAAACCGCGAGCGCACTTAAGGAAGCTGAAGATAGGCTGGCTGTCCCTGGACGGCAAGCAGAGGAACCGAAAGACCCCCCCCACAATGATGAGACAGCAAGCCGGGCTGAAGACCTGCGGACCGAGAACCGGCATGGGGATTGATTCACACGCCGCGAGCCCCCCCGAAACTCCCCTCGATAAATCAAACCCGGACGCCCAGCGCCTCGCTGCCCGGCAAAAGATTCTTCGACTGCGAAGTAGGGCAAACAGGAGCCTCTGGGCCATGGCCCTCTTCCTTGCCGTAAGCATTGCAGCTCTCAATCATTTCAGTTTTTTACCGCCACTTCCTGAACAGATACAGGATCTGCTCGGGACACCACCTCCAACCCTCATGATCAGTGGCTTGCTCATCCTCTACAGCTTTTCGTCTCTGGTCCTCATTCTCGCCAGAATGATCGGGGACGCGGTCTCGCATGGCGGATTTTATCATGTTGCCTATCTGACAGGATTTTACTGCTTCTACAATCTGGCAGGCTCCCTCGAAGATAATTTCTGGGCGGTCTTTGCAGCCGGTGCGACGATACTGTCCCTTGAGGGATACCATCTCTGGACCTGGTGCTCAAGGCAGATCAACGCCGAAAACGAGAAACTCGACAGACTTGATGGAAAATAAGCCTGTCCGCCATACATTTCCTAAATACCCCTTTCCTGTGCTGTACTCTTTCCAAACAGCAGCGAACCTCAAATGAAATGTAAAAAAATGGGACTCTCATTTTGAGCGCCCCATTTTTATATTTCTAATGTCTTTATTTACCACAGGTTGCAAACAGTAAACAAATCCTTCGTTCTCATGGCAACATACGCCATTATGATTCTTCTATCTATGTGTGGATACTTTCCGGAAATCAATGAGACACACCTGCTTCCAAGTCTTATGGCCTCCTGTTTGTATCCATACAGCGGACTTGTAGAAGTGCTCTCGCAGATGAGCCGGTCAAATATCGCTCCGACCTGCCCGCTCAACATCTTCCCTGCTTCCAGATCATCGGCTGGCAGATCATGAAAATATACAGTCGGGCCCGAGGACTCAATCTTTTCGCTCTGGAAGAAGAACGGCGATTTCCCCGTCGCATCACCAATATTGTGGCTCAGCAAATAGTCATCTCCCGGCCGGAATGAGGACAATGTTTCACGTCCGGCAACCCCCATCCTCCGATACAGTTCATCTTCGCTGAGTTTCGTCAGTTCCAGAAGCATCTTTTCACTA
>RPRC01000301.1 GCA_003857395.1 Geobacter sp.
GGGAAATCAAGTGATTGGCCTGTTTTATCTTTCCGGGCACTGAATTCTGAACCTGCGGTAAGTTCTGGAAAAATAATTAGTAATTATTCAAGTTCTCATTTGACTTAGGGTAACTTTTGGTATATAGATCGACTGACATAATCGCAGTGATAAAATCGCACAATTATTGTATCCACAACCTTTATTCTTAAGCTTCAAATAGTTTCGGTTGTCATTATTTGGAAAATCACTCCCAGAAAACGAGAGCACTGCAGATGCGGACGAAAACAAAAATTAAATCTGTACTGGACCCTGTGAAAAAAAGTGTAAAGACTTCTGTCTCAACTTTCGGCGGTTTGAATGTGTATTTTGATGATGTGCCGGTCTCAATCGCCTGGGAGAGTCAGAAGGCTCGGCTCTTGTTCTGCTGCCTTCTGGTGACGTGCGATCAATGGGTGCATCGTCAAAAGATAATTGAAGCGGTCTGGCCTGGTTGCACGTATGCTTCCGGAGAAAAGAATTTTAAGACCACTTTGAGCCGCCTGCGCAAATCATTTTCTGCAGCCCATGGGGTTACCCCGGTTCTCGCCCAAGGTGAAGCCATTCGATTAAACCATCTGGATGTTTCGGCCGATGCCAGTGATTTTAAGAGCAATGCAACTCAAGGCATCAAACTTCTGGTGAGGGGAGAGATCAAGGCAGCCAGGACTTATCTGGAAGCAGCTCAAGATCTTTATCTTGGAGATTTTCTGCCTGAAGAACCCAACAACAGTTTCATTTCAACGGCACGTCTTGAATATGCCGATACCTATACCTCCGTAATCAAGTCGCTCGAGAAAAGTTATCTCCTAGAGGGTAACTTGGATGCTCTGGAAGTCTTTTCCCTGCTGAAAAATGTTCACTCGATGAACCTGCCTTGTGAATGAAGCGTCAGATTTGGCGTCTCACCTTATGCCCTCCAAGCGTACTGTTTGCATGGGGGGCGAGATCTTGTCCTCTACACCTACCAAAGCTTGACAACGGAATATTCTTTTCGAGTAGCGTTGCAGTTTTGTGGGCCTTCTTTAGTCCTTGAAGACATCTGGTATTTTAAGTATACTCAATAAGTTTTCGTATAATTCTTTGCATTATGGAACGGAGGATTCCCTGTGATTGATTTTCTTGGTGATTGGAAAAGAACCAGCTATTGCGGCATGTTGACCGCTGAAGACATAGGAAAAGACGTTGTGTTGATGGGCTGGGCAATGAGGCGCCGTGATCATGGCGGCCTTATCTTTGTGGATTTGCGAGACCGGGAAGGACTCGCACAGATTGTTTTTGATCCCGAGATAAAAGAGGCTGCTCATCGGAAAGCTGAAGGTGTCAGGAATGAATTCGTACTTGCGGTAAAAGGAAAGGTTGCGCCGCGTCCGGAAGGGACGGTTAACCCTTCCCTGAAGACTGGTGAAGTCGAGGTTATTGTATCGGAATGCAAAATACTGAACCGATCAAAAGCTCTGCCCTTTACCCTTGATGAGCATGTTGATGTAGCGGAAAACATTCGGCTGAAATATCGTTACCTTGATCTACGGCGTCCAAGCCTGCAGAAAAATCTTCTTCTCAGGTCAAAAGTAACCGAAATAACTCGTGAGTATCTTTCCAAGAGCGGTTTTGTCGAGGTTGAGACGCCCTACCTTTCGAAGTCAACTCCTGAAGGTGCTCGTGATTTTCTAGTGCCTTCACGAATAAGCCAAGGTGATTTTTATGCTTTACCGCAATCACCGCAACTCTATAAGCAGATTCTTATGGTTTCCGGTTTTGACCGATACTACCAGATTGTTCGCTGCTTCCGGGATGAAGACCTACGTGCCGATCGTCAGCCCGAGTTCACCCAGGTTGACTGTGAGATGTCCTTTGTTGACAGGGAAGATGTCATTTCAATCATGGAAATGCTGATTGCGAAGATTTTCAGGGACGCAAAAGGAGTCGAGGTACAATGTCCCATGCCGCGTATGACATACAGCGAAGCAATCAGGCGTTTTGGTGTGGACAACCCCGATATCCGTTTTGGTCTCGAATTGGTTGAGCTTTCAGAAATAGTCGGCTCATCAGGCTTCAAGGTCTTTGCGGATGTGGTTGCTTCCGGGGGCATTGTAAAAGGAATAAATGCCAAGGGATGTGCTGGCCTGTCGCGAAAAGAGATTGATGAACTGACCGAGTTTGTCAAGATTTACGGCGCAAAAGGGCTTGCCTATGTAAAAATGACGGCTGACGGTTGGCAGTCTCCCATCGCTAAGTTTTTCACTGAGGATGAAATCAAATCCCTGAACGCTGCATTCAGTGCCGAGGTTGGCGATCTTCTCCTCTTTGTTGCAGACAGGCCAAAAGTAGTAAACGATTCTTTGGGCAGGCTGAGGAATCGTCTGGCGCAGACCTTGAAACTTACTGATAACAATACGTTCCGATTTGTCTGGATAACGGATTTTCCGCTGCTTGAGTGGGACGTTGAAGAGAAAAGATGGGTTGCGGTACATCACCCGTTCACTGCTCCGATGGATGAAGATATTCCTTATCTTGACTCGGATCCGGGACGATGTCGCGCCAAAGCATATGACCTGGTCCTGAATGGTAACGAAATCGGCGGTGGGAGTATCCGTATCCATCAGGAAAAAATCCAGTCGCAGATGTTTCGTATGTTGGGTATTTCCGAGGAAGATGCCCAGGCGAAATTTGGATACCTCCTCGATGCATTGGAGTTCGGCACTCCGCCACACGGTGGTATCGCATTTGGCATGGACCGGTTGATCATGCTTATGACTGGCAGCGAGTCGATCCGTGAAGTCATAGCTTTTCCGAAAACACAGAGGGGTTCCTGCCTGATGTCGGAGGCACCGTCGATCGTTGACGCCAAGCAGTTGCGGGATTTGGGGCTTCGATTAATCGTCAAGTAAGTGCTCGGTCTCACGGCGGTGCCTGGTTCGCGCCACCTCCGATAATCTTCCTGTCTGGCGCAGGGCCTCGTAGAGGACAATTCCTGTCGCTGTCGCAAGATTAATACTGCGGACGTTACCGAAAATGGGAATTCTGATGGTTGTGTCGGGGTTTTCCCGGAGAAGTTCCTCAGGAAGTCCTGCGGTTTCTTTGCCGAAAACGAGAAAATCACCTTCGTGATATCGTACATCCACATAGGATTTCTCAGCTTTCTTGCTGGCATAGAAAAAGCGGCCAGCCGGATTAGCCCGTTTAACCTCAGTGAGGTTTTGCCAATATTTAATCTCCACTTCTTTCCAGTAATCGAGCCCGGCCCGTTTGAGTGTTTTGTCATCGGTAGAAAAACCGAGTTTTCCAACCAAGTGGAGGGTCGAGCAGGTTGCTCCGCAGAGTCGTGCAATATTTCCCGTGTTTGGTGGAATTTCCGGCTCTATTAATACAATATTGAACGGTTTGAATGAAATCATTTCATTTTCCTGCCTCTGTTTCCCGTTAGCGGGGAAAAATGTTGTGGGAGACTTCCTATAATAGAAAATCCTTGAAAGGGCAAGCATTCTGTTGCTGCCGGCAAGGTCCTGGCGGGACAATCATTTCTCCCTGCCGAGAATCGCAACGCTTGATTCTGCTTGGCAAATAAGTTGCCGCAAATATTCGGAGTTGAAATGCTCTGAGTACATAGTCTGGGCTGAAAGACTGATTTCTTGAAGATCTGTTGAACTCTTTTCCATTTTTCCGGTGCGGAGTTTTGCGGGATTTATTTCCTTGACAAAATTATGGCCATGTCTTTATACTCCAAAACTTTCGATACGGAGACAGGTAATAGTATATGAGAATAAGGGTTGAAGGGTTTTCCGATGTGCCGGTTGTTCTTTCAGCACAGGAACCCATTGCTGACTTTCCTGCTCTTTTAGATGTACAGGAAGCTGGCGAATGTACATTTTTAGAGCCATTGCACCTTGATTTCACGATTTATAAGGAATTCCGGCAGATCAGGGTTCACGGTCACGTTTCTACAAAAGTACGTTTGGCATGTTCTCGATGTCTCATCGCCTTTGAAACGGATCTTGAAAGCGATTTTACGATTTTTTATTCCAATGCGACGGAAATGCCGATTGAAGAAGAAGTATCATTAACAGCGGAAGACCTGATTTCTGCCCCCTATGTTGGTGATTATATAGATTTTACGAGTGAGATTGAGGAGCAGGTTCTTTTGGAAATTCCTTACAAGCCTCTTTGTCATGAAGAATGCAAAGGAATTTGTGTGAAATGTGGAGCCGATTTGAATTCCGGAGAATGCGGTTGTGACCGTTCCGGCACTGGGCTAGCATTCAGTGCCTTGAAAAACTTTACCGTAAAATGATAGAAGGAGAACCAAAAAATGGCAGTGCCAAAGAAAAAGACATCCAAATCCCGTAAAAATATGAGAAGAGCGCATGATTTTCTCACTCCCCCCAACGTATCGGTTTGCCCCCAGTGCAAAGCGCCCAAACTTCCTCATCGTGTATGCCCCTCATGTGGCATGTACAAAGGTAAGGAAGTAATCCAGGCAAAGGATCTTTGATCCAAACGAAGATTTAAATTTTTACTACAAAAACTGGATGGTTATCTATGAGAGTTGCCGTTGACGGAATGGGCGGCGATAACGCTCCTGTAGTCGAGGTTGAGGGCGCTGTTGCTGCCGCGCGCGAATTCGGGATTGCCGTCACGCTGGTGGGAAATACTGATGTATTACATCAGGAACTTGCCAAGCATAACTGCACAGGCTTGAATATTTCCGTTGTTCATGCGAGCGAAGTCGTGGGAATGCATGACTCTGCATCTGATGCAATTCGCCGGAAAAAAGATTCATCCATTCGCATAGCCTACGACCTTGTAAAAGATAACAAGGTCGATGCTGTTGTCAGTGCCGGAAACTCCGGTGCTACCATGGCTGCCGGGATGTTCCTTCTTGGTCGGTTGAAAGGCATCGACAGGCCTGCAATCGCTACAATATTTCCTAACCTGCACGGCAGAACCCTTATCCTTGACGTTGGTGGAAACGTGGACTGTAAGCCGCAGAATCTGGTCCAGTTTGCTGTTATGGGTGAGGTTTATGCCAAGTATTTCATGGGCATTGAAAGTCCCCGCGTGGGCCTTCTTTCCAATGGCGAAGAAGAAAGCAAGGGCAATGAACTGACGCGTGAATCACACGCGCATCTCCAGGAACTTTTGCGTGGAACTTCCTTCAACTACCTTGGTTACGTGGAGGGCCGGGATGTATTTAACGGTTCTGTCGACGTTGTCGTCTGTGACGGTTTTGTCGGTAACGTTGTGCTGAAGGTTTCAGAAGGACTTGTCGAAACTGTTGGGAAAATGCTGAAAGCTGAGATAAAGCAGAGTTTTCTTTCCATGGCAGGATATTTATTTGTTCGAGGAGCATTCAAAAACTTTCGCAAGAAAGTTGATTATTCTGAATATGGCGGAGCTCCGCTCTTGGGAATCAATGGCGTTGGCATGATTTGCCACGGCGGTTCCAGTGCGAAAGCTATTAAGAATGCCATCCGCTTTGCTCATGATTACGCCCAAAAGGGTGTAAATATAAAGATGGCGGAAAAGCTGAAACAATATATTACGGACAGCAAACAGCAGCGAGAAGATTAAGAGAACCACGCTGCCGGCTGAGAAGGTGGGAAGAATGGCTCATGCTCGAATTACAGGAACCGGCGCTGCCGTTCCTGAAAAGATATTGACCAATGCCGACCTGGAGAAGCTGGTTGATACGACAGATGAGTGGATTA